>CAZNKC010000192.1:0-11289 GCA_964573315.1 uncultured Verrucomicrobiaceae bacterium | reverse complement strand
TATGGGGACGACAGCACCAAAGGCGCGGCCTATGTGTTCGACGCGCGCAGCGGCGCCGCGCTCGCCACCGGCCATGCCGTGCCCGGCAAACTCACCGCCGCCGACGGCGCGGCGGATGACTTTTTCGGCAGAAGCGTGGCGCTCAGCGGCAACCTCGCCCTGATTGGCGCGTATGAGGACGCCGACAATGGCACCAACTCCGGCTCAGCCTATTTCATCCGCCCGCTGGCCGCGCCCCCGCCGGTGGCAGCGGGTCGCTTGGCGGCCAAGGGCGGCGCCAGCGGCTATGCGGGCGCCACCTTCAGCGGCTTCCCGCAGGCCTATATGAACAGCGCCGCCAAGGTGGTCCTGCAAGGCGCGCTCAGCGGCTCCGGCGCGGGTGGCGGCAGGAACCGCGGCGTCTGGCAGCAGAGCTTCGGCGGGCCGCTCTCGCTCGTGCTGCGCCTCAAGGACGGCAATCTCGGCGACGACTTCCAGGCCGCCAAAATTCACAACGCCTGGAGTGTGAACCCGAACAACGCGCTCATCCAACTCACCCTGCGCGGCCCCGGCGTGAACAGCGGCAACAACCAGGCCCTGTATAACGTCGGCGGCTCGGGCCTGGAGAGGATTACCGGCACCGGGGGCTCACTGAAAAGCTTCGCGCAGGTCGCGCAATCCGGCGAGGACCGCGTCGCCTGCAACATGCGCTTGAAAAAAGGCGCCGAAGATGTCACCGCCGGCAGCGACAGCCTCATCCGCTTTCTCACCCACGGCGGTCTCAGCACCGGCACGGTATTCCGCGAGGGGTTCATGCCCACCGTCGGCCCGGCGGGCGTGCTCGGGCAGTTGGCCAGCCGGGTGGGCATCAGTTGGAACAGCGGGTTCTTTGGCTTCAGCGGCCACTTGATTCCCGATGGCGGCGGCCCCGCCTTGCAGGCTGCCTTCTCGCCCGGATACAACGCCGCGGCAGTGACGCCGCGTGCCGCCCAGGGCAATCCCGCGCCCGATACCTCGGCGCAATACCGCTCTTTTTTCGCGGAGACCATCGGCAGCGACGGGCTTTTAATCTGGCGCGCCAGCTTGAAAGGTGTCGGGGTGAGCAGCAAAAACAACGAGGGGTTGTGGCGTGAAGGTGGCGGCCTGCTGCTGCGCAAGGGGCAGGTCGCGGACCCGGTGTCGCAGCCCAATGTGAAGATCGCGCGCCTCATGCAATTCTGGCCTGCCGGCGGCCCTGCCCAGATGCTCGCGCTGGTCAAGCTGAGCGGGCCGAAGATCCGCGCGGCCAATGACCTGGCGCTGCTGTTGTGGGATACGACCGCGCCCGGCGCCGTGCAAATCCTGTTGCAGGAAGGCCAATCCGTGGAAGGCACGGACGCGCCGAAGGTGAGGACGATCCAGCGCGTGGACGTGCATCCCTCCACCGGCGCGTACGTGGTGCTGGCCTCGCTCACCGGCGCATCCGCGCGCAATCAGGCGCTGTTCGTTGGCGCCGCCGACTTTGGCAACTCCACCACGCAGCAAGCCCTGCGCCTGCCGGTGCTGCGCCTGCGCAAGGGCGTGCAGTACCGCCTGACCGCCAGCGACAGCGCCCGTCTCACCCAAATGAGCCTGTCTCCCGCAACGGACGCCAGCGGCGCGGGCGGCAAAGGCCAGGGCCAGGTGATCAGCAGCAACGGCGACGTGGTGCTGACCGCGGGTTTCAGCAACAAGGCGCTCGAGGTATGGCGGCTGGCGCCGTGAGGAGAAAGGATGAATGACGGCAGGTACGCGCTGCGCCGTGTCCCATGATAAAGAGGGCGGAGGCGGCGTTGGTAGGGACGCGTTGTGCGCGTCCCATTTTTCCGCGGGCGGAGGGGGCGCGGAGCTTTGTGGCGTGTCACCGCAGCGGAGAAAGCTCCGCGCCACCCACCGCCTCCGCCCCCCGCCAAGATCAGGGACGCGGCACAGCGTGTCCCTGCCGATGCGCTAGTTGCGCGCCTCCCCTTTTCCCTTGCTCCCCGCCGGCTTTTCGTGTCTCTTGCCGGTAATGAAAACACGGACTTTCCTCCACTCTCACTGCGGTGGAGGCGTCGCCGTCGGGATTTCGTATTGCGCTCTGCTGCTGGCGCTGCTGCCCGCGCCTTTGCCGGCCCAGGCGCCCACCGTCACCAAGCTGCTGGGTCGCGCCACCACTCCGCAGGCGAACAATGAGTTCGGTTCCGCGGTGGCGGTGTCGGACAGCTTCCTGCTGGTGGGTGAATATCTCAATGACGACAAGGGCGAAAATGCCGGGGCGGCGCATCTGTTTGACGCGCGCAGCGGCAAATACCTGCGCAAGCTGACCGCGAAAGATGCCGCGGAGGGCGACCAGTTCGGCAGGAGCGTGGCGCTCAGCGGCCACCTCGCCCTGATCGGCGCGTCCGGGGACGACGGCAGGAAAGGCGCGGCCTACCTGTTCGACGCACGCACCGGGAAGCAACTACGCAAACTCACCGCCTCCGACGGCGCGGCGCTCGACCAGTTCGGCATCAGCGTGGCGCTGAGCGGCAACCTCGCCCTCATCGGCGCGGATGGGGACGACAACTACAAAGGCGCGGCCTACCTGTTCGACGCGCGCAGCGGCATCCCGCTCGCCACCGGCCATGCTGTCCCCGGCAAACTCACCGCCTCCGACGGCGCGGCGCTTAACCTGTTCGGCGGCAGCGTAGCGCTCAGCGGCCACCTCGCCCTCATCGGCGCGTGGGGGGATGACGACAGGAAAGGCGCGGCCTACCTGTTCGACGCGCGCAGCGGCCAATACCTGCGCAAGTTCACCGCCGCCGACGGCGTGGCGTTAGACTATTTCGGCGGCAGCGTGGCGCTCAGCGGCAACCTCGTCCTGATTGGCGCGACCGGGGACACCGACAACGGCGACTACTCTGGCTCGGCCTACCTGTTCGATGCGCGCACCGGCGTCCCGCTCGCCACCGGCCATGCCGTCCCCGGCAAACTCACCGCCTCCGACGGCGCGGCGGGCGACGATTTCGGCTGGAGCGTGGCGCTCAGCGGCAATCTCGCCCTCATCGGCGCGCATTGGGACGACGACAATGACTTCAAGTCCGGCTCGGCTTATTTCATCCGCCCGCTGGCCGCGCCGCTGCCGCTGGTCCGCGTGGCAACGAAAGCCGCGCTGGCCCCCGGCGCGGCGGACGCCAACTTCAACGCCTTCCCGCAGGCCTTCATCAACTCCGACGGCGAGACCGTTCTACAGGCCACCCTCTCCGGCAAAGGCGCCCGCGGCGGCCGCAACCGCGGCGTGTGGGAGGTGCGTCCAGCTTAAAATGTCCTCTTTATTTCTCACACGAAGGCACAAAGACACGAAGTTTCCTTGATGATGATCATGAGTTCATGACTCGCACATTCTCATTCTTCGTACCTTTGTGTCTTGGTGCGAGCAACAAACCCTATCTATCTCATCAGTTTAAGCTGGACGCACCATTAGTTGGGAGCGAGGCTGAAGACGCCTGATTTGCCGGCGCCGTCAAAGGGGCGTTTTGCCGGGGTGAGGAAGTAACCGAAAGCACCCTGATGGGCGCCCTTTTGCAGTATGACTCCACTGTAGGAATGGCGGAGCAGCGTGTTCGGGGCGGTGAACTTGCCCGTCACGCGGCCTTTTGAGGAGGTGATCTTGACCGTGGCCTGCCCGGCGGCGGCGCTTTCAGGACGAATGACGTTGTTGGGATCGAAAGTCACGGGAATGTCGAGGGAAGTGGCCAGGTCGCCCTCAGTGAATGCCAGGACGGCGTTTGGAGATTCAGGGGCAAGTCCCGGCAGCAGCGGCCTGCTGGCTGGGTTGAACTTGGCGCCCAATAGCTCCAACTGGAAACCAGCCGGCCAGCCTTGGGGATAGTGCTGGCGGTTTCCGGCGGGTTTAACCCACCAGCAGCCCTGCCCGGCCGGGTCATCGGTCAAGTCGCTATCCGGCTGGTCTTGAAGCTGGAAGCGCGTCCACAGGCAGCCGCTCCGCTGAGTGTAGAGCGGGATGTAGAGGTGACCGGCGAGATCGTCCGTCAAACGGTCGGACCCCGTCGCCGTGGTGCTATCCGCAAGTGAAAGCGTGAAAGTCACGCTCCCCTTCGCGCGCAGCGTCATCAGGCCATGGCTGAAGCCAAGGGGGCCGGGCGGAGACAGGGGAGCCGGGCGGAGAACCAAAGTGAACTTGCCACCCTGCTCAAGATAAACTCCGGGCGGGCTGGTGCCTGGAGTCTTGCCGTCAAAAGAAACTGGAAACGCAGTAAAGGAGGACTCGATTTCGGGCGGATCAGAGCTGGAAGCGGCCAGCGTGCCGGCCAGCTCGTTTTGGCCCTGGACGGTGGTTTGCCAGTGCATCCGGAGATCCAGAAGCCTGCCACCAGCCGCCTTGAGCGTGGCGGCCGTCTTCCAGTCCGACTGAAACCTAGCCACACGGCCGGCATCAAACACGCCTCTGATGGGCAGGCGCTTGCCACCGAGGCGGACTGAGCCGGAGAAAGCCCCGCTGGAGGTCGTCGTTACCTCAATGCGTCCCAGGCGGGGCGCGGTGATATCCTGCACGACATCCGGGCTGATCAGTCCGATGCGGGTTCCCCTTTGCTCCGCGTCCAGGTAGATGCTGGACACGAAATGAAGGTCGATGACCGGCGCCGCGGCGAGCGCCTCGGTGAAGACAAAGGTCAGATTGGGGCCCGCAGTCGCGGGCAGACCGGGCGCCGCCCAGTGGGAGAAGATATGACCGGGCGCGCTCTTCGCTTTGAGCTTGTACGTTTTGCCCACCTGATAGGCCGCACCGCGTAAAAGGCCGAGCACCCGCCCTTCTCCCTGGACCTGAACGGCAAGCGCGCTTTTGATGACATAGGTGAAGGAATGGGTGGACGTGTGCGCGATGTCTCCTTCCAGATTGAGCACCCGGATCACTACCTGATTGGCCCCGCCCGCCACCGGCAGTTGGAAGGAGTATGCGTTCCCGGCGGCGGAGAGTTCCAGCACACCTTCTATCCATGGCCCGCCATTGACGGAAGCCTCCACCTTGCTGACACCGCCCCCGTGGTGAACACTGGCCGTCATCGTGACCGTGCCCCCAAGCTGGCCGTTCTTGATGACAGCGCCCTGGGCGGGCGACTCGATGACGAGTGTCTTCCGCGTCCGGAAGCTTCCCGTCGCCGAGACGGAAGCCAAGCCGTTGGCAACGGTCAAGCGGTAGTAATAGAGCTTGTCAGGCAGCAGCCCGGAGACTGGAATGGAGACGTCTTGGTTCGTCCTGCCGGCGGGCTCTGGGAGAATGCCCGGGAGCGTGGAGCCGTATTGCCGGGTGAGGCCGTACTCCGCTGTCACCGTGGCCAGACTCCCCTTCGGATTCACTGTGGCGCTCAAGGTAGCGGTGGTGTCCGTCAGGTTTTCGGCCCTGCTGTTTTGCAGGACGGGTTTTCCCGCGCCAAAGAGTTTGGCGGTGTAAAAATGGGTGAAACCCGCGGCGGTGCCGAGCACCCAAAAGCTGCCAGACTCGATATCCTCCCGGACTTGGACGGCGCGGTCATTGCCCGTGCCCGCCTGAATGACCGTGCGGCCGCCCTCTCCGAAAGTGGTGTCCAGCGTCCCATCCGGCAGGTAGCGTTCGACGGCGCTGTCTTCAGAGTCATCCTCAGTCACAAAACCCGCCACCAGGATCTTTCCATCCGCTTGGAGAGTGATGGCGCTGCCCGTCTCGGGCATCTCAATGCCCAGAGTGACGCTTCCGTCCGCTCCGAAATCCGGGTCTCGCTGGCCATTTGGAAGCAACCGCTCCAGGATGTTCCCTCCACCCACCAGGATGGCGCCGTCCGGTTGCAACACCAAATTGCCCCCCGTCACATGGGTGGTGCTGCTGCCGGCAAAGTCATGGTCCAACTCTCCCGTGCTGAGAAGGCGGGACAGGCTGTATCCGATGACCGTGAACGAGGCCGGAGAAATCTTCTCGGCAAGCGCCAGGACTTTGCGGTCCGTCTGTTCGGCCAGAGCGACCACCTTCCCACTAATGCCGGGCAGCTCGACCCCCCGCCCAACGGCTCCCAGGTTTCTGAAGTTGGGGTTAAAAACACCCGTCTTGGAGAACTTCTGAATGGAAGCCCAGCCGCCGCCGGGGAGTTCCGAGGAGATGGCCCCCACAAGTGTCCCGCCGTCCGCCGTCAGAGCTGCGCTCCGGCCCGAATCCGGGGCGGCGGGAAAGGGATCGACCAACGCCACGCCTCCGCTGCCGAATCCGGCTTCCGGGTTTCCATTGGCGGTCAAGCGGAGGATGGAGACCTGATTGCTGCCGTCCTTAAACTGGGTGCCGGCGACGAGGATCTTGCCGCTTGGGCTTACATTGAGCCCCCACGCCTCCGGGCCGGAAACTGTCGTGACACCCTTCTGACCGAAGGACGCGTCCGTCGCACCCGCCGTGGTGTAGCGCCGGACAAGAGTGGATTTGATGCTTGGATTACTCTTAAGATAACGCGTTGACACCAAAATCACGCGGCCATTGGGCAACAGGCAGGCGGTGCGGCTGAACGGACTGTTCCTGATCTCAAAATGAGTGGCAGTCTCTTCAGGAATGGGCGTCAGCACATAACCCACACCGCCGTGACTGATGTCCAAGTTTCCAGTGCCATCCGCTCCCCGACCGTATATGCTGAGGGCGCTGATGAGAGCGAAAAGGACCGCCACATGTTTAAGGAAACGAAACATCATGCCACCCTCACACCACTCGGCATTCGGGTCAAACCCATTGTTTTATCAGGTTTTCCCGCTCATTTCATCCGCAAGCCCTGGGAGTTTCTCCTTGATTAGCCATTGAATCGCGGTGGTGGATTCGATGGCCAATCGAAGCTACTTTGGATCATGCACTTTTCCAATCCCGCCGCCCTCTACGCCCTGCTGGCGCTACCGGTCATCCTGCTCATTCACTTCCTGCAGGAGCGCTCCCGCCGCGTCACCGTCAGCACGCTTTTTCTGCTTGAGCACGCCGCGCCGGTCAGCGCGCGCGGGGCGCGCATCGAGCGCCTGCGCAATTCCCTCCCGCTCTGGCTCCAGCTCCTCGCCGCCCTTATCGTCACCTGGCTGCTCGCCGAACCGCGCTGGACCCGGCAGGACTCGCGCCAAAGCATCGCCGTCGTGCTCGACAGTTCCGTCTCCATGACCGCCTTTCAGGACACCGCCCTGGAGCCCGCCCTCTCCCGCGCTCTTTCCCCCTGGGCGCGCGCCGCCCACGCCACCGACTGGCTGCTCATGGAATCCGACACCCGCCAGCCCGTGCTCTATCGCGGCTCCGAACTCAGCGCCCTGCTCGACTCCCTCAAAAACTGGCGGCCCCGCCGCGGCGCGCACGATCCCGCCGACGCCCTCGTGCTCGCCCGCAGCCTCGTCAAAGCCACCGGCGCCGTCCTCTACGTCAGCGACCACCGCCCCGCCGCGCTGCCCGCCGAGGCCGGCCTCATTGCCATCGGCGAGCCTTTCCCGAATGTCGGCTTCGCCGGTGTCACCACCGCCAGCCCGGACGCCGCCGTTGGTGTCCAGGCTTCAGCCGTCCCTCCCGATACCACCTGGACCGTCCTCGTCCGCAACCACGGCGACGAACCGCAGACCCGCGAGTGGTGGACCGAGTGGCCGCAAGCTCCCGCCGAATCCCGTTTGTCCGCGAAAAAAAACCTCACCCTCGCCCCCGGCCAGACGCTCACCTTCTCCGGTGTTTTTCCCGCCGGACTTGACCGCATCATCCTACACCTCAGCCCGGACCGCTTCACGCTCGACGACAGCCTCCCGCTCATCCGCCCCCAGCCCCGCCGCCTGCGCGCCGAAGTCCGCCTCAGTGGCGAGACCGAGCGCCAACTCTTCACCGGCCTGCTCACCGCCTTGGAAGACATCGACCTCGACGCCTCCGCCGCGCCGCCCGATCTCGTCGTCACGGAGATCGGCGAAGCCGTCACCACGCACGCCATCCAGTTCGGCGGCGCGGGCACAGGCAGCGTCCCCACGCTCGACCCCGCGCCCGTGCTTGCCGAGAACCACCCCTTCACCCGCGACCTCGACTGGGCCGGCCTTCTCACCCCCGCCGCCACACCGCTCACCCTCGCCGCCGCCGACCAACCGCTGCTCTGGAAGGACGGCAAACCTCTCGCCCTGCTGCGCCAGGACACCCAGGACGACGGCGCCCGCACCCAGCGCCTCCTGCTGGCCTGGAATCCCGCCGAATCCAGCGCCGCCCGCAATCCCGCCGTGCCCGTCTTCCTCCACCGCTTCGCCAACGATCTGCGCGACCGCAAGCGCGCCTTCCACACCGCCAACTACGAAACCGGCCAGCCCCTGCCCATCGCCTTCCCCGCCACGGCCCCGCGCGTCCTTGCGCAAAACAACACCCCCCTGCCCTTCCGCAACCGCGTCCCCGATGAACCCGGTTTCTTCGACCTCCGTGAAGGCGACGACCTCCTGCTCTCCGCCGCCGCCCATTTCGGCGACACCCGCGAAGCCCGTTTCACCGCCGCCGAATCCCTCGACGAAACCACCGCCCTCCGCCGCCAAGCCGCCCTCAAACAAACCGAAGCCGATCCCTACACCCCGCTCTGGCTGCTCGCCCTCCTCGCCTGTTTGATCACCTCTTGGCGCGGCACTTCTTGATGGTCCTCCGCCGCAAAGGTACCCCGCCTCTCCGAGGAGGGAACCATCCGACCCGCTTCGGAGAGGCGGGATACTTTACGAGCGTCCCGCTCGCCGGAGGGCCGGACTCTGTTCCGGCCCATTTGTTCCGGGGGGCGGAGGCGGTGGGTGGCGCGGAGCCTGCCCCGAGCTCGCGGCTCGCGCGCCAAGCTCCGCCCCCCTCCGCCCGCGAAAGAATGGGCGGGAATACAATCCCACCCTCCCACCAAGGAGTGCGATCACCCGCCTCAAAACGCCCCCGTCGCCAGCAGGACGAGCGTGCAAGCTTCCTCGGTGGCGATGCCCGCCGCTTGCAACTGCGCGGCGAGCGACGGATTCTCCGCGCCGGGGTTGAACAAAACACGGCGCGGTTTCAAAGCGATGAGTTTGTCCGCCAACCCGGATGAAATGGCGGGACCGATGTAGAGCGTCACAGTGTCCACCGGACCGTCAATCTCCGCGAGATCGTGATGAACCGCACGCCCCTCAATGGATGGCAACCGCGGATGCACCAGCACCACCTCGTGACTATGATCGAGCAGGCTGCGCATGGCCTTGTGGGCGTAACGCTCCGGGTTGTCGCTGGCGCCGACGATGACGACGCGCTGTTGCTGTTCGGTCTGGCTGCTCATGGCTGCGACCATCCCGGTGAAGCGGTGAAATGCAAGGGCGGGATCGGCTTGGGCGCGGGAGGCGGGGGAGCTTTTTCTTCATTCGTGGCGTCTTGGCTTTCCTTTTCCGAAGTCTTTTTCTTTTCATCCGACGCTGCCGGCGAGTCAGCGGATGGGGGCATCCGCTCTCCGGCAGGCGGCGGCAACACGAGGCGATGCACGACACCATCATGACCTCCGGCAAAGACCTTCCAGCCGCCGCCCTCATGCGGCAGCACGCGCACGGTTTCCATCCGGTCCTTCGCCGTCACGAGCGGGTCAAGCGCCTTGCGCTGCTCCAAGTCCAGCGGCAGCAAGCGGCCATCACCCAACGCGGCGAGCAGCAGACCATCCGCTTGCCTCATGGCGGCGACTTCCATCCTGCCGGCGCGCAGCGTGCTGTCTTTGACAGCCACGCCATCCAGCCCCCAACGCCGGATATCCCCGCCGGCGGAACCGGAAAAAACAGACCGGCCGTCGGCGGCAAAAAGCACGCTGGTCACGGGATCGGCATGCGCGGTGAAAGTGGTGTCGATCTCGCCATCATCGAGATTGAGCAGGCGCGCGGTGCGGTCGCGGCTGGCGGTGGCGGCGTGGCGGCCATCTGGGCTGATGGTCAGATCGAGCACCCAGTCGGCGTGCGCTTCCACCGCCCAAAGGCGTTTGCCGTCGGGAAGCGCGAGGCAGTGGACGCTGTTGTCCGCGCCCGCCGTGACGACGCGCTTGCCGTCCGGCGTCAGCGCCAGACGCATGAGGCAGTCGCGCGTTTGCAAAAGACGGCGCGGCGGCTTGCCGTTTTCTTTTTCGCCGGGATCGACCAACCAAAGCCCGCCGGAGCGCCCCGGCACGCCGCCCGCGGCGATCAGCAGCGGCGCGGCGTCCTTCCGTTCAAGCCATTGCAACGCCAGCACACGCTCCGGCAGTCCGCCGCTGAGACGCCGCAGCAGCTTGCCGGTCCCGGCGTCCCAAAGCGTGATCTCGTGATAACCGCCAACCGCCACGATTTCCCCATCGGGATGCGGCGCCAGCGCGATGACGGGCAAGGGATGCGGATAGCGCTCCGGCGCGGCGGCGGGCGGCGGTTCCGGCAGCAGCGCGGCCAGGGGGCGGGAGCCGTCTTTTTCCCCGCCATCGAAACGCGCGCCCGCCACGATCCAGTCGCGGATCAGCTTGATCTGCGCCTCCGGCAGTGGATCGGCCTTTTGCGGCATCCGCTCGTCCTCATCATGGGTGACGAGCAGACGGTAAAGCTCGCTCTGCTCCGGCTGGCCGGGCGTGAGCGGCGCAGCCTCGCTGTCGCCGGCTTTCCCCAAAACCTCCCAAGCATCAAGCCGGTAACCGCCTTTGATTTTGCCGGCGCGATGGCACTCGACACATTGCTCCACCAAGATGGGAGCGATGTCCCGGACAAAAGACGGCGCGGCCAGCGCGCTGGAAGCGGCAGCCAGGGAGACGATGAGGATGAGGCGAGAAAGCACGGGAGGAATACGGGCGTGCGGCCTGTTTTTTGGAAAGAGAAATGGGCGGAGTATCTTCATGGCTGCTTCTTCGACTGCCAATCGATCCGCCGCCGCGCTCTGGCGAGCGCGCCTACACGGCGCCGTAGGCGCATTCGCCAGAATGCGGTTTGTGCTTGTTGGGTTTGTCGGTTTTGGTTTGGTTCATCCGGATGGCTGTCCGCCGTCAATACCGGCGGCGGGCAGCTTGTTCCGAAATTCTAAAAAAGGGTCAGTCGGGATCGTCGTTCGGAGCTTTGGCGGGCGGGTTGGGATTGCGCTCGATGGAGATGCCGTTCCCGGTCTTTTCGGAGTCGGTGAAACTGAATTCAAACGAGGCTTCGCCGAGTTCTTCGGTCAGAAAACGCACAATGGGTTGCGGCTGGCCGGACATCACGGCGGTGAGCATGCGCTGGGTGCGGGCGTCGTCGTAACCCGTGATATCCAGATGCAGGTTGAAGGAGCCGGGCGGCCCGTCCATTCCCTTGAAACGCGCCGCGAGATCGACGCTGGAGTTG
>CAZNKC010000191.1:0-11319 GCA_964573315.1 uncultured Verrucomicrobiaceae bacterium | reverse complement strand
TTTTCTAAAAAGTACAGCACTAATATGACATTCTTTTTGAGAACCGGTCTAGAACACCGCGAGCCGTTGCGCGGGCCGTGTCGCGGTGGCCGCGCCGTGGAGGCTTTCGAGGAAGGGCAACGCGAGCGTGGCGCCAGTGGCGCAGCGGAGGAAGGAGCGGCGGGTGTGCATGGCGGGTTGTTGGATTGGAGGCGGGACAGCGTTGCGTTGGATGGAAACGGGGGAATGCTCGTGGCTTATCGGGAAATGCGGGCGTGGTGCTGGTTGCGCGGGGATTGCGCATGAAAAAAGTCTCACATGAAGGCACAAAGGCATGAGGGTTTTGGGGGGTGGGAAGAGGGGTGGCAGGAAAATAATTCCGCCTCTCGCAAGACCTCTGTGTTCCTCTTTGCGCTCCCGACTAACTTCCCCCCGAAGTTACTCCTTGTTCCTCATCCCGGTCCCAGGGATTCAGGTGCTCTGTGGCGAATCCCTGTTTTCCACCACAGAGGATAGGATTTTCATTTCCACGCATTTTGAATTGGGAGCCATGTGGCCTGCGGTTCTCACAGAAACCGGTCTTTTTTTTCGATGGGCTTGTCCAGATCCGCACCGGTGTCACCCTGCTGGCGCATCCAATCGTCCAGTTCCCGCGCCAGTTCCCTCTTGGTGGCTTCATGGGCGGGATCGCTGGCAAGATTGTTTTGTTCCCATGGGTCGGTCTCAAGGTCGTAAAGTTCTTCTGCCGGCCTGTGGATGTAACGGTCCACCAATCGCGCGGCGGCCGGATCGGTCTTGGCTTTCTCAAGCCAGGACGGCCAGAAGTCGTGCCAGCGCCGCCTGCCCTCGCCCATGACCGGCCTGAGCCAGTACTCATTCTCCGGCGCCAGATTCCGGATGTAGCTGAACCGGCTCGTCCTCACGCAACGGCTGGGATAGGCGTTGCCGTCGGGTTGATTGTTGTGGATGCCAAATGCATGCTTTTTGTGCGTGTCGGTCTTGCCGAGCAGCACGGGAAGAAAACTTCGCCCATCCAAACCCGGGATCGGCGCTCCGCCCGCAGCGTCCACCAAGGTGGGAAGAACATCCACGTATTCCACCATCGCCTGGGAAACGGTGCCGGCTTTGATGACGCCGGGCCAGCGCAGCAGCGCGCCGGCGTGCAGCCCTTGTTCGTAGCATGTCCACTTGGCCCACGGCAGGTCCGTGCCTTGTTCGCTCAGGAATATAAAAAGCGTCCTGTCCGCGACGCCGGTTTCATCCAGCAGCCCCAGCACGGCGCCTGCCTGCGTGTCCAGCCTTTCCACGTCGGTGCAATAGCCGGCATAAAGCTGGCGGGTTTGAGGCGTGTCCACCCAATAGGGCGGAAGCTTGAGACTTTCCGGCGGATACGCCGCCGTGCCATTCCGCCACGGCGGGTGAGGAAACGTGGAGCAGACCACCATGCAGAACGGCTGGCCGGCATCGCGAGTGACGAAGCGGCGAAGATGATTCAAATCCTCCGGCCTGGACCCGGCTTCTCTGCCGGAGGGAAACACGTTGATCTTCCCGAGGATTTCGAACGGAAAGCTTTCAGGCGGGCCGACGTGCTTCTTGCCGGCGATGCCCACGCGGTAGCCCAGCGCTTTTAAGTGATGCGGCAGGCTTTGGATGCCCGGACGTGATGCGGTGTGGTTGCGATAGCTGCCGTTTCGAACCGGGTGTAACCCCGTGTAAAGCAGCGCGCGGGTCGGCGCGCAGGTTGACACCGAATTGTAACACTTCTCGAAACGCAGTCCTTGCGAAGCGAGGCGGTCGAGGTGCGGCGTGCGCGCATTGCCGCCGCCATAACAACTCATCTCCATCCGCGACAAATCGTCGGCGATGAACAACACGATGTTCGGGCGCTCGGCGGCCATGGCGGGGAAGGCCGTCAGGAGTACGAACGTGAGCGTGAAAAGGCTGCGATGCAGGAAGAGTTTCATAAGGAGGCAAACAGTCAGGTTATGGACAGATCGAGAAACACCACGGTCGGCACGTCGCTGCCGCCGGCCCAGGCGAGTTCAAGCCGGTTGGGCCCGTCGGCAAGGAGCACCGCCGGCACCAGCCATGCGCGCAGCTCCTCCGGCTTGCCCATCATGGACGGATAAGGCACGGGGAACGGCTCGGACACGTCGGGGGTCGGGATGAGCGCCTCGCCATTGAACGTCGCGGTCCAGGGGGCGTCACCCAATGCCTGGGCGCATTGGATGCGCGGGCGTGCGCCGTGTTTCCGGCCACCCTCCGGCGCCGCCAGGTCGAAATAGAACTTCGCGGGCGCCCCCGGCACGATCTTGCGCGGCACGCTCAGCGGTTTCGCGCCTGGCGCGCGCCAGCCTTGGGCGATGAACCAGTGCTGCGGCTCCCGCGCGAGCGCGCCCGGATTCCTCAAGGCCTTGAGCGCGTCAAAAGGCGGCTCACCAAAGACACCGCGTCCCTCGCCCGTGCCGTTCTCGCGATAGTAGGCGAAATTGAACAAACTGATGCCATCCGCGCCGCGTGCGCAGGCCAGATGCGCGGCGGTGTGGAGATGCTCGCGCGTGGCCCGGCGGTAAGGAAACACATCGTATCCCACAGCCACCTTCTCTCCCTTCCAGATTGTATGGCAGAGTTCGAAGCAGAGCGTCGCATCCGGCGCCTGTTTGCGAATTGCCGCCAGATGATGATGCTGCGTCGTGAAGTAGTGCGAGGATGCGTTCACGATGTCCACGCCCGCCACGGTCATGGCGGCCAGGTCAATGCCGAGCGGATCGTGCGCCTCCAAATAACAGGGCACGCGCACGCCAAGCCAGCGCCGGCGGCCTTCTCGCGCCGTGCGGTCGAGCATCGCGCGCACGTCCTTGACGAACGCCGTCATGATCACGGCCCGCTGCTCGCGCGTGGTTTCCGCCAGCCGGAAATAGCTGTAAGTGCGCAGGAAATCGAGCTCGAGTCCGTCGAGGTCGTAGTTCTCGCAAAGCTCCTGCAGCAGCGCGAACTTTTGCGCGCGCACCTCCGGTTCGGCCCAGTTCAGCACCAGGTCCTTCCCGGAGAGCGACCCCGGCACCAGGCGATACTCCGGGTGCGCGTGGTAGAGCCGGTTGATCGCCATTGAGACGCTGCCGAACTTCTCCCCCTTCTTCTTGTCCACGTTCTCCTTGTGGTGCGCGTCGTTCATCCGAATGGAAATGAACGACGCCTGGGCGCGCATCCGGCAGCGGTCAAGAAAAGTCTGGACTAGGTCCGTGCCGTTGAGCACGGCCTGCGTGTATTGGTCTGGCTTCTGCCCGTAGGTTTCCTTGAGCCAGGCGGCATGGTCCTCAAGCGGCTGCGCCTTGCTTTTCCACATCGGCACCACGCCCAGGCCAGGTTGAAGCAGATGAACATCCACGCCCGTGCCGGCGACTTCATCCACAGTCGCTTCCAGCATTTCCTTGCGGAACGGTTCCCTCGGTTGGTGGAAGGGGCTCATGCAGGAGAGCGTGTTCGTGAGATCGTTGCTGTATAGAAGCCGGAAGGGCGCCTTGCGCGGCGCGCCGGATTCGCCCGCGGGCAGCAGCGCGGCTCCGGCCAGGAGGGCCGGGCTGGCGGCGGTTTTCAGGAATTGGCGGCGGGTGGTGGTCATGGTTTTTGCTCTTTTGTTTTCTCTTTTCTCCCGGATCCGCCCAGGGCCGCCCGGCAGGTGGCAGGTGGCAGGTGGCCGGCCATGCGCTGCCCGGCCCGCTGCCGCGCCAATGAAAACGCGCTCGGCGGCGGAGCTGGCATGAAGGGTCTGAGACATGACCCCAGAAACGTGGTGCTTTGTGGCGAATTGCACGCGCCTGTTCAGATTTTTGCGTCAGACGTCGGAATAGCGGGGTCCGGCGGGTGCCGGACTTCGTCCGCGGGCTCAAGACCCGCCAAAAAACCCGCCCAGCTTGCGGATGCGCGTGGGGTGGCGGAGTTTGCGGAGGGCTTTGGCTTCGATCTGGCGGATGCGCTCGCGGGTGACGCTGAACTGGCGGCCCACTTCCTCGAGGGTGCGGCTGGAGCCGTCGGTGAGGCCGAAGCGCTGGTCCAGCACCTCGCGCTCGCGCGGGTTCAGGGTGTCGAGCACGTCGCGCAGTTTGTCGCGCAGCAGGTTCATGGCGGTGGTCTCCATCGGGTTGGAGGCTTCCTTGTCCTCGATGAAGTCGCCGAACTCGGTGTCGCCTTCGGTCTCGCCGACTTTGGTTTGCAGGGACACGGGCTGCTGGGCCATGCGCAGCACAGTGCGGACGCGGTCGATGGGGAGGTGGATTTCCTCGGCGATCTCCTCGGGCGTGGGGTCGCGCCCCAGCTCCTGCTGCAACTGCTTGTGGACGCGCAGCAGTTTGTTGATGGTCTCGATCATGTGGACCGGGATGCGGATGGTGCGCGCTTGGTCGGCGATGGAGCGGGTGATGGCTTGGCGGATCCACCAAGTGGCGTAGGTGGAGAATTTGAAGCCGCGCCGGTACTCGAATTTTTCCACCGCGCGCATGAGGCCCATGTTGCCCTCCTGGATGAGGTCCAGAAAGCTGAGGCCGCGGTTGGTGTATTTTTTGGCGATGGAGATGACGAGCCGCAGGTTCGCTTCGATCATCTCGGTCTTGGCGCCGGTGGATTCGTTCTCCCACATCAGGGCGTCGTTCACCACTTGGTGATAACTTGCCGCGGTCTGCCAGGCGGCTTGCTCGAACTGGGACAGGGTCTCGGCGGCGATTTGATCGTCGGGATCTTCGGCCGCCCGTTGCTGAAGCTGCTCCAGCTCTTCCTGCCGCGCTTGCATCAACGCCACCAGATCTTCGTTGATCTTTTGTTTGAAGTAAAATTTGCCGCAGAGCTTGAAGAAGTCCGCTTTCGTCTCGCGGAAGGCTGTCTGGGCGGTGTCTTTTTGCTGCGCGGACGCGTCGCGCCAAGCGAGGAAGGCGGCGGTGGCTTTGTCGAAAGCCTCGCGCGCCTGGGTGACCAACGGGCCGAGCCGGCGGAAGTAGAGATCGCGCTCCTCGGACTTGCGGTCGATGACCAGCCGGTCGAAGCGGTCCAGGCCGTTGGCCAGGCTCTCGGCCAGTCCCAGCAGGGTCTCGCCGACGAAGCCCACGTCTTGCAGGCATTGCTGCAGGTTGTTTTCCGCTTTCTCGATGCGCTTGGAGATTTGGATTTCCTGATCCCGGGTCAGCAGCGGCACTTGGCCCATCTGCCGCAGGTACATGCGCACCGGATCGTCCAGCAGGTCCAGCTTCGGCGCTTCCTCGTTCGCCGCGCGCGCGCGCGGACTGACCGGCGGCGCTTGCGACGCGCGGGCCGGCTGCTCGACTTCCGCGGCGTCGATGACGCGGATTTCCAGCGTGTTGAGCCGGGACACGATTTCATCCATCAGGTCCGGCGTCACGCCTCCCGGCGGCAGCGCTTCGTTGAAATCGTCCCAGGTCAGGTGGTCCTGCTCCTTGGCGAGGCGGATGAGGTCGCGCAGGCAGCTTTGTATTTGCGGCGCGTTGATGTCGTCCAGCATCACCGCGGGCGCGGCGGTTTTGGCGCTCTTTGGCGGGCGGCCGCGTTTGCGTTTCACGGGAGCGCCCTCCGCTCCGGCCACGGCGGGCGCGGCCTCCGCTTCCGGCAGCGGGTGCTTGCGCGGACGGCCACGGCGGCGCGCGGAAGCGGCGGGCACGGACTCAGCGGACGCGGCCACATCAGGGGCGGCGCTGGCGTCGGGCGGACTGGAGTTTTTTTGGGGATCTGGCGTGGCCATGTTCCTGGGGCGCGGCAGGCGGGGGGACGCCGTCCGATCCGGAGACCGGGGCTTGCTTGGGGGAGCTAGCTACTATTCAGGCTGACGGCACGGCGGTCAAGGTATTCTTTGCGCACGGCCAGCAGCTCGCGCTGCATCGCCGCAGCCTGCTCCGGCGGGATGCCGGGCTGCTTCATGCGCGTTTGCAGGCTGCGCACGAGATGCTGGAGGCGGTTCAACTCCAGCGCCAGCAGCGCCTGCTCCGCCTCCGCCATGCCGCCGGGCGGCGCGGCTTGGTATTGCAACCGCACGAAGGCCTGCGCTTGCGCCGGCTCCAGGGCGGATAAAAACGAGGCCATCGCCGCCGGATCGACGGCATCGAACCGGCTGCGCCAGAGCAGGCCGAGCAGCTCCGTGCCGGGCATGTCATCCAGCAGCGCCACTTTGCCGGTGCCGCGCAGCCAGTGCAGCACCTGCGCATCCGTCATCGCCATCTGGCACAGCATCAGGGCGGTGCGGTCTTGGGCTTGGAGCAGCTTGCCCGCTTCCGACGGCGCGGCGTCCGTGTTCCCGCCCGCCTTGTCCGCGCGTCTTTGTCCGCTCCCCACCCGCTTGCGCACGTCGTCCTCCGGGATGCCCAGCCGCACCGCCACGCGCTGGATTGCCGTCGAGCGCGCGACGGGATTGTCCAGCAGGCGGATGTTCGCCGCCATCTGTTCCGCGAAACGGACGCGCTCGGTCATCTCGCCGAACTTGGGTTGCGCGGCGGCGTGGGCGATTTGGTAGTCGATGAATTCCTGCGCGCCTTCGATCAGGCTCGCGAAGGCCTCGCGTCCCTCGCGGCGGATGAGCGTGTCGGGATCGTCCCCGGCGGGCAGCGCCGCCACCTTCACGATGAGGCCGGTCGGCGCCAGGATTTGAAACGTGCGCTGCGCCGCTTTGAAGCCCGCCGCGTCCGAGTCGTAGCACAACACCACTTCATCGGCGTGCCGTTTCAGCAGCCGTGCGTGATGCTCGGTGAACGCCGTGCCGAGCGCCGCCACCACGTTTTCAAAACCCGCTTCATACGCCATCACCAAGTCGATCTGCCCCTCGCACACGATCGCCTGCGCCGCTTTCGCCACCGCGCGCTTGGCTTTGTGGAAGCCGAAAAACACGCGGCTTTTGTTGAAAATGGGTGTCTCCGGCGAGTTCAGGTACTTAGCCCCTTTCGCGTCCGCATCGAGCAGCCGGCCGCTGAAGGCGATGACCTCGCCGTTGTCGTTGCAGATGGGAAACATCAACCGCTGCCGGAAGCGCGGATAGGTCTCGCCGCCCTCGCCCTGCGCCAGGATGCCGGCGGCGATGAGCAGGTTCTCGTTGAAACCCTGCTCGCGCGCCCAGCGCCGCAGCAGGTCGCCGCCGCCGGGGGCAAAGCCGAGCTGCCAGCGCTTCGCCACCTCCGCGTTGATGCCGCGCCCTTTCAAGTACTGCCGCGCCACGTCGGCGACGGGGGATTTCAACAGCAATTGATGATACCATTCCGCGATGCGCTGGTGCGCCTTGATCAAACCGGCACGGATTTTCGCCTCCTTCTCCGCGTTGGCGTCCCATACCTCCTCCTCGATGCGGATGCCAGCCGCGTCCGCCAGCCGCTTCACCGCCTCCACGAAGGTCATGCCGTCATGCTCCATCATAAACCCGATGGCCGTGCCGCCCGCGCCGCAGCCGAAGCAATGATAAGAGTTCCGCGACGGGCTGACGTTGAACGACGGCGTCTTCTCGTTGTGAAACGGGCACAGCCCCACGAAGTTCGTCCCCGCGCGCCGCAGCTTCACGTAACGGCCCACCAGCTCCACGATGTCCGTGGAGGCCAGCACCTGTTCGACCGTGGCTTCCGGAATGCGTCCCATTGCAACCCTACGAATGGCGATGCCGCGCCCGCGCGCAATGCCGGATTGCGCCGCGCCACCGCCGAGCGTATTCTTTTCCATCCATGAAGCGCCTTCTGTCCATCCTGCTCCTCGCCTGCGCCGCCTTTCAGCCCGCCTCTCTGCCCGCCCAGGAGGAAACCGCGCCCGCGGCCGCCGCGCTCAAAGGCCAGCCCGTCCAAATCGCCATCACCGACCGCGAGTTGTCCGACGCACGCCGCTGGCGTGAAGTCCACATCCTCATGGAAAAAGCCGCGCAGGCCGGCGCGCCCGCCATCATCCTGGACATCAACAGCTCCCGCGTCAGCCCCCAGACAGCGCTGCCGCTCGCCGAGCAGGTCGCCCGCCTGAAGACGCGCACCGTGGCCTACGTCAACTCCGCCGCCGTCTCCGGCGCCGCCCTGCTCACGCTCGCCTGCGATGAAATCTGGATGGCTCCCGGCTCCCGCGCCGGCGCCGCCGCGCCCGACCTCTCCGCCGCCGGAGACCTCACCGAGACCGCGCAAAAAAATCTTTTCACCCAATCCCTCGCCATCCTCAAGGCCGGCGCGCGCGGCCTCGCCAAAGTGAAGGGCCACGACGAAAAAATCGCCGAAGGCTTCGTCGATGCCGGCCTCGTCATCGAGATCGACGGCACGACGCTGGCCGCCAAAGGCGAACTCCTGCTGCTCGACGCTGATCAAGCCGCCCGGCCGCGCGCCGACGGCAAGCCCCTGTTCGCTCGCGGCGCCGCCCCGGACCTCGACGCGCTCGCCAAGCAATCGCTCAAACTCCCCGCCGCCCCCGTCCGGCTCGATGACGCCCTTTTCATCGCCGCCGCCGAGCCCGCCGCGACGGAGGACAAACCCGCCGCCATACCCGCGGCCAAACGCCAGGGCCCTTTCACCGGCAAAGTCGTGCGCATCACCGTCGGCAAGGAAGACCTCATCACCCCGGCGCGCTTCAAATTCATGACCCGCACCCTGGAGCGCTGCACCGAGGAAGGCGCCGAGGCCGTCATCTTCGACCTCGACACCCCCGGCGGCCTCGCCTGGGACACCACCGACCTCATGATGCGCGACCTGCAAACGCTCGGCCCGCCCAGCTACTCCTTCATCAACCCGCGCGCCCTTTCCGCCGGCGCCATGATCGCCATCGCCACCGACTCCATTTACATTGCCCCCGCCGGCTCCGTCGGCGCCGCCACGCCCGTCTATGGCAGCGGCGTGGAAATGGGCGAAGCCGAGCGCGCCAAGATGAACTCCGCCATCATGGGCATGGCCCGCACCGTCGCCAAAGAGAAAGGCCACGACTCCCGCGTCATCGAAGCCATGATCGACATGGACCGCGAACTCGTCGTCAACGGCCAGATGCTCAGCCCCAAGGGCGAGATCCTCACCCTCGACGCCGAGGAAGCCACCATGCTCTCCGACGGCAAACCGCTCTTCGCCAAAGCCATCGCCACCAGCATCGACGACATCAAAAAAGCCGAAGGACTGCAAGGCGAGACCGTCACCGCCGAACCGGTCGCCTTCGAGCAGATCGCCATCTGGGTCACCAAATACGCCGCCATCCTCATCTTGATCGGCGTCGCCGGCGCTTACATGGAAATGCAGACACCCGGCTTCGGCCTGCCCGGCCTCATCTCGCTCGTCGCCTTCGGTTTGTTCTTCTTCGGCCACTACGTCGCCGGCAACCTCGTCGGGCATGAGACCACGGTGGCCATCACCATTTTCATCCTCGGCATCCTGCTGCTGCTCGTGGAGTTTTTCATCCTGCCCGGCATGATCGTTCCCGGCATCCTCGGCTTCCTCTGCATCATGGGCGCGCTCGTCTATACCATGTCCGGCTTGGAGACCGCGCCCGCCGATCCCGCCGCCACCAAGGAAGCCGCCGAAGGAGCCGCGCGCGGCTTCTTCAGCTTCAACCTCAGCACTTATGCCACCGGCCTGCGCAACGTCGCCCTCGGCGTCAGCGGCGCCGTCGTGCTGCTCATCGCCTTCGCTCGTTACCTGCCGGAGTTCGGCCCGTTCAAACGCATGACCCTGGCCGCCACCGCCGGCGGCAGCGCCGCGGAAACCCCCGCCGCCGAAAGCGCCGCCGCCGTGCAACCCGGCGACGAAGGCATCACCCGCAGCGCCCTGCGCCCCTACGGCACCATCGAAATCGCCGGCCGCCAACTGGAAGCGGCTGCCGAAAGCGGCTACATCCAGCCCGGCACCGCCGTGCGCGTGCGCGAAGTTTCCGGAACCAAGATTATTGTGGAGGCGGTGTGATGTCCTCCTACTCGTCCTCGTCCTCGTCCTCGATTTCGGCGATTCGAGGACGAGTAGGAGAACGAGGACGAGAACGATAAAATACGACCATGCCCCGCCCCCCCCTCATCGCCATCACCCAGGGCGACCCCGCCGGAGTCGGCCCGGAGATCTGCCTGCAACTCCTCGCCAACGACGCCATCCGCGCCGCCGCCACACCCGTCATCTTCGGCGACGCCCGCCTGCTCGCCCGTTGCGCGCAAGAGACCGGCCTGCCCGCGCCGCAACGCATCCTTTCCGAAAGCGAGTGGACGGAGCAGCACGCCACCCTCACCGAACCCGCCGTGCTCGACCTCCCCGGCTTTGACGACACCGACTTCACCCCCGGCATCGTCAGCGCCAAGACCGGCTCGGCGGGCTATCTCTACGTGGAAAAAAGCATTGAGGCCGCGCTGGCCGGGCAAGTCGCCGCCGTCGCCACCGCGCCGCTCAACAAGGAAGCCCTCCACGCCGCCGGCATCACCTATCCGGGACACACCGAGATGTTCGCCGAGAAAATGCGCGCCGAACGCTCCTGCATGACGTTTTTTTCGCCGGAACTGGTGTGCAGCCTCGTCACCGTGCATATCGGTTATCAGGATGTCGTTGCCAACCTAAGCCCCGGCCGCATCCTGGAGGTCATCGAACTCACCGCCGCCGCCGTCCGGCGCGTGCAGGGCCGCGAGCCGCGGCTCGCGGTCTGCGGCCTGAACCCGCACGCCGGCGAGCACGGCTTGTTCGGCCGCCGCGAGGAGGAAACGCTCGTCCAGCCCGCCATTGATGCCGCCCGCGCCGCCGGCCGGCATGTCGAAGGCCCGCTGCCGCCGGACACCGCCTTCATCCCCGCGCGCCGCCGGCAGATCGATGCCTACATTTGCCTCTACCACGATCAGGCGCTTATCCCGCTCAAAGCCCTCGCCTTCGACACCGCCGTGAACACCACGCTCGGCCTGCCCGTGCCGCGCACCAGCGTCGATCACGGCACCGCTTGCGACATCGCCTGGCAAGGCAAGGCCAACGGCAGCAGCCTCGTCGAAGCCGTGCGCCTCGCGGCGAAGATGAGCGGGAATTAAAAAGTACCCCGCCTCGGAGAGGCGGGAAGGCAAAGCGCAGGGAGCAGGGCGCAAAGCGAAGCCCGAAGCCCCCCCAAGGAGCGGCGGTTTGCAACCGCCTCCCCCGGAGGGCGGGGCTCTGTTCCCGCCCATTCTTTCGCGGGCGGAGGCGGCGCGGAGCCGGGGGCAGTCAGCGGTGGACGGTGAGCAGTAGGCGTCCGCAGCGGGCGATGGCGCCCGCGCTCCGGGCGCGGGCGACGCCAGCGGAGCATAACCCTGAAAAGGAAAACGAAGAACCGCGAATCACACGGATGACACAGATAATCCATGAACCTAAAAACCGAGTTGATGGTTGGTAGTTGAGTGTTGATAGTCCAAAA
>CAZNKC010000190.1:0-11423 GCA_964573315.1 uncultured Verrucomicrobiaceae bacterium | reverse complement strand
GGAAATGGTCGAAGAAGTCCGTGCCGCCGAAGGCTCCCGCGCCACCCAGTGGACGTCAGCCGAACTGGAGGCCTTCGCCGACAAAGACGTACCGGGCGAGATTCCCGCCGGACCCGGAGCCACCACGGGCGGAGCCGAGTAACTTTTCCATTCATTCCACAAATCGAACATGAAACAACCCACCTCCTGGCACCAGCATCCCGCGTCGCTCAGCGCCGTGCTGGCCGGGTTGTGTCTGGGCGTCGTGGTCGCCGGCTGCGGGAAAAAACCGGACGCCGCCGCGCTGGAGCGGCAGGCCGAGCTTTCCACCGCCGGTCTGGTGGCGGAAAGCACGAGCGTGTCCGGCCGCGTCGTCCTGCTCGGCGGCCCGCCGAAGATCCTCGGCCAAGTCATCTGCGCCGGAGGCGACGCCCTTTGCGCGCAGCACGCGCCTCTCATCGATCCCGCGTGGAAGCTGGATTCCGAAGGCGGCTTGGCGGACGTCGTCATCACCGTCAGCGGCAGCCAGCGCGCCGCCAACCTGCCCGCGCAACCCGCCTCGATCGAACAGAAGAGCTGCGAATACCAGCCCACCGTCATCGCGGTGCAGGCCGGTGAATCCATCGTCGTGCGCAACGCCGGCCCCGAGGCCAGCGGCATCCATTTCATCCGCCACCAAGAAGGCACCCTGGACAAAGGAGAAACCCTCGAAAACGCCGCCGCGGCAGGGCAGGGGAGCGAATGGACGCGCGAACTGCGCCGTCCCGGCATTTACCGCCTCGAGTGCGACGCCCGCCCCTGGATGCGCGCCTGGGTCGTCGTGCATGAAGGCATCCACAAAGCCGTCACCGGCCTGGACGGAAGCTACGCCATCGCTCGTGCCCTGCCGGACGGCGAGTACGAAGTGCAGGCCTGGCACCCGCGCTTCAAGAAAAAGCTTTCCAAAACCGTGCAGGTCGTCAACGGCGCCGCGCAGGTTGATTTCGCCTTCGATTACTCCCATTCCCTCGACGCCACGCAGGCGCTGGACTCCTGACCTTGTCTGCCGCTTACTGCTTACCGCCCACCGACAACTGATCCCCCGCCATGAGCGCTGCCGCCATTCCCCACGAACACTCAGACTCCCATGACCATGCTCATGATGACCATCATCACGAGCAGAGCTTCATTTGGAAGTACATCTTCTCGTCCGACCACAAGGTCATCGGCGTCCAGTACGGCATGAGCGGGCTCTTGTTCCTGCTTGTTGGCTTTTTCCTGATGCTGCTCATGCGCTGGAGCATGGCCTACCCGGACGAGCCGGTGCCCGGCCTCGTCTTCCTGCAAAACCTCCCCGGCATCGGCTGGATTTTCCACGAGATGCTCGGCCGCTGGGCGCCCGGCGGCGTGGTCAATGGCGAGTTGTACAACATGCTCGGCGCCATGCACGGCACCATCATGGTGTTCTTCGGCATCGTGCCGCTCGGCTTCGCCGCGTTTGGCAACTACGTCATGCCGTTGCAGATCGGCACCGTCGATATGGCCTTCCCGCGGCTCAACATGCTGAGCTACTGGTTCTTCTTCATCAGCGGCGTACTCATGGTGTACAGCTTCTTCGTCGGCACCGGCGCGGTGCAGACCGGCTGGACCATGTACTCGCCCCTGGCCTCCACCACCGGCCTCGCCGTCACCAACATCTGGAACCACGGCCACACTTGGTGGCTGATGGCCATGGTGTTCAACATCTCCGCCTCCCTGCTCGGCTCCGTCAACTTCATCACCACCATCATCAACCTGCGCACCAAGGGCATGAACTGGTTCCGTCTGCCCTTCTTCACCTGGGCGATGTTCGTCACCGCCTTCCTGCTGCTGCTGGCCTTCCCGCCGCTGGAAGTCGCCGCCCTGCTGCAGCTCAGCGACCGCGTCTTCGGCTCCAGCTTCTTCCTGCCCACCGGCCTCATGGAGGGCGGCCAGCACCTCGACATCTCCGGCGGCGGCAGCCCGCTGCTTTACCAGCACCTGTTCTGGTTCCTCGCCCACCCCGAGGTTTATGTCTTGATCCTGCCCGCCTTCGCCATCGTCGCCGAGGTCATCCCGAACAACATCCGCCGCCCGCTCTGGGGGTACAAATCGATGGTGTACTCCGCGCTCATCCTCGGCTTCCTCAGCTTCCTCGTCTGGGCGCACCACATGTACCTCACCGGCATGGGCACCATGATGTCCACCTATTTCCAGATCACCACCGTGCTCATCTCCATCCCCTCGGTGATCCTGCTCACCTGCCTCATGATCAGCCTCTGGGGCGGCTCCATCCGTTTCAATACCCAGATGCTCTTCGCCTCCGCCTTCCTGCCCATGTTCGGCATCGGCGGTCTCACCGGCCTGCCGCTGGCCTTCAACTTCATCGACCTCGCCCTGCACGACACCTACTACGTCATCGGCCACTTCCACTACGTCGTCGCCCCCGGCACCATCTTCGCCCTGTTCGCGGGTGTCTATCATTGGTTCCCGAAAATCACCGGCCGTCACATGAGCGACAAACTCGGCAAATGGCACTTCTGGCCCTCCCTGCTCGGCATGAACCTCGTCTTCGCCCCCATGTTCATCCAGGGCATGGCCGGTTTCCACCGCCGCTGGTATGACGGCGGCAAGTACTTCGATAAAACCGCCGCCGACTGGCTCTGGCTGAACGAAGTCATGACCATCGGCGCCTTCATCCTCGCCCTCGGCCAGGTGCCGTTCATCTGGAACGTGTTCAGCAGCATCAAAGGCGGCAAAAAAATCGCCAACGACAACCCCTGGGATGCCACCACCCTGGAGTGGGCCACCCCCACGCCGCCGCCGCATGGCAACTTCACCTTCGACGTCACCGCCGAGCGCGGCCCCTACGAGTACAGCGTGCCCGGCTCGGGCGAGCCCTTCACTCCCCAATGGCAGACCGCCGCCGGCAAGTCCTCCTCCACGCCCGCGCCCGCCGGTGAACCCTCTTCCCACCAACACTGATCGCAGCATCTCCCTCCCAATCCTGTTAATCCTGAGCATCCTGCAATCCTGTCTAAATTTCTTGTTAATCCTCCCCCAATCCCGTCAATCCTGTCCAAAATCGCCTCAGCGAACTGAGAACTGAGCCACCGCGAATCTGAATCTCCATGGAAATCCCCTATACCGTCTCAGCAAGGCCCGACACCGGCCTGTACAACGCCAAAGTGGGCATCTGGCTGTTTCTGGCCTCCGAAGTGATGCTGTTCGGCGGCTTGTTCTCCGCCTACATCTTCCTGCGCGTCGGCGCCGACTATCCCTGGCCGATCCATGAGCTGCCGGTGGCGCCCGGCTTCATCAACACGATGGTTCTCATCGCCTCCTCCGTGACCATCGTCATGGCCTGGGCCTCGCTCAAACTGCGCCGCATCTTCTGGTACAAATTGTGCATGGCGGCCACCGTCGCCTGCGCCGCCACCTTCATGGGCCTCAAGGCCATGGAGTACAGCGCCAAATTCAAGCACTGGTCCGTCACCCTCACCGACGGCACCATCCTCACCGGCCACTTCCCCGAGGGCGGCTACCAGATCAAGTTCGGTGAGGCCACCGAACTGTCCCTCACCATTCACAGCGAGAATGCCGGGATGGACGCCGATCCCGTCAACCACGTCTTCAAATACTTTGAAAGCGGTCCGGCTCCCGCCTTCAAGACCGCCGACGGCACGGACATCACACTCGACAAGGCCGGCTTCGCCGCGTTGCGCAAGGAAACCATCGCCGCCGTCAAGGAGAAAGCCAAGGAGCGGCAGGTGAAATTCAAAGAGCAAATCGACGACCTGCGCAAGGAACTCGCCGCGCTCAGTTCCTCCGCCGGTCAAGAGGCGGCCGACCAACTGCGCGGGCGAATTCTCGGTCTGCAACTGGAGCACGACAAACTGCGCGTCCTGCCGCCCACCACCATCAAGCTCACCGCCGCCGCGCCGATGAGCTTCGCCGTCAAACCCTCCCAGACTTTCGGGTACACCGCTGATAGCATCACCTTCAAGGACGGCACCGTCGCCAAAGGCAAGCTGCTCGACGACCGCATGACGCTGGAAGTGGACGGCATCGACACCCGCTCCGTGGTGGACAAGGAAAAGTCCCTGGCCTGGGACAAAAAATACTTCGGCGAGGACTGGAAGAATGTTTTCATCGCCCGCCGCGACCACGCCCAGGACGCCTTCAAAAAGAAATACGGCGACCGGCGCGAGCCGCTCAAGAGCGCCACCCTGCAAAAGGCGAGCTATTACATGCACCTGGAATCGGACAAAGCCACCGACCACCTGCCCAAAGGCGGCGGTCATGGCGCGGCCCTTGGCGCACCCGCCGCCGCGGGCGGCCATGAAGGAGACTCCCACGGCGGGCATCACCACCCCACCGTCGTGCTCGACAAGAAGGACATCACCTTCTTCTCCAACTTCACCCCCAAGCTGAACACCTTCTACGCCATCTATTTCACCCTCACCGGCCTGCACGGCCTGCACGTCATCGCCGGCGCGCTCGTGCTGACTTGGTTCTGGCTTTGCAACGGCAAGTTGCTGCGCGAAGACCCCGAGCACCTCGCCAACCGCGTCGAAGTCGGCGGCCTGTTCTGGCACTTCGTTGACCTGGTGTGGATTTTCCTCTTCCCGCTTCTGTATCTGCTTTAATTCATCCTGCCCCATCCCTTCCCACGCCGCCCATCCCCCTCTCATCCTGTCAATCTTGTCCAAATCTTGTTAATCCTGTCTTAACGGAGAACCCAAACTGTCAAAGTCATGGCCGACAACGTCGAAGAAATCCAAAAATCCGTCAAGAAATACATGCTCGTGGGCGTGACGCTGATCGCGTTCACGTTTATCACCTGGGGCTTGTCTCTGGTGGAGCTGCCCACCCACAACTGGAACATCCTGGTCGGCATGATCGTGGCCGCGTTCAAGGCCTCCCTGGTCTGCCTCATCTTCATGCACCTCAACCACGAGCGCAGCACGATTTACAAAATCCTGGCCTTCACCTTCGTCTTGGCCATCGTGCTGTTCCTGCTTTTCCACTTCAGCCACGGCGATCCCCTGGTCTTCCCCGGATTCGACTCCACCAGCGCCAAGGGCCACTGATGGCGCGTATCGTATTGCGATGTCACTGAAGCACTTCCATCTCGTCTTCCTGGTCTTCGCCATCCTCTGTGATGCCGGAGTCTTCCTGTGGACCCGCCTCGCGCCGGATCAGGCCGCCGCCGCCGGGGCCGCTTGGCTCGGCGCCGCCGCCGGCTGGACCACGCTCATTCTCATCGCCTACGGCCTCTGGTACCTCATCCGCAAAAGCCGCACCATCATCACCGGCTGAATCCGAACCCATTCCCGCCCGCTCAAGCCATGAACGCCTTGTCCCTCCCCATCGCCTGCGCCACCTGCCTGCCGGACCCCGGCAGCGCCGAGGCCAACGCGCAGGGCTTCGCCATCCTCTTCATGCTCGGCACGCTCGGCCTCGTCTTCAGCGTCCTTTTTTACACCATCTACAGTTTCGCGCGCCGGCAGCGCCAGTTCGCCGAAACCAATGCCGCATTGTAAACCCCCTGCTCCCCAAACCAAGAATGGCCACCAGATAACGCATCGAGCCAATCTAAAATCCTAATTCCTAAATCTTAAATTCCCAATCCCATGCTCTCCAAAATCAACGAATGGATCGGCCAAACCCCCGTCGCCTCCGAGCACGGCGAGTTGCTCGACCACATGCTCGGCATCGTGCATTGGTTCATGCTCCTCCTGTTCATCGGCTGGACCATCTTCCTGATCTATTGCTTCACCCGCTTCCGCGCCAAGAACAACCCGAAGGCGGATTACCACGGCGTGCGCGGCCATGCCTCCCATCACATCGAGATCGGCGTCGTCATCGTCGAGGCCGTCCTGCTGCTCGGCTTTGCCTTCCCGCTCTGGTCGCGCCAGGCCGATGATTACCCCACCGGCCCGGACGTGATCAAAATGCGCGCCCTCGGCGAGAAATTCCTCTGGAACTTCCAATACCCCGGCGACGACAAAAACCTCGGCATCTGGAACCTGCGTTACATCAGCGGCGCGAATCCCGTCGGCCAGGACAAGGCCGATCCCAACGGCAAGGATGACTTCGTGAATCCCGCCATCATGAAACTGCCCGTGGGCCGCTCCGTCATCGTCGATGTCGCCAGCAAGGACGTGATCCACAACTTGGCCATCGTGCCCATGCGCGCCGCCCAGGACGCCACACCGGGCATCAAATCCCACATGTGGTTCAAGCCCACCCGTGAGGGCGAGTGGGACATCATCTGCGGCCAGCTCTGCGGTCCCGGCCACGCCCAGATGAAAGCCCAGCTCGAAGTGGTCAGCCAAAAGGACTTCGACGACTGGTCCAAGGAAATGTCCGCCACCGCCGCCAAAAAAGCCGCCGAGCAGCAGCAAAAGTAATTTCCCCGTCTCTCACGAAGAACGGGACAGCAGCGCCAACCGGCTCCATGCCGGTTGGCGCTGTTTTTTGATATCACCAGGGAAGGGGGGGAACTTCCGACCGGCATCGCGGCGGCGCTCAAGGAAGGAGGCTTGCCAAGCCTCCGTTCAACCTGAAAACAGAGTTGAGAGTTGATGGTTGAGAGTTGAGAGACTGGAAATGAGCGGCTTGTGTCGCCGGGGGGACTCACCCTTCGGGTGAATGGAGCTTGCGGCGCAAGCCGCTGATTTTGAACTATCAACACTCAACTCTCGACTCTCAACTTCCTTTTCGGTTCAAGGCAGCAGACTTGCCAACCCGCTCTGGCACTTTGGCAAGCGCCATTCCTTGGCCGGCGCTTTGGCAAGCGCCGTTCCTGGCGCTCTCACGTTCCTCACAAATCATCCAGCGGACTGCCGATCTCCCCGCGCATCGCCTTGGCTAGCCGCGTGTAAATTTCCGTCGTGCGCACGTCCGCGTGGCCCAGCAGCTCCTGCACACTGCGGATGTCCACCCCGCGCAGCACCAGATGCGTGGCAAAGCTGTGGCGCAGGCTGTGCGCCGTCACCCGTTTGGGGATGTCCGCCAGCTTCGCCGCCCTCGCCAATTCCCGGGACACATTGATCTCATGCAAATGATGCCGCCCGCGCACGCCTGCGCCCCGGCCCCCGTAGATTCGATTGGCAATCGAATCCGCGGTCTCCCCATTGGCTCCCGGACCCTCCTCCGCGCCGCCGCGCCCGGCGTCCGTCCCGTCCCACACACGGCTGGAGGGGAAAAACCAGAACCAAGGCCAGCTTGCCGCTGCCGCCGGATCCTTCACGCCATATCCCCCCGGCATCGCCACCCCAGGCACACCCGCGCGGCGATCCTCCTCATGCACCGCCTTCACCCGCTCCAGGTGATCCCGCAGCGCCGGGCGCAGGCTTTGGGGCAGCGTCACCACCCGGCTCTTGCCTCCCTTGCCCTCCCTCACCTCCACCTTGCCGCCCGCCATGTCCACATCCTTGATCCGCAGCGCCAGCGCCTCCGCGATGCGCAGGCCGCAGCCGTAGAGCAGCTTGCACACCAGCCCGGCATCCCCCCGCACCCCGGCCAGCAAAGCCTTCACCTCCTCCTGGGTCAAAACCACCGGCAGATGCTTCCGGCGCTTCGCCCTCTTCGCATCGATCCCCTCCAGCGGCTGTTTCAACACCTCGCGAAACAAAAAAACCAGCGCGTTCAGCGCCTGGTTTTGCGACGAAGCCGAGAGGCGGAGATTCACTGCCAAGTGGGTCAAAAACGCCTCCACCTCCGCCGCCCCCATCTCCGCCGGATGCCGCATCCGCCCCGCCACTTTTGCCTGATGATGCACAAAACGCCGGTACCACTGAACGTAAGTCTCCTCCGTGCGTGGCGAGTAGTGCTTCAGCCGGACCACGCCGCGCAGCCGGTCCTCCAGTTTCGGTTTCGTCTCATTGCCCATCTTTTTAGCCTTCAATATCCGAAATGAGAGCGCTATTCAACATTTTTGTTGACGAAACACGGTATGCGAGTGTAAAACGACACTCATGAGCCCAAACCCCGTATTTTCCGACATTTTGTTGGATATAATGACGTTGACAAACCCACAGCTTTGTTTGTGATCCACACTGTTATGCGAGCCTCCTTTTAGGTATTTGGCCAGCAATGCTTTCTCGACCTTCCGGAGAACGCAAATAAACCTTCTCTGATCAAGCTTGGCCGCAAGTTTCCGGCTCCATCCGGAAGCCCACCAATCGGGATTCTCAGGCTGCAATCCGCCCCCTTGCGCGGGATCACCCCCGCGCAAGGGGCCGGATTGCTTTCCTTCGCTGATACGAGCTGGCTGCATTGCAGGGGAAAGGGGACGGCTAGGGAGCGCCACAGCAGCGCTTCCACTTCTTGCCGCTTCCGCAGGGACAGGGGGCGTTGCGGGAAGCAGGGACCGGGGCTGGCTCCTTGGGCCTGGGCGCGGGTCTGGAGGCCGTTCTGGGGGCAGGTATGGGGCGCTGGCCTTTCTGGAGTTCAGCGGAGACCAGAAAGGAAATCCAGGCCGAAAGGGAAACCCCGCGAGCTTTTGCGGCCTCAGCAGCGGCGGCGTGAAGTTCTGGCGACATGGTGAGGTTAAAGCGGCCCTTGTTCATATCCACACTTTATACACATGCTTGATGTATGACCACAAGTTTTTCGGGAATCCCTCTTTTTTTGATCTGATTCGTTGTCTATCAGGCGATTATGAACACCAGTCTGGATTCCTTTTGTTCAGATATGGAGCTTAGACAAGCCCGCGCGCGCGCGTACGCGAGGGGATAGCCTCCGTAGCTCTGGCGGAGGTCGCCGATAAAGGGGACAAGGTGCGCTCTGGTGGCTCCTTTATGGATTCTTTTGTTTTTTTATTCTTTTTCTTCTTTTATTTGGTTTTTGTGATGGGCGGACTTATTCACAAGAGCAAGGGGCCGCGCCAGCCAAAGGGCCGCTCGGGCGGCCCTTTGGCTGTCCCGCCTGGGCCGGGGGCGAAGCCCCGGCGGCGCGGCCCTTTCTCGCTGCGCTCGAAACTCTGTGAATAAGTCCGCGACTTAAGATTGAGGAAGGGGGTTTGCAGGCGGGTGGCTGGATCGGGATGGCTGCCAGTTCGAGAAGCTAGGGCCGCTCAACCTCCGGTCGCATAACAATGACGCTGCACGAAACACCGCCCTGGCCGCAAGGACTGCGGGAGCGTGTTCTAGCTTGACCGGGCGGCGTTCGTGAGCTTAATCGTTCGCAGTAGAAAGGAAAATGCAATGAAGAACGCACCCGCACCCGCAGTTGTTATTGTGAGCACCGCTTTACTCATGGGTAGTCTCCTTTTTGCTCTGGCTGATCAAAAGAAGCTGGATGCCCCCGAGACCGCGGAATTGGCTGAGGTGATTTCCATGACGACTGCCAGGCTACAAGCAACGGTCGAGTCTCCCTCGGACTACAAGCTCATCAAAGTGGAGCTGACATGGGCTAAGGGCAGGTATGCCTGGCTGACGACATACAAACTCTCTCGACTGCTGCCTGAGAACCCTGAGGAAGAATTGATTGGCGCTGGTGGAGAAGTTTTCATCACCCTGGATGTGAAGAACGGACAAACAGAGGTAAGATATGGCGAGTAGAACTGCGAACAAGCGGATGCAGGCAACCGGGACAAGCCCGGTGCCTGATCCTTGACGTTATGCGAGCCTCCTTTTAGGTATTTGGCCAGCAATGCTTTCTCGACCTTCCGGAGAACGCAAATAAACCTTCTCTGATCAAGCTTGGCCGCAAGTTTCCGGCTCCATCCGGAAGCCCACCAATCGGGATTCTCAGGCTGCAATCCGCCCCCTTGCGCGGGATCACCCCCGCGCAAGGGGCCGGATTGCTTTCCTTCGCTGATACGAGCTGGCTGCATTGCAGGGGAAAGGGGACGGCTAGGGAGCGCCACAGCAGCGCTTCCACTTCTTGCCGCTTCCGCAGGGACAGGGGGCGTTGCGGGAAGCAGGGACCGGGGCTGGCTCCTTGGGCCTGGGCGCGGGTCTGGAGGCCGTTCTGGGGGCAGGTATGGGGCGCTGGCCTTTCTGGAGTTCAGCGGAGACCAGAAAGGAAATCCAGGCCGAAAGGGAAACCCCGCGAGCTTTTGCGGCCTCAGCAGCGGCGGCGTGAAGTTCTGGCGACATGGTGAGGTTAAAGCGGCCCTTGTTCATATCCACACTTTATACACATGCTTGATGTATGACCACAAGTTTTTCGGGAATCCCTCTTTTTTTGATCTGATTCGTTGTCTATCAGGCGATTATGAACACCAGTCTGGATTCCTTTTGTTCAGATATGGAGCTTAGACAAGCCCGCGCGCGCGCGTACGCGAGGGGATAGCCTCCGTAGCTCTGGCGGAGGTCGCCGATAAAGGGGACAAGGTGCGCTCTGGTGGCTCCTTTATGGATTCTTTTGTTTTTTTATTCTTTTTCTTCTTTTATTTGGTTTTTGTGATGGGCGGACTTATTCACAAGAGCAAGGGGCCGCGCCAGCCAAAGGGCCGCTCGGGCGGCCCTTTGGCTGTCCCGCCTGGGCCGGGGGCGAAGCCCCGGCGGCGCGGCCCTTTCTCGCTGCGCTCGAAACTCTGTGAATAAGTCCGCGACTTAAGATTGAGGATGCAGGCTTGCAGGCGGGCGGCTGGATCGGGATGGCTGCCGGTTCTGGTGGCTAGGGCCGCTCAACCTCCGGTCGCATAACAATACGCTGCACGAAACACCGCCCTGGCCGCAAGGACTGCGGGAGCGTGTTTCTAGCTTGACCGGGCGGCGTTCGTGAGCTTAATCGTTCTGCCAAAATCGCGCTGGAACATCGCGGCATTCGCATGTAGAGTGCCCCTTATGAGCACCATTGAGCTTTCTCAGTTCACCCTGCGTGAGAAGTTCCAAATCATGCAGTCGATTTGGGAGGAGCTTCGCGGCAGCGTTGACCACTTTGAAGTTCCCCAGTCTCACAAGGATATACTGGATGAGCGCCGCCGTCGGGTTGAGAGTGGCGAGTCCAAGATTCTTGACTGGGATCAGGTCAAGCATACGATTGGCAGGCGATGATTCAGATTCGGATTGCGGACGATGCTTTTGCAGATTTGGATGATGGCTTTTGGTTCTACGAGATTCAGGAGGCTGGCCTTGGTGACTATTTTGCCTCCACACTCAGATCGGACATTGAAGGATTGAGGATCACCGCAGGCATCCACAGACGAAATTATCGCGACTATCACCGATTGCTTAGCCGTGTCTTTCCGTATGCCATTTATTACACATTCGCAGAGAACGAAGTGGTTGTATGGGCCATTATCGACTGCCGACGTGATCCCGAGTGGATTCAAAGCCACTTGGACAAATGAGGCAGAACAAGCAGATGCAGCCAACCGGCGGAAGCCCGTTGTTTCCGAAGCAGAGTCCTCTCCCGCCGGTGCCTGATCCTTGACGTTGATATGGCTCCGGATTTGGCAAGGGGAAAAGTGCGTCCGTGATCATTTT
>CAZNKC010000189.1:0-11446 GCA_964573315.1 uncultured Verrucomicrobiaceae bacterium | reverse complement strand
CACGCGGGACGCGTGCGCTCCGGTTCTCACGCATGGAGCGCACGCGTCCCGCGTGCCCTTTTCGGCGTCCTCGCCGAAAAGATTGAGCGCAGCGAACACGCAGGGTAAGCGCTGCCCGCCAATCAAAGCCAGAACGCTCTGACGGGTGAGCGAAAATGATTCCACGCGGATCACCCTGGTAACCGTGTGCGGCTGCCGCCGCAATGCGTTCGGCGAGGACGCCAACGCGCAGCACGCGGGACGCGTGCGCTCCGGTTCTCACGCATGGAGCGCACGCGTCCCGCGTGTCCTTTTCGGCGTCCCGCCGAAAAGATTGAGCGCAGCGAACACGCAGGGTCAGCGCCGTCCGCCAATCAAAGCCAGAACGCTCTGACGGGTGAGCGAAGAATGATTTCACGCGCATCACACGAGTGACCATGTGCGGCTGCCGCCGCAATGCGTTCGGCGAGGACGCCGAACGCAGCACGCGGGACGCGTGCGCTCCAGTTCGCACGCGCGTCAGCGCGCATGGAGCGCACGCGTCCCGCGTGCCCTTTTCGGCGTCCCGCCGAAAAGATTGAGCGCAGCGAACACGCAGGGTAAGCGCTGCCCGCCAAACAAAGCCAGGACACCCTGACGGGTGAGCGAAAAATGATTCCACGCGGACCGCCCTGGTAACCGTGTGCGGCTGCCGCCGCAATGCGTTCGGCGAGGACGCCAACGCGCAGCACGCGGGACGCGTGCGCTCCGGTTCTCACGCCTCGGAGAGGCGTGGTACTTTTCAGGGAGCCTCCAACGCCCGCGCCATCTCCTCGGCGCTGAGTTCCAGATCGACGACTCCGCGCTCCTCGGCATGCCAGAGGGAGACGTTGAGGCGGTTCATCCAGTCTTCATGCGTGGTTCCCAGCAGATGATGCTGGACTTTGGGTGTCTGCAAGGAGACCTCGAAAGACTGGGTCTTGTCCACTTGCAGGGTGTAATAGGGGCTTGTGATCCCGTACCCTCGGCGCGAGTTGATTTCCTCGGCGGTGTTTTCCCGCAGTTCGGGGTCTTCGAGCACCAGCAGAAAGGCGTCCGTCAAAGGCCGTCCGGCGGCCCGGGCCGGCGCGTGGGCGCGCTCCGGCAGCAGGAGCGAGCGCACCTGATGCAGGCGACCTGCCATCCCCCATCCTCCATCGGAGTAGGGCTTGGGGATTTGGAACTCGACGCGCAGACCGGGGCGCACAGGAAAGACGTTCTTCCGGGTCCAAAACTGCTTGAAAGGCATGGGACCGTCAATGCGCCGCATCTCATGCACGGCCAGCCGCAGCCTCCAGCGTGCGGGCGGGGCGTTGGGGTCGAGCCGCAGCGGCTTGATGGCCTCACGGAGTTTGGGGCGCCTGTCGCTGTAGGTGAGGCTGTTGCGGAGGGAATCGCGCCAGAGGGTGGCGGGCGGACTGTGCGGCATCAATGAGCGGGCGTGGCCGAGATGCAGCCAGGAGTCGTCATAGACGTTGTCCACGGGCAGATCGGTATGGCTGCCCAGCGGTGGCCATTCCTCTCCATCCGCGGGAACGGGGGCGAAGGCGATGATGCTGGCCACTTCGTTCCTGCTTAGGCCGGTGAGGCGCAGCGTGGGCCAGAGGGCGCGGCTTGGTATTTTGTCGACGGGATCGGCCTTGCCGGTTTTCACGCCGAGCTTGCCCGCCGGGTAATGCAACGCGGGTGGCGTGATCCAGTCCAGCGGCCACCAAGCCGCGACCAGCGGCACCTGCGCCAGACCGGCGAGCAGCAAGACCGCCGCCCGCCCGCGCCGGCGCGGCACGGTGGCGCACCACCAAGCCGCCATCAGGGCAGGCAAAGCGATGCCCGCCGCGACGATGCCGCCGCACACGCGGACGGCTTCCAAGCCGGTGTCCGGCTCGGGCTGCGACCACGATAGCACGGCGTCCGCCGCCGACGCGCCCAGTCCCAGCCAAAGCGCGGCGGCGAACAAGCCGGACACCGCAAAGGCGACGACCTGCCGTGTCGAACTGCCGAGCGCGGTGACCGCGCCCGCAAGGCCGAGCACCAACCCCACGCCGGCCAGCAACCCGCCGCCGAGAGCGAGCCACTGCGCCCAGCCGTGTTGATAGCCCGCCCAACTCGTGCTCTCCACCACCAGCAGCGGCAAAACGACGCCGCAGGCCAGAAACACCAGCTTCCCCAGCCAAAGTGCCGCCTGGCCGATGGGCCGCGTGAGCGTGGCGCAATCGGCGTTCGAGGGCGGGTCGCCGCGCACGCACCGCCAAGCCACGGCGGCGGCCAGCAGGAGGGTGATGACCGGCACGAGATCCGATCCAAAAAGAGCGGAGAAAGCTTTATAATCGCCTCTGCCCTCATAAACGCGCCAGAACCGGCGCAGGATGACCCAGGCGATCCAGGCAAGAATCCAGGCGCGATGATGCCGCCATTCGGTGAGGAACTGGTGCTTGATGCGGAAGGGCAGGGTGGCGGTCGTCATGGTTGGCGGAGTTTCCAGGCGCGTTGTTCGGGCAGGTAATCGAAATCCCCGGCTTTCAGATGCCGGTAGCGCGGCCACTGCTCATCCGGGTCCGCATCCTTTTGCCAAAGCTTGACGCCGTCAGCCCGGAGCAGGTGCGGAGACGGCAGAACGCCGATGCTCTCGAAAGGCAGACGACCGCCCAAAGCCATCCATCGCAGGCAAACATCCAATGCCTCGCGGCTGCCGAAGTTGGCGGCGATCGTGAAGAAATCGGGCGCCTCATAATAGAAACCCGGCACGACGGGAATCTCCTCCCGGATCAACTCGCCTGCCAATGACTCCAGACGCGGACGCAATGCGGGCACTTGATCGAGCTTCGCGAAAGTTCCCCCACGGGCGGATTGCCGTTGCATCTGCAAGAGCTTTTCATGCGAGGCTTCGTCTCCCCATGCCAGCAGCAAGTCGTCGATGCCCATGAGCGGTCTGGGTTGGTTAAGCAGCCGGGGCTGAAGACGGCGAGCGGCTTCGGCCCAGCCTTTGCGGACGACGGGATGCGCCAACCCGGGATACAAAGGCAAGCGGTCGATCACATCCTCGCGATGCTCCTCGGTCAGGTATTCATCGAGCAGCGTCTTCGGTGGTTGGTCATCCTTGCCCGGCCAGAGTTCCGACGGCAGCTCCAGCATCAGTGGCAAGTGATGCTCCAGCAGTGGACGAAAGGCGTCTTCGACTTCTTTGAGAACCGGCGGCCTGCGCGTCGCGTCCGTGGCATGTATGACGGCGAGCAGATCGTACAGGTAACGCCGCGCCTCCCGTTCCGAACTGTCCGCGCCCGGCGCTTGCAAGGTGGCGAGCCGATCTCGAAAAGCCTTCACCGCGCGCCCGTCGTAGATCGATTCTCGGTACAAATAGAGATGGGGGTGATGATGATCCGCCAGCCGGATGTCCGGCGACTTCCAAGTCCACTCGCTGGCGCCCAGATAGCGGCTGCGCAGCAGGATGAGGCGGAGCTGGGAGGTTTCCACTCCCGCCTCTTCGCCGTCGGCGTAATTGAGCACGCCGCTCCATTCATACCGGACTTTGTATCGCCGCCAGCCGGTTTTGAATCCCCGCTCGGAGGCTTCCTCGGTTAGGATGGGGTCCAGCCAGACGAGCCGCCGCTGGGGAGAGTAGAGCAGCGCCGCCGTGGTCCGCAACGGCCCGATGTTGTCCTTGTGGGCACGATCTTCCACGCGGGACCGCACATGCAGTTCGACACTGACTTGGCCGAGGGCGGGTTCGCCGCGTGCGTCCTTGTTTTCATGCACCCGGATGATCCGCCACGCATGGTCATCCGATTGGCCCGCGCTCCCGGCTTGCAGCGGGATGTCCAGTTCCAGGCCGCGTTGATACCAGTCTGCCGCATAATCAACGGTGAGGCGCAGCGGTTTTTCACGATCGGGAAACGGCTGTTGGAAATCGGCGATGGAAGTCATCTCGTGCTTTTCCCAATCATCCTGATTTCTGGATCCGGCGACAAAGAGCGTGCCGGCGGGAAAGAAATCGCGCAAAATCGTGTCCACCTGCTTGAGTGGTTTGGCCGGCAATTGCGAAACGTGGCTGCGCCAGTAGAGTTCGGGAGTGACATCCCGAGGGGGGCTTCCATCCTGAGTCAGGGTCGCGTTTTGAGGCCGCAGCAGCACGGACACGGCGGGATCATTGGATTCCGCGCGCATCCCGATGAACATGCTGCGAATTCTCTTCTTGCCCAGATCATACTCGTAGCCGTAAAGGCTGGTGATATCAGATTCCGGCTTCAATCCGGGAGCCAGTTTCCGTACGAGGGTTTCATTTTGCGGCGGATTGAAACCGTGCCATGACCAAGCGCGAGCCGCCACCACTCCCGCCAAACCGAACCCAAGGAAGACCAGCAGCCGCCCGCAAAAACCCGCCAGCCGCCCGGATTGATGCCGCCACGTCAGCCAGACGATGCCGAGGGTGAACACAAGGCTCCCCAAGGCCAGCCCGCCGCTTTGAAGGAAGATGAAATACACATTCCTCCACTCCACCGCGGCATAGTACGCCAGCCTGTCCGTCAGAAACAAAACCGCGCCCAGGCTCCCCAGCGCGGCCCAGAACTCGCCGCGCCGCCACAGCACCGTCATCGGCAGCACCCAGGCCGTGAGTGCGAGGGCCAGAAAGCCGCGTTCGCCTGCGCCCAGAATCACCTCGGCCAGCGGTCGCCCCGACAGCGCCAGATACACCGCATTTTGCGCGAAGACGGGCAGCACCAAAAGCAGCAGCCACACGCCCACGCGCCCCAGCCAATAAGCGCGCTGCGGCAGCGGCCGGGTGCTGATGAAGCTGCGGTCGCTCCCCGGCCTGTCTTCTGGGCAGGAACCTAGCAGCGTCAGGCCCACGAGCGCCACGGCCAGCGGCAAGTACTTGAGAGCCTGCGGCGGCGCTCCGTCCGCATCGAGCGGGAACAGCCACTCCAAGTTCACCGCCAAGTCCAGCCCCAGCAAACCCAGGAACGCGAACCAACGATGCCGCAGGTAACGGAACTCTTTTTTGAAGTGATGGAGGATGAGGTTCATGGAGAATGATGAATGACGAATGCGGAATGACGAAGGGCCGGCTGAAGAAACGGTTGGCAGCGTCTTGGACAGGGAGCACGCGCGCCCTCGCGCGTTGCAAGAGGCGCCCCCGCCTCTTGCCCGTTCCCCACGCGCAGCGTCCTTTTTTCATCGAGCGGCTGCGCCGGCCAAAACGGGTTGCAGGCGAGGGCGCCTGCAACGGCGGGCGAGGGTGCCCGCGCTCCGTGTCCAAGGTGCTGCCGCACTCCGTGCTCCCATCCCGTAATCTTTGGAGGAATGGGAGACGGCGGGAAAGGCGGTTGGCAGAGCCGGGACGAAGAGTTATCCTGACAGCGTGAAGCCCGCGAAATCCGAACATCAAACCAGCGACGAGCAGTATGCCGCCGTAGTGGCGAAAGTTCGCGCCCTGGGCTTCCGAGTGCCGCCACGCGGCGCTTGGCGTAAACGCATTGGCGCCATGCAAGGCAGTGTTTATTTCGATGAGGCGGTACGCCTTGGGGCGGAATGGCGCGCCGAGGTGAATCGGAAATCCTTAGAAGAGCTGAATGCCGATCCTTGACACCAACCACTTCTCCGAACTGGAGCGCGCCACGATGGCGAGTGGGAGATAGGGGAAAAGGCGGTTGGCAAATAGGGGTGGAGCTGTTAAAATGCCGCTGTGAAGACATTGGCTGACAACGAAACGTCCTCCGCAATGTGCGATACCGAGATTCTGGAGCGTCTGCGACGGCTGGGCGTGCGAATACCTCCGAAGGATGCGTGGATACAGACCATCGGCTGGGTAAAGGAAAAGGATCGGGCACTCCACGAGGCGGCCGTGAAAGCGGGCGAGGAATGGCGAGCCGAGGTGAATCAGCTTTCAATACAGGAAGCCCAAGCGTCTTGTGCTGATTCTTGACACCAACCACTACTCGATGGCGGAGGCCGAAAGCTCCGCGAGTTGGCGATTGCGCGACCGCCTGCGACGCTACGGTGATTTGCATGCCGTCACTGTGATCACGGAAGCGGAAGTGCTCAGAGGAAGGCTTGCTCAGATCAACGCCCCTCGACAGAAAGATCGTGGCATGGCAGCTTACCGTCTTCTCCAAGAGTCGGTGGAGCAGCTTGGCTCCTGGCTGGTGCTGCCCTGGACGGAAGATGCCGCGGACATTTTCGATTCGCTGGCCCATCTTCGGACCAAGGTGGGCGCTCTGGATCTCCGCATCGCCTCCATCGCTTTGGAATACCAAGCGACGGTGCTCACGCGGAACCTCGTCGATTTCGAGAAGGTGCCGGGCTTGCGGGTGGAGAACTGGCTGGATTGATTTCATCTCAAACGAACCGGAAGAAAAAGTTCACTTGCCCTCCAGCCGGTAGGCGCGCGCCAGGGCGACGAAGATTTCCCGGAGGCTCATGGGGTGGATCTCGGCGCGGGCGGCGGCGGGGAGGATTTCTTGCAGTTGGGTGGTGAGCGCTTCATCACCGGTGAATTGGCTGGCGGTGAAGCGGAGGGTGCGTCCGGCTTGCTCGGCGTGCAGCCAGCCGCCGGGCAGCGCGGCGGGCGGTTTGTCGCCGTCGGGCAGGATGACTTCCACGGCGCGGAAGCGGGCTTGCAGGCTGTCGCTGGTTTCATCGAGCGCGAGCCGACCGCGGTTGATGATGGCGATGCGGTCGGCGAGGCGCTGCACTTCCTCGATGTCGTGCGAGGAGACAAAGACGGTCCAGCCTTCCTGCTCGGTCAGTTCCAGCAGGCCGCGGATGAATTCATCCCGCACCAGGGGATCGAGACCGCTGAAGGGCTCATCGAGCACGACAAGCTGCGGGCGGTAGGCCAGGCTGCTGAGCAGGGCGGCTTTCATCCTCATGCCGCGCGAGAGGTCGCGCAGCTTCGTGTCCGGCGGGAGGTCGAACTGGCGCATGAGCTGGCCCTCGAAATCGCGATCCCACTGCGGGTAGAGCGGGCGGCAGTAGTCGAGGAAGCCGCGCACGGTCATCCACAGCGGCAGCTCCATGTTCTCGGAGACGTAGCCGATGCGGGCGAACTGCGCGGGGCCGAGGCGGCGTGAGTCAATGCCGAGCACAGTGGCGCTGCCGCGATCCGGCCGGTGCAGGTTGAGCAGGCATTTGATGGTGGTGCTTTTGCCCGCGCCGTTGGGGCCGAGGAAGGCGGTGACTTGGCCCTGCGGGACATCGAGGGACAGCCCGGCGACGGCTTCGGTTTTGCGGAAGCGTTTGTGGAGGTCGTGGATCGCGATCATGGTTCCCGGTTCGGTTTGCTGGTTTGGACAGGATTCACAGGATTTTCGGAGGATTGACAGGAGGGGAGGGAAGCTGCGCGTTTCCGGTTCTTCGCCGGCTGCGTTTCAGGCTGGTCTCGGAGGAAGTGATTCTGTTTTGAGTTCATCTTGTTAATCCTGTCCAAATCCTGTTCACCCTGTCTAACCAAGCCGTCATCGCAGTGTGCGCAGGTGGCGGATGAGTTGCTCGGGGGTGAGGTTGAGTTCGGCGGCTTCCTGCAGGAGTTGGCGGCAGGCGGGGGTGAGCTGTGCCAAGCGGTCCTCGGCAGACGGCTGAGCGGGCGCGGTGACGACCATGCCGATGCCGGGCCGCGCGGCGAGCCAGCCGGCGGCCTTGAGTTGCAGCACGACCTTGTGCGCGGTGGTGGGGCTGATGCGCAGTTCCTGGCTGAGCACGCGCACGGAGGGGAATTCATCCCCCGCCCGCATCTGCCCGGTGAGCAAGGCCTTGCGCACGGCTTGCAGGATCTGGTCGGAGACCGGGATGCCGTTTTCGAGCTGGACGGAGAAGGGCAGCATGGGCAGGTGTTTTTAGTGTAACAGCACATTTGTTACACTGGCAAGCGGTTTTTTGTTTTTTAAGCGGACAAGCAAGGAGGGGCGCTTTGCAAGCGCCCGGTCTTTCAGAAGCGGTTCGGGACTTGGCAAGTCCCGTTCCTTGTCACGTTTGCAAGCTGGCGCGAAGGCGGCCGGCGGTGAGGAGGGCGCGGAAGCGGGCTTCGTCGTTCTCACGGGTGTCGGAGACGAGGACGTAGGTGTAGTCGGGCCAGTGATTCATTTCAGCCTCGGCGTTTTTCATGCGCAGTTCGAAGGCGGCGGCGGTCTCTGTGGCGCGGCCGGCGAGGCGGTGACGGAGTTCCTCCAGGCTGGGCGGGAGGATGAAGACATCGAGCAGGCAGCGGCGGACGAGTTCGTCCTGGCAGGCGCGGATTTGGGCGGCGCCTTGCACGTCGATGTCGAGCAGCACGTCGATGCCGCGGCGGAGGTTGTCATAGACGTGGCTTTTCAAGGTGCCGTACCAGCGATCGTGGACGCGGGCGTGCTCGAAGAGTTCGTCGCGCTCGACGCGGGCGAGGAAGTCGCTTTCCTCCAGGAAGAAGTAATCCCTGCCGTCCACCTCGCCGGGGCGCGGCTGGCGGGTGGTGCAGGAGACGGAAAAGACGGCTTCGCCTGCGTCGCAGGCTTTGCGGCAAAGGGTGGTCTTGCCGGTGCCGGAGGGTCCGGAAACGACGATCAACTGGCCGAGGCGGGCGGTGGGAAAACTCACGCGTCAGGGTGGGCGGGACGGGTGTGGGTTGCAAGGAAAGTTGAAGCCTGAAATCCGAAATCTGAAGCCGCGAAGGCGGTGATTCAGAGGTTAGAGCCAAAATTTCGGAATCCAGGCATCGGGCTTCGGATTGGATTATTGGCCCGATTCCGGCTCGCAACGATGCGCGGCGGTTGACCGGGGGCGTTTGGCCCGGTATCGAGTCCGCCAGTTTTTCCGCCATGTTTGAGATTCCCCGTTCCAGCGGCATCTTGCTGCACCCCACGTCGTTGCCGGGCCGGTTTGGCATCGGGGAGATCGGGCCGGAGGCGCAGCGCTGGCTGGAGACGCTGGCGGGCATGGGCCAAAAACTGTGGCAGACGCTGCCGCTGGGGCCGACGGGCTATGGCAACTCGCCCTATCAGAGCCTGTCGAGCTTCGCGGGCAACCCGCTGCTCATCAGCTTCGAGGCGCTGGCTATGGACGGCGTGTTGCTGCCGAAGGACTTGGAAATGATCCCGGCTTTCCCGGAGGGGCGGGTGGATTTCGCCTCGGTGATTGAGGTGCGCGCGGCGTTCCTGAAGCTGGCGGCGCGGCGGTTTCTGGAGCAGTGCGGACACAGCCCGCTGCTGCGCCGGGCGCTGGAGGTTTATTGTGACCGGGAGGCGGCTTGGCTGGATGACTTTGCGCTGTTTGTGGCGCTGAAGGAGGAAAACCGGCATCGCGCCTGGGTGGAATGGCCGGAGGCACTGGCGCTGCGCCAGCCGGAAGCGTTGGCGGAGGCCAGGGTGCGGCTGGCGCCGGAAATCGAGGAGTGCAAGGTGCTGCAATTTTTCTTCCACCGGCAATGGCAAAAGCTGCGGCTGCGGGCGAAGGAGTTGGGCATCACGATCATCGGGGACATCCCGATCTTCACGGCGCATGACAGCGCGGACGTGTGGGCGGCGCCGGAGTTGTTCGAGCTGGATGGCAAAGGCCAGCCGGTGGTGGTGGCGGGCGTGCCGCCGGATTACTTCAGCGCCACCGGCCAGCGCTGGGGCAACCCGCTCTACAAGTGGACGGCGCACGCGGCGGACGGCTTCGCCTGGTGGAAGGCGCGGATGCGCAAGGTCTTCGAGCTGGTGGATGTGGTGCGCATCGATCACTTCCGCGGTTTCGCGGCGTATTGGGAGATCCCCGCCAGCGAGCCGACGGCCATCAACGGCCACTGGGTGGAAGCGCCGGGGGACGCGCTGTTTGCGGCCTTGAAAGCGGAGCTGGGGGAGGTGCCGGTGATCGCCGAGGACTTGGGCATCATCACGCCGGACGTGGTGGCGCTGCGGGAGCGGCACGGGTTTCCCGGCATGAAGGTGATGCAGTTCGCCTTCGGCGCGGACACGCTGGCGGAGGAGTACATCCCGGAAAATTATCCCGAAGAATGCGTGGCCTACACCGGCACGCACGACAACGACACGGTGCTGGGCCTTTTCCGCAGCGAGGCCGGTGAGGATGCCACCACGCGTACTCCGGAGCAGGTGGAGGCGGAGCGGCGTACGATCCTGACCTACACGGGGACGGATGGCTCCGAGTTGAACTGGGACTACATCAGCCGCGTATGGCGGTCACAGGCCCGGCTGGCCATCGCGCCGCTGCAAGACGTGCTGGGCTTGGGCAGCGAGGCTCGGATGAACACACCGGGCCAGACTGGGGATTTCTGGACGTGGCGTTTTCCCTGGGATCAACTGACGCCGGAAGCGCAGGAACGTCTGAAAAAACTCACGGCGGAGAGCGGCCGGTAAAAGACGTATTTCTTACAGTTTTCGACTTCAAATAAATTTGCCAGCGACTATTTTGTGCTTGTTCGACTTCCGCTATGAATCTGGTCTATATAGCCCTTGCCTCCACGCTTGTGGCCGCCGCCGTCTCCTGGTACCAGGAGGATGATGCGAAGTTGCTGGGCGCTTGGTCCGACGACAACGTGCGGGTGGCGGTGTATGAGGAGGCCGGAAAGCAACGCTGGCCGCACCGCTTGGTGGTGGAAAAAGACGATGGTTCCATGATCCGCAAGTGGGGCCGCTGGGAAGACGGAGTGTTTTACGGACCCGCCATAGGCTCCATGCCCAACAGTCTCAGCGGCGAGGCGGAACTGGTCTCCGTGGACCGCCCGCGCGGGATGCTGACCTGCCGCAACCTAGTGGCGCACGGTGTCCGGACGGATCATTTGCTCAATTACGAGATGAACACTTGGCGGTAGCGTTGGAGCGCGGGTGCCATCACCCGCCGCTCCCGGCTCCGCCTGCGGAAAAGTGATGCCACCAAGCGCTGAAAACGGGTCGATTGCACAAAGAAACGTAGGCCGGGTATCCCGAAGGGCGCCCGGCTCATGGGGAAGCGTTGTGGGCGAGGTGGCGCCGCTCAAAGCCGGGCGGGCTGCGCCACACCCGGCCTACGCCGCCTCCGCCCGCGGAAAAGTGAGGCGCTTGCAAAGCGCCTCTCCTTGGCCGCGCCGCGCGCGCTTCCGCCCTGCTCTCTGCGCCCTGCGCTTTGCCCGCCGTCACCGCGTCGTGTAACCGCCGTTGGCGAAGATCGTCTGGCCGGTGACCCACCAGCCATCGGTGACGAGGAAGCGCACCAGCGGCTCGATGTCCTCGATCTTCGTCAAGCCGCCGAGAGCGGACGCGGTTTTGTGATAGGCCACGGCTTCCGGGCTTTCCTGGCCGTAGAAGAAGGGCGTGTCCATCGGGCCGGGCGCCACGGCGGTGACGGAGATGCCGCGCGGGCCGAACTCCTTGGAAGCGGCGCGGGTGAAATGCTCCACTGGCGCTTTCATGCCCTCATACACCGAGTACAATCCGGTGTAAGCGGCGAGCAGCGAGGTGACGATGGTGCAAAGCTTGCCGCCGTCGTTGAGATGCCGCCCGGCCTC
>CAZNKC010000188.1:0-11611 GCA_964573315.1 uncultured Verrucomicrobiaceae bacterium | reverse complement strand
CCTTCAGTTAACCATAATTTCCAAAAGTACAGAAATTATAACTTAATGGCATTGGAGTTAAACGCAGCCTTGCGCGCCTTGCGCGCGGAACTGGATGCGCTTTATTCCGGGCAGCCTTCAGAGTTCTGAACCTTGTTCCCGCTCGCAACGGATATCAGGCACGGTTGGTACACTTTCATCTTGCGGTGTGAGAACAAATGTGGCAACAATCAACCCAAATTAATCTTTAAATTCTGTAATTTCAAGAAATCGCGATGACCTACGCCACGAAGCAACTCACCCACGCGCTGCAGGAGCTGACCAGCCGCAGCCAGCAGGTCGAGGCCAAGCCTCGGCAGGCCATGCCCCGGATGATCACTGCCCAACAGTTGCGCTTCTCCGAAGAAGTCGAAGCCTACCTGGAGCAAAAACAGGCGTATTCCGAGAAGACCCGTGATGTGAGCATTGGTTCTTATTGATTCAACGCAGCCATGAACTTCCGTGTCACGCCCGGGTGCCGTATCGGCTGGCTGGATGCGCAGAACGATTTCCTCCATTGCCGCCCCCCAGAAGCCACTTGCAGCTACCCGCCATGACTGCTAATCATTTTATTACATCTCTCCTGTCTGCTTCGGCAGCGGGACGCGGGGCGGCTCTTTCGGGGGCTGCCCCTGCATTTTTTCGGGGAAGGAAGACGGCATGAGAACGATCCTCTATGTGGACGGTTTCAACCTCTATTAACACCATCCTCAAGGCGCGGCGGCAGCTCAAGAAACCGGTGGGCGTGCTCAATCCCCAACGCCTGTCCGGTCCCGGCTGCCGCAGAGCCGGCCTCCAGCAGGCCGCCTCCTTTTACCAGAACGGCGTGACTTGGAACCAGCTCCTCAACGCCCAGTTCCCCGGTGCCCTCACCGACGCACACGGCTCCTTTACAAAGCCCGCAAGCTGGTAACTGTATTCCACCTCCACCCATGGCGACCGCCGAACAAATCAAATCCTTGCTTCGCAGTCACTCCGAAGGTGATGAGGCTCGATTCTACACTGTGGCGATGCAGGTGGCAGCAAGCGAAGCCCGCAATGGACACATGCAGCTTGCCAAGGAGATTCGCGAATTGGTGGATCGGGCGAAACTCCGCAAGTCATCCGCTCTCGCGGGACAAATCATCCATGTCGCCCAGCCCCAAGGAGAGGCCGCCGAGCTTCTTGAGGAAATCCACGACAATCGAAAGCTCGCCGACCTGATCCTGCAAAAGCCCCTCGCGGATCGTATTGCGCGGATCGTCGAGGAGCAGCGGAATCTGACCCGAATTAAATCCAGAGGGCTCCGCCCGCGCCAGCGTCTCCTTTTTACAGGCCCGCCGGGATGCGGAAAGACATTCACCGCTTCCGCTCTTGCGAACGACCTCGGTTTGCCGCTCTTTGTGATCCGCCTGGATTCGATGCTCAACCGCTATCTTGGGGAGTCATTGTCCAAGATGCGCATCATCTTCGAGGCCATCAACCAATCTAAAGCCGTTTATCTCTTTGACGAATTCGACAGCATTGGGTTCACCAGAGATGTTGCCAACGATGTGGGAGAAATGCGGCGTGTGCTCAACGGTTTCTTGACTCATTTGGAAAAGTTAAAGAGCGAGAGTCTGATTATCGCGGCAACCAATTTTGCGAATCGTCTCGATAAGGCTCTCTTTCGGCGATTTGACGACTTGGTTGAGTTTGGACTTCCCGGCGAGAACGAAGCTTGGGCCGTAATCAAGCAGCTTCTCTCCGGCACAAGGACCGCCGAGCTTCGGAGGGCGAAACTGACCGAAGCTGCCGTCGGGCTCAGCTATGCGGAGATCACCCGCGCGTGTGAAGAAGCCATGAAGGAGATGATCATTTCGGGCAAAAAACAGATCACCACAACCATGTTGCTGAATGCGTTGACCGAACGCCGTATTCTGGGCAGCCATTGACGCGCAATTCATGCCGGAGTTCCCCCACAAGCATATCACCATTCCTCCGGACCGCAGGGAACTGCGGTTCAAGGGCAATGGGCGCGGAAAATTTAAGCGCCGCCCCGACCTGTCGCGGGAACAGCACGCCGCCCGCTTGCAAAAACAACTGGAATCCGTGGACGAGGCTTTCTCCGGCGAGAAAGCGCGTCGGGAAGAAGCGAGCTTGGACGCGGAGGATTTTGGGCTTCTCCTGAACGTGAAGTCGGCCCCCGGCTACCCATTGAAATTGGATTCGCTGGAAAAGTCTCCCTCAAAGAATCACGACGGCATTTGCCTGTTGAACATTCGTTACCGTTCAACCCCCCGTGGCGTGATGACGGAAGCGGCGATTCTTGTCCCATTCGGGCAGCTTAAAACACTGGCAAACAAAGTGGCCGCCTACGCCGATCCCTCCAAGGACTTAACAAACAAGAAAGGCGTCACCACCCCCAAAAACGCCGATTTGCTCGCCAATATCGACAGCATAGGAGTTGCCGCTCTCGAAGCCCTCTGGACAGAGCCTGAACCGCTGCCAGCATCCAACGATCCGCTATGGTGGGAGCTCTGGGTCTCACGGGCTCCCCGCGCGGAAACGGCGGCTTTGAGTTGGCGTGAGCTTTTCGAGAGCACCCGTGAGTCCCTCGGCCTGCAGGCAAACCGATTCCGTCTCCTTCTTCCCGAAAATGAGATTGTTCTGGTCAAAGCCCGGCGCTCCGAATTGGAGTCATCCCTTGATCTTCTGAATACGCTGACCGAGGTTAAAAAAGTCCATCCTTGCAGAATCGACCTCTCAAACTTGGCCGGACCGGAGCAACACGAATGGATCGAGGAAGCCTTGCAACGCATGTCCCTGCCACCGGAGGGCGCACCCGCAGTCTGCCTTCTGGACACCGGTGTCAACCGGGCGCACCCGCTGCTGCGTGATTTGCTTGCCGAATCGGATATGGATACGGTGATTCCGGAGCACGGAGTTGCGGATCACTCGAATCCGCTCCATGCCCACGGAACTCCCATGGCCGGGATTGCGGCTTATGACGACCTGCGCAGGTTGATGCTGCAAACCGCCCCTTGGCAGCAGACGCACTGCCTGGAATCCGTGAAGCTCATTCATGAAGGCAATGAGCATGACCCGCAAAATTATGGCAAGGTCACCCAGGAAGCCATTTTGCGGCCGCTGACTACGAATCCGCACAGGCCAAGGGTGTATTGCCTTGCCCTTACGGAAGCAGATTTTTCTGCAAAGGGGCAGCCCAGCGCATGGTCCGCTGGGGTGGACGCCGCTGCCGCCGGGTCAAACAATGCCAGCCCCAAAAGCGTCGTCTTCATCTCGGCGGGCAACCACCGTGATTTCTTGAATTACCGGTATCCGGAGTCAAATCATCGATCTCCCGTCGAGAGCCCTGCGCAAGCCTGGAATGCGGTGGCGGTGGGAGCCATCACTCATCGCTGTGAAATATTCGAGACGGACGATGAATCTCGTCGCTCTCGTACGGCGTCCAGCCCCCCGGGCCGGCTTTCCCCATACTCCCGCACCAGCCGGGATTGGGATCCCAAATGGCCGATCAAGCCCGACATCGTGATGGAGGGCGGCAATCTCGCCCAAACTGAATCTGGAGAGTTCGTTGAAAAAGATTCTTTGGAGCCCATCACCACGGCATCCAATTTTCTTACCGGCAGGCCGCTCTGCAATATCAACGCCACCAGTGCCGCCGCCGCCAGCGCCTCCCGGCTTGGGGCCATGCTCATGCAAAGGATGCCCGGCTATTGGCCTGAAACTTACCGTGGCCTCATGGTTCATGCCGGCCGGTGGCATGGCAGCATGCTCGGGAACCTTGATCCCCACGCGCCGGGAAACACGCGCCGGGTGCAGAACATCCTGCGCGATTACGGTTTCGGGGAGCCTGATCAGCGCAGACTCTTCGGAAGCGGCGAGAGCGGTGTCACCATGATCATTCAGGACGCCATCCAACCCTACGATCCAGACTCCAAAGCCGGAAATGCCAGCCTCCATCACTTTCACCTTCACCAGCTTCCCTGGCCCAGCCAACTCTTTGACCGGCATCGTGATGTGGAACTCACCCTTCGTGTCACCCTCTCCTATTTTATCGAGCCAAGCCCTGGTTCCAGGTGCTCACAGAGCAGCAAAAAATACCGCTACGCCAGTCATTTGCTCCGCTTCACCTTCAAACGCGGAACGGAAAGCGATGCGGTATTCCAGCGAGCCCTGGAAAAACGCATTGAAGAAGAGGAGGAAGAAGACTTTGGCGACGAGGAAATCCCCAACGACCGGGAAAGACGCGCGCCTGCCGACTCCAAATGGGCGCTCGGCCCCGTGCTGTGCGGAAAGTCGGGTTCATTAGTCCAGGATGTGTGGAAAGGCAGCCCGGCGGAATTGGCTGGCATGGGGCAAGTGGCCGTTTATCCCGCCAAAGGCTGGTTTGCCACCCGCTCCTTCAAACCAGAACACGAATTCCATGAATGCCACAAGCGGCCAGTCCCCTACAGTTTGATCATCAGCATTGACGCCGAGCAGGAAATTGGCCTCTATACCGAGGTCTCAAACCTGATCAGCATCAACGTCTGACCGCCCGCCGTCTTCCAGCCGAATTGCATAGGACAATGGAAAAACTCAAACTCCACACCCCGGACCTCACGGCCCGGAACATCGAAAAGCTCGCCGCCCTGTTCCCGGACTGCGTCACCGAGGCGAAGGACGAGGAAACCGGGAGGCTCAAGCGCGCCATCGACTTCGACCAGCTCCGCCAGGAACTCTCCGGCCACATCGTGGAAGGCCCGCGCGAGCGCTACCACCTCGACTGGCCCGGCAAGCGCGAAGCCCTGCTGACGGCGAACGCCCCCATCGCCAAAACCCTCCGCCCCTGCCGCGAGGAAAGCGTGGACTTCGACACCACCAAGAACCTCTTCATCGAGGGCGACAATCTGGATGCGTTGAAGTTGCTTCAGGAGACTTATCTCGGGAAAGTGAAGCTGATTTACATTGATCCGCCTTATAACACCGGAAGCGATTTCATTTATGATGATGATTTTCGCGATTCCACTGTGGACTATCTTCAACGCTCAAATCAGGTAGATGAAGAGTCGAACCGCATGTTCGCGAACACCGAAGCCAATGGGCGCTTTCATTCGGATTGGTTATCATTGATGTATTCACGCATCAAGCTGGCACGCAACCTCTTGAGCGATAATGGCATTATACTGATCAGCCTCAATGATGTCGAAGTTGGAAATCTGAGATCGATTTGTAGCGAAATCTTCGGCGACAAAAACCATCTCGCTACATTCATCTGGTTGAATGAGGGAAACATAGACAATCAAAGCAAGATCAAGGTGAATCACGAATACGTCGTCGCGTATGCAAAGAATGAAACGCTGGTTGTCGCACCTCCCGTAATTGACCCCAATATTCCCAAGAGCAGCAAACTCTTCAAGGCGGCAATCGAAAACACAATTGTCAAAAATGGCCCGGCAAATCCTGTCAGCCCGATTGAGATTCCACAAGGTTTCCCGGCTGACTTCGACGAAGGCACTATCGAGCCTAAACCAGATTTCTGGCCCCAGCTTAGCTGCAAGGTTTCAATTAAAGGTGGGAAGACGCTAAATGCCGTTACACTCACAAGCGGGTGGAGTTCAAAGGACATAGCTGAGCGCTTTATTCGATCAGAGTTTCGACCCGTGTTAGACACAAAAGGACAGGAGACGACATTCCATCTTACCCAGACAGGTGCACTCTTCGCGCGTAAGCAGAGGGCGGAAACGCAGAGTCATGTTCTCACAGTTCTGAAGGGAATGGGCACCGTTCAAGCGTCCTCTTCAAAATTGTCTGAAATTGGGATTTCGTTTCCTTATCCCAAGCCATCAGAACTGATCGAGTATCTTATACAGATTGGCGCCCGCGATAGTGATCTGGTTATGGACTTCTTCTCGGGTTCTGGCACTACGGGTGAGGCAGTGATGAACCTCAACCTGGCTGGCGGGAATCGTCGCTACATTCTTGTCCAACTGCCTGCTGACTGTAATGAAAACAGTGCCTCTGGCAAAGTTGGACAAAAGACGATAGCCGATCTTGCAAAACAGCGCCTACGCCGCGCCGGAGCCAAGATCAAAGCCGAGAACGCCACCTCCGCCCCCAATCTCGACATCGGCTTCCGCGTCCTCAAGATCGATACCTCCAACATGAAGGACGTGTATTACACTCCGGACGCCGTGAAGCAGAGCGAGTTGGCGCTCCACACCGGCAACATCAAGGAAGACCGCACCCCGGAAGACTTGCTCTTCCAAGTGCTGGTGGATTGGGGGGTGGACTTGGCGCTGCCCATCGCCCGGGAAACCATCGCTAAGAAGACCGTCTTCTTCGTGGATGGCAACGCCTTGGCAGCCTGTTTTGACCCGGACATCACCGAGGACTTGGTGCAGGAACTGGCGAGGCGGAAACCCCTGCGCGCCGTCTTCCGTGACAGCAGTTTCGGCAGCGACAGCGTGAAGATCAACGTGGAGCAAATCTTCAAGCTCCTGAGCCCGGCCACCGAATTGAAGTCCCTGTGAACCATGATCAGCGACCTGCTGCGGGAACTCAACGACCTGGACGAGCACCCAACGCTCGAAGCCAAGGCTTGCGCGTCCGGGAGCCTTGGAGATGCTTTCTTCGAGACTGTATGCGCCTTCGCCAACGAACCGGATATGGGCGGCGGCCGGATCGTCCTGGGAGTGACCCGCAGCACGGAGGATTTCTTTGGTGGGTACGACATCATCGGCGTTTCCCACCCGGACAAACTTCTTCAGGACATCGCCTCTGGGTGCGCGGGGCGGTTCAATCTGCCTGTGCGGCCTCATGCCTTCACTGAGACGCATGACGGCAGGTGCGTGATCATTGTGGAAGTGGGTGAATTGGACCCCGCGCAAAAGCCGTTGTTCTTCGCCCGCCAGGGACTGCCGCGCGGCGCTTGGCGGCGCATCGGCTCCACCGACCAACGCTGCACGGAAGATGACTTGGTGATCTTCTATGGCAGCCGCCAGGGAGACAGCCATGATCTGGCGATCCTGAAAAACGCGACGTTGGACGACTTGGATTCCGAAGCCGTGCAGCACTACCGGGAACTGCGGGAGAACGTGAGTCCGCTGGCGGAGGAACTCGGCTGGTCGGATTTCGATCTGCTGCGCAGCCTGAACGCCATCCGCAAGGATGGCGAGACGTGGAGGCCCACCCTTACCGGCCTGCTGCTGTTTGGGACACGCATGGCTCACCGCCGGGAGCTGCCTGCCGTCCGGGTGGATTATATCCGCGTTCCTGGAAACAAGTGGGTGGCTGATCCAGAAAGGCGTTTCTCGACCACAGTGGACATGCGGGGTCCCCTGCTGCAACTGGTGGACCGCGCCCATGCCGCGGTGATGGACGACCTGCCGAAGGGATTCGAGTTGAAAGAAGGCAAGATTCAGGCGGACACGCCCACTCTCCCGGCGCGCGTGCTGCGCGAGGCGATCGTGAACGCCGTAATGCACCGTTCCTACCGGGAACACCGTCCCACCCAGATCATCCGCTATGCCAATCGCATCGAAATCCAAAACGCAGGCTTTTCCCTGAAGAATGAGGAAAACTTGGGGGAACCGGGTTCTCAACTCCGCAATCCTCATTTGGCCGCCATTTTCCATGAAACCAATACAGCGGAGACGAAGGGCAGCGGCATCCGGGTCATGCGGGAGCAGATGCGCGCCGCTGGTTTCAGCCCGCCCACCTTTGAGTCGGACCGGGCCAACAATACTTTCACCAGCCGCCTTTTGCTTCATCACTTCCTGCAGCAGGAAGATTTGGCTTGGCTGGCCCAAGTGGCGGAGGAGCTTTCAGAAGCGCAACGTTACGCGCTCATTTTCGTGCGGGAACAGGGAGCCATTGACAACCGGACCCTGCGCCAGCTCACCGGTTCGGATGTGCTGACCGCCAGCCAGGAACTCAGGAAACTGAGGGAGTTGCGGCTGATCGAGCAGAAAGGAAAGGGCTCCGCCACCTATTATCTCCCGGGTTCCCTATTCCCGGCAGTAGCCGCGAACACCCCGCCGCAGCATGAAGAGCTTGGTACCCTGCCAGATGGGCATGGTACATTGAGCGGTGGACATGGTACATTGAGAGGCGGGCATGGTACCTTATCCGCAAACCCTGGTACTTTGAAAAGCCACCTGCCGCCTCGTTTGCTCGACCAGATTGAGGAACTCGGCGCCCGTCCTGGAGACCGCGTCCGCCCTCTCATTATGGAGCTGTGCATGCTCCAGCCCTGGACGGCGGCCGAATTGGCGCGTCTCCTCGGCGGCCGGAACGCTCACGCGCTCAAGCGGGAACACTTGGAACCCATGCGACAGGTGGGAGACTTGGAATTCCTTCACCCCGAAATGGAGCGTCACCCCAAGCAGGCTTATCAATGCCCTGAACGAAAGACTGGTCGGCCTGGAGGATAATCAGCCTGTCACGCTCGTTAACCCAATCTCATTTTGACGTGAAACTCAAATTCAAACAACAGGCCTACCAGACGGACGCCGTGCTCGCCGTTCGGGATTGCTTCGCGGGGCAACCGCCGAGCCGGGGCTTCAGGTATGCCATCGATCCCGGCCGCGGAGATCCCCAGGGGCAGGCGACGATGGAGGATGTTTTGGGCACGGGCTTTGCCAACGCGCCCCTGGTCATCCCGTCGAAGATTCTTGAAAACATCCGGGAAGTGCAGCGCCGCCAGAACCTGCCGGTCTCTCCGGAACTCAAGAAAACGCCGGTTTGCGCCATCAATCTGGACATCGAGATGGAGACCGGCACGGGCAAGACCTACTGCTACATCAAAACGATGTTCGAGCTGAACAAGGCCTATGGCTGGAGCAAGTTCATCGTGGTGGTGCCCAGCATCGCCATCCGCGAGGGTGTGGCCAAGTCCTTCGAGGTCATGGCGGAGCATTTCCTGGAGGACTACGGCAAACGCGTCCGCTCCTTCATCTACAACAGCAAGCAGCTCCACAACCTGGAGAGCTTCTCCTCGGACGCCGGCATCAATGTGATGATCATCAACGTCCAGGCCTTCAATGCGCGGGGTGAGGATGCCCGGCGCATTTACATGGAACTGGATGATTTCCAAAGCCGCAAGCCCATCGACGTGATCGCCAAGAACCTGCCCATCCTCATTTTGGACGAGCCTCAAAAGATGGAGGGCAAGGCCACGGTGGAGAAACTGAAGGACTTCAACCCGCTGATGATCCTGCGCTACTCCGCCACGCACAAGACTGAGCACAACAAGGTCTATCGCCTGGATGCCCTGGACGCCTACAACCAGAAGCTGGTGAAGAAGATCGCCGTGCGCGGCATCAGTGTGAAAGGGCTGGCCGGAACCAGCGCCTACCTGTACCTGAAAGGCATCGACATTTCCCCCGCCAAAGCGCCGGAGGCCAGAATCGAACTGGAGATCAAGCACAAGACCGGCATCAAGCGCGAAGTCCGCAAGGTGGCCAAGGGCGCCAACCTTCAGGAACTCTCGGGCGGCCTGGATCAGTACGACGGCTTTGTCGTCTCCGACATCGACGCCCGGGACAATGTGGCGACCTTCACCAATGGAGCCGTCATCCAGCAGGGCAGGGCCGCCGGTGATGTGAACGAATCCTCCCTGCGCCGGGTGCAAATCCGCGAGGCCATCAAGGCGCACTTCGAGAAGGAGCGGGTGCTGTTCGACAAGGGCATCAAAGTGCTGTCGCTCTTCTTCATCGATGAAGTGGCCAAATACCGCCGCTACACCGATGCCGGCGAGGAGGCCGGGGAGTATGCCCGCATTTTTGAGGAGGAATACGACCGCCAACTCGGCGAGGTGCTGGCGCTGGAGGACACACCCTACCAACGCTACCTCCGCGGCTTGGAAGGCCGCAAAAAGCACGAGGGCTATTTCTCGATCGACAAGAAATCCAAACGCTTCGTGAACCCGAAGGCCGCCATCCGCGGCGAGACGGCCGGGGAAGCCGATGACGTGGACGCCTACGACCTCATCCTGAAGGACAAGGAACGCCTGCTGACCTTCGAGGAGCCAGTGCGCTTCCTGTTCTCCCACTCCGCCCTGCGCGAAGGCTGGGACAACTCCAACGTCTTTGTCATCTGCACTCTGAAACACAGTGACAACACCGTCTCCCGCCGCCAGGAAGTCGGCCGGGGCATGCGCCTCTGCCGTGACCAGAGCGGCGACCGCATCGATGATCCGGCCATCGTCCACCAGATCAATGTCCTCACTGTTGTGGCGAATGAGAGCTACAAGGACTTTGTCGCCGGCTTGCAGAAGGACATCAGCGCCTCGCTTTCCGCGCGTCCGCGGCAGGCCAACGAGGAGTATTTCAAAGACAAGGTATTCAAGACAGAGGCGGGTGAAGTCAAAGTGACGCAGCAGATGGCGAAGCTGATCGAGCGGTATCTCGTCAAGAACGACTATACCGATGCGCAGGATCAAATCACGGAAGCCTATCACATCGCCCAGAAGGAAGGGACGCTCGCCGCGCTGCCGCCGGAACTGGAGCCGTACCGGGAGCAGGTCTTCCAGCTCGTGAACACGGTCTTCAGCGCGGATCAGTTGCCGGAGATCGAGGACGAGTTGAAGTCCCGGGTGAATCCGCTCAACCAGAACTTTGCAAAGAAGGAGTTTCAGGAACTCTGGCAGCGCATCAATCACAAGGCGGTCTATGCCGTGGACTTCCAGACGGAGGAACTCATTGCCAAGTGCGTCCAGGCCATCGACAAGGAATTGAAAGTGACGCCTTTGCAGTACACCGTCACCATCGGGGAGCAGCGGGACGAGGCCAGTTACGAGGAGGTCCGCGGCGGAGATTCCTTTGTCCTGAGAGAAAACGCGACGGAATACGCCGCCACCTCCGCCGGCTCAGCCGTGAGGTATGACCTCATCGGCAAACTCTGCGAGGCCACGCAGCTCACCCGCCGCACCATAGCGGCCATCCTGCAAGGCATCCAGCCGAACCGCTTCTCCCAATACCGGACGAACCCGGAAAACTTCATCATGGAAGCCGCCCGCCTCATCAACGAGCAGAAGGCGACCGTCATCGTGGAGCACCTGACCTACGACACCACGACGGGCGCGCATGAGGTGAAGGACATCTTCACCGAAAAAAAGGAGGATCTGAGCAAGGGCTTCAAAGCCGGCAAGCACATCTACGACTATGTCTTCGCCGATTCCGGCGGTGAGCGCACCTTTGTGGGAGAACTCGACGCCAGCTCCGAGGTGGTAGTGTATGCCAAACTTCCCAAGGCCTTTGCCATCCCGACACCCGTTGGCAACTACAATCCCGACTGGGCCATCGCTTTCGAGGCTGGCAAGGTGAAGCACGTCTATTTCATCGCCGAAACCAAGGGCTCCATGTCCTCCATGGACCTGCGCAAGATTGAGGAATCCAAAATCGAATGCGCCCGCAAGTTCTTCGCCAAAATCACCAGTGACCAAGTGAAGTATGATGTGGTGAACAGCTACGGGAAGCTGATGGAACTGGTGAAGTGAGTGACAACTTTAGCCGTCAGAAGGCTTCAACAGTCCCAATCACTCGTACTTCAACTGCGCGGTGGCGGTGGCTTCGGTGCTGGCGCTTACTCGCAGCCAGCGGGCTTGCACGGCGGGTTCGAAGGTTAG
>CAZNKC010000187.1:0-11665 GCA_964573315.1 uncultured Verrucomicrobiaceae bacterium | reverse complement strand
TGCGTCACGCCGAGGTCGTTGCGGATGAGGCCGGCGAAGTAGGCGCGCGTTTCTTGCGTCATGGACTCCTGCACCACGGGATCGAACATCGGGAACAGCCGGCGGTCGGGCGAGGTGAAGTCGATCTGCTTGAGCTTCAGCCATTGGCCGGTGAAGCTGTTGATGAAGCGCTCCGCCTTCGGGTCGGCAAGTAGGCGTTCGATTTCGGAGGCGAGGGTTTCGGGCTGGCGCAAGCGGCCTTCGTTGGCGAGTTTGGTGAGCGTCCAGTCCGGCGGGCTTGCCCACAGCGCGTAGCTCAGGCGGGAGGCGATGGCGTGGTCGTCGAGCGCGCCGGGCGCTTCGATGAAGGCGAGGAAACGCGGCGAGCAAAGGATGGCGCGGTAACTGGCACGCAGGGCTTCGGTGAGCGGCTCGCCCTCGGCCAGCACGTTGCGGCCGATCTCGCGATAAGGCGCGAGTTGCGCGCTGCTCACCGGACGGCGGAAGGCGCGGCGCGCGAAACGCGCCACGAGTTGATCCACGGCGGCGGCGGGATCTTTTTGCCATTCCTTGAGGTCTTTGTCGCCGAACAAATGCCGCCGCAGCGTGGCGAGGTCCGCCGCCGGATGAATGCGCTCCACTTCGATGCCGCGATGCGCGATGCCGGCGAAGCCTTCCTTCGCCAAGTTGCGCCCTTTGAAGGAGACATTGCCGCCGGTGGCGCCCGTCGGCGCGCGCTTCAATGTGCCGTCGTTTGGTTTCAATTCCAGCAGGTGGCCTTTTTGAATCCATGCCTCATAAACGAGGTCGCGCGGTTTGGGCGTGGCTTCCACCAGCCCGATCATGTAGAGGATCGGTGTGTTGGAGGAACAGGCGCCGGAGCGCAGGGTGCCCCAGACGGCGCCGTTTTCTCCTGCGTTGATGGAATGCACGCCGCGCAGGGTGATGCGATACCAGCCGTCCGCCGGTACGGTGGTGGCGGGCACGCGGCCAAAAAATTGCAGGGTGATTGGCCAGGTGATGCTTTTGCCGTCGCGGAAATCCGGGCCACGATAGTTGCCCGGTGTTTTGCGCGCCAGATCCTCCGGTGTGCTGAATTTTTTGAAAGGCTTGTCCCCGCGCGCGGCGCGGTCAAAGGCAGCCTGAAGCGCGATGTCCGCCACGTCCAGATAACGCGCCAGTTGATGATGGGAAAGCTGCTGGCCCGCCGCCACCGTCTCAAAGCCGTGCGATTCCGGATCCTCCGGCAACTGGTCCGCGAGCGGCAAATCCACGCCCAGCAGATCCCGCAGCGTGTGCTCATACTCCAAACGCGTCAGCCGCCGCCCGCGCACCCGGCCATGCTCAGCGATGTCCGCGCGGTCCGCCTTCAGCAGCGGTCCTCCGAGCGAGGCGAGGAAAGCTTTCAATTCGTCCTTCTCAGGACGCGGTTTTTTCTCCGGCGGCATTTCACCGTCGCGCGTACGTTCGAAGACGCGCTGCCAAGTTTTGAAGGCGGGGTTGTCGGGGGAGTCAAAGATCAAGGGATCAAGCGTCAAGGCGGTCAGGTCGAGACCGCCTTTCTTCATGTCCGCGTCGTGGCAGTCGAAGCAGTGGGTTTCGAGAAAGGCGGGCAGGTCGTCCGGCGGACCGGCGGCGGCAACCGGCAGGGCGCGCGCGACGAGCGCCAAGACGGTCAACGTTGGCAAAAGGGGTTTCATGTGGGGGTATGCAGGATAAACGGCGGATGGCGCGGAGGGCTTTCAAGCGGCGGAGAGCGGGTGCCCTCACCCGCCGCCCGCGATTGACGATGCAGAGTCGTGTGACGGGAAACGCGGGAGTTGCCGAGTTACAGAAGCGAGTTGGGTTGCCCGTCGCGGAATCGCGGAGCAAAGTCGGCGCATGAGCAAGCCACTGGACGGACACAAGATCGGATTCGCGGGCCTGGGCAACATGGGCCGGGCCATGGCGCGGCATTTGCATGAGGCCGGGGCGGAGATGGTGGTGTGGAACCGCAGCCCCGGCCCGGCGGTGGCCGCGGCGGCGTTGGGCATGAAATGCGCCGCCTCGCTGCCGGAGCTGGCCCGCGCGATCGGCCGCGGCACGATCTGCCTGAACCTGACCACGACGGAAGTGGTGGAGCGGCTTGTCTTCGGTGAAGGCGGGCTGGCGGAGGGACTGCATCCGGAGGCTTTGATCGTCGATTTTGGCACCACCTCCGTCGCGGGGACGCAACGCTTTGCCGCCAAAACAGCCTGGGTGGACGCGCCGGTGTCCGGTGGCCAAGTAGGCGCCGAAGCCGCCTCGCTCACCATCATGGCCGGCGGAGCGGAGGATCATTTCCAGCGCGCGCTGCCCGTGCTGCGCGCCGCCGGCCAGCGCGTCACCCACATGGGTCCATCCGGCGCGGGCCAAGTGACGAAGCTGGCGAACCAGCTCATCGTCGCCCAGACCATCGACGCCGTGGCGCAGGCGCTGCGGCTGGCCGAGCTGGCCGGCGTGGACCCCGCCCGGGTCCGCGAGGCGTTGCTGGGCGGTTTCGCCGAAAGCCGCGTCCTGCAACTGCACGGCGACCGTATGGTGCGCCGCGACTTCGCCCCCGGCGGCCGCGCCACGCTCCAGCTCAAGGACGTGCGCCTCATCTGCGAACTGGCTGCCGCCCTGGGTTTCCATTCCTCCACCCTCGACAACTGCCGCCGCCAGTGGGAAACCTTCGTCCACGAAAAAAACGGCGGCGACCTCGATCACTCGGGTTTGTTCCGGCTATATGAGGGGCAAGCCGCAAACGAGGAAAAATAGGAGCAGTTTAAATGATAAACCGCTCCTTGCGGCGCCCACCGGCATGACACGGCCGAGAAACCGCCAGCCTCCGGGATTGCATCCGGCACGGAAACCCGCCACTATGCGCGCCAACCCACCGGACCCGACCCATGTTTTACCTCGGCATCGACAGCGGCACGCAGAGCACCAAGGCCATCGTCCTCGATTTGGAGGCCGGCGTCATCGCCGCCACCGGCCATCAATCCTACGGCCTCATCGAGGGCTTGCCGCCCGGTCATCTGGAGCAGCATCCGCAGGCTTGGATCGATGCCGTGGAAAGCTGCGTCGCCCAGTGCCTCGACCAGCTCGGCGCGGATCGCGGCAGGATTCAAGGCATCGGCGTCAGCGGCCAGCAGCACGGCCTCGTGGCGCTCGACGCGCAGGACCGGCCCGTGCGCCCCGCCAAGCTCTGGTGCGACACCTCCACCCAGGCGCAGTGTGAGGAGATCGCCCACGAATTCGGCGGCCAGCCCGGCGTCATCGCCCTCGCCGGCAACGCCATGCTGCCCGGTTACACCATTCCCAAGGTGCTGTGGATGAAGCAAAACGAGCCGGAGAACTTCGCCCAAACCGCCGCCATCCTGCTGCCGCACGATTACCTCAATTTCTGGCTCAGTGGCGTCAAACGCATGGAATACGGCGACGCCTCCGGCATGGGCATCCTCGACGTCCGCACCCGCCAGTGGAGCCGCGAACTCATCGACTACATCGACCCGCGCGTGCATGACCTGCTGCCGCCGCTCGGCAGCAGCCGCGCCGTGCATGGCCGCCTGCGCCCGGAACTGGCGGCCAAATGGGGTCTCGGAGAAGATGTCGTCATTTCCGCCGGCGGCGGGGACAACATGATGGGCGCCATCGGCACCGGCAACATCAAGCCCGGCGTCATCACCGCCAGCTTCGGCACCAGCGGCACGCTCTACGGCGTGGCGGCGGAGCCGGTGGTGGATGGCCAGGGCGAGGTGGCGGCTTTTTGCGACAGCACGGACCAATGGCTGCCTCTGGTCTGCACCATGAACGTCACCGTCGTCACCGAGCGGGTGCGGGAAATGTTTGGCTGGGACATCAGGCAGCTCGAAGCCGCCGTGGCGCGTGCGCCGCAGGGCGCGGACGGCGTGCTTTTCCTGCCCTATCTCAACGGCGAGCGCACCCCGAACCTGCCCAACGGCAGCGGCGTCCTGCACGGCTTGCGCACCGGCAGCATGACACCGGAAAACCTCGCCCGCGCCGCCGTGGAAGGCGCCACGCTCGGCCTCGCCTACGGCCTGAAACGCTTCCGCGACCTCGGCATGAACCCCGCCGAAATCCGCCTCACCGGCGGCGGCAGTCAGAGCCCGGTCTGGCGCCAGCTCGCCGCCGACTGCTTCAACGCCGAAGTCGTCACCCTTTCCACCTCCGAAGGCGCCGCGCTCGGCGCCGCCATCCAGGCCGCCTACGCTCGCGCCAACGAAGACGCCGCGCCCGGCGCGGAGATCGTCAGTTACGACACCCTCTGCTCCCGTCTCGTCCAGCTCGACGAATCCACCCGCTGCCACCCGGACGCCGGCAACGCCGCCCGCTACGCGGAGCAGTTGGAGCGGCAAATGGAACTCACCGGGCGGCTGAGCCAAGTGGGGTGGTTGTGAGCGGGATCGCTCCACCACGCCGCGCTTGTGAAATTTTTCACAAATCCCCCTTGCCGCCTCCCGGCCTGCCCGGATAATGCGGCATGGCCTCCGCAGTCACCTATCTTCCCGGCAAAGAACCGCATCCGCGGGAGCGCCGGCTCATTTTCAAAAACATCGACCGTCAAGGCTTCGACCCGTCCATCGAATGCTACCTGAACGACGGCGGCTACGAGCAGCTCAAAAAGGCGCTGGGCATGGCCCCGGCGGACATCACTGCGGAGGTCAAGAAATCCGGCCTGCGCGGGCGCGGCGGCGCGGGCTTCCCCACCGGCGTGAAATGGGGCTTCATCCCGCCCACGAACACCAAGCCCGTCTATCTCATCTGCAACGCGGACGAATCTGAGCCGGGCACGTTCAAGGACCGCTACATTCTGCACCAGGATCCGCATCAGTTGCTGGAGGGCATGATCATCTCCTGCTTCGCCGTGAACGCGCGGCTGGGCTACATCTACATCCGCGAGGAATTCCCGCAGGCGGCGGTGATCGTGGAGCAAGCCATCGCCGAAGCGCATGAGAAAGGCTTCCTGGGGAAAAATATCCTCGGCTCCGGCTTCGACTGCGAGATTTACGTGCATCGCGGCGCGGGCGCCTACATCTGCGGCGAGGAGACCGGCCTGATCGAGAGCTTGGAGGGCAAGCGCCCCTACCCGCGCATCAAGCCGCCTTACTTCCCCGCGGCACTCGGCCTCTATATGTGCCCCACCATCGTCAACAACGTGGAATCCCTCTGCCATGTGAAACACATCCTGGAAATGGGCGGCGAGGAATACGCCAAGCTCGGCGCGCCGAACAACACCGGCACCCGCATCCTCTGCGTGTCCGGCGATGTGCAAAAGCCCGGCTATTACGAAGTGGAAGTGGGCAAGGTGACGATGGGCGAGGTGATCGACGACCTCTGCGGCGGGCTCAAACCGGGGCGCAAGCTCAAGGCCATCATCCCCGGCGGCTCCTCCGCCAAAGTGCTGCGCGCCGACGAAACCTTCAAGCTCAAGGACGGCCGCGAGCTGACCCTCCTGGACATCCCGATGGACTTCGACACCATGGCGGCCTGCGGCTCCATGGCCGGCTCCGGCGGCGTCATCATCATGGACGACAGCCGCTCCATGAGCTGGGTCATCAACAACCTCAACGCCTTTTACGCGCACGAATCCTGCGGCCAATGCACCCCCTGCCGGGAGGGCAGCCTGTGGATGAAAAAAATCAGCGACCGCATCGTCGCCGGCGAAGCCAGCCCGGACGACGTGGACACGCTGGAAAGCGTGGCCAACCAGATCGAAGGCAAGACCATCTGCGCCTTCGGCGAAGCCTGCTCCTGGCCGACGCAAAGCTTCATCAAAAAATTCGGCGACGAGATGCGCGCCGACTGCAAACCGGACCTCGCCGGCAAGATCGTGGCCGGGGAAACCTTGGTGGCCGCCGCCGGGCTGGGGGTGTAGAAGCGGCGCCCCCGCCGCTCCACCGGGCCAGGAGGCGCCTCGCCTCCTGGAAAAAGCATCCGCGTGTCCGGCCGAGGCATGGTAAACCTAAAAACCGAGTTGATGGTTGATAGTCCAAAACCAGCGGCCTACGCCGAAAGCACCACTTGCCCGGAGAGTGAGTCACTAACGCGGCACAAGTCGCTTATTTTCAGTCTATCAACCATCAACTTTCAACCATCAACCCCGCTTTTAGGGTAAAGGGTAGAAAAATGGTGGGTAGAAAGATTTTTCCAAGTCATGATTTCTGAAATTTTTCCACCCCCAATCTTTTTACCCATCCACCAGTCCGCCATTGCATTTACGGGTGTTTTGAGAAACCCGCCCCTTGCACGGAGCGTTAATTGAATAAGCCCCCGCGATGCCCGACTCCACCCCGCCGACCACGCTAGAAAAGGCGCTGCGCCTGAACCTGGACCGCAACGTGTATGGCACCTTTGCCGAGATCGGCGCGGGGCAGGAGGCGGCGGCTTGGTTCTTCCGCGCCGGCGGCGCGTCCGGCACGGTGGCCAAGACCATGTCCGCCTACGACATGACGTTCAGCGACGAGATCTACGGCAAGACGCCGCGCTACGTCTCGCGCGAGCGGCTGGAGTCCATGCTGAAGCACGAGTTCGACATCCTCCAGGAGCGGCTGGACACGCAGCGCGGAGAGCGCACGACGTTTTTCGCGCTGGCCAACACCGTGCGCGCGCGCGGCTTCAACGAACGGGACCAGGAGTGCCACGGCTGGGTCGGCATCCGGTTTCAGACCGAGCCGCGCGGGCCGAGTTCGGACATCCTGCTGCATGTGCGGCTGCTCGATGACACGAACCGCGAGCAAGCGGACGCGGTGGGCATCCTCGGCGTGAACCTCGCCTGGGCCGCCTTTCACGAGCGGCAGGCGCTGCGCCGGCTGCTGGGCTGCCTGATGCACGGCCTCAACCGCTGGCGCGTGGAGATCGACATGGCCAAATGCCGCGGGCCGGCCTTTCCGCGCGCTGAGTTCGACGACCGCCTCGCCGCCTTGGCCTTGATCGAGAACGGCCTCACCGACGCCGCCTTGTTCCGCGCCGATGGCGAGATCGTGCAGGCATCCGACGCCCTGCACCGCCGCCCCGTGCTCATCAAGCGCGGCAGCTTCAACCCCATCACCCGGCTGAATCTCGACATGCTGGAACGCGGCCGCGCGGCGTTTTTGACGGACTTCGGCCCGCAGGCCGCGAACCACCTCGAAATCCTGGAAATCACGCTCAACAACCTCAACGCCGGCGAGGAAGGCGTGCGTCATGACGACTTCCTGGCGCGCGCGGAAATCCTGCAGGCGCTCGGCAAGGACGTGCTGCTCTCCAAGTACTCCGAGTTTCACCGGCTCAGCGGTTATCTGGCGCGGCACACCCGGATGCCGGTTGGCATCATTCTCGGGCTGCCGTTGTTTGAGGAGCTGTTCAATCCCGCTTGGTATGCGGACTTGGCGGGCGGCGTGATCGAGTCCTTCGGCCGCCTGTTCCGCAACCAAGTGCGGCTCTACGTTTACCCCAGCGGCGACCCCGTCACCGGCCGGGTGCGCACCGCGCGGGATGCCAAGCTGGAGCCTCCGATGCAGCATCTGCTGGCCTACTTGCTGGAGACGAAGTCCGTGCGGCCCATCACCGACGGCCTGCGCGAGTGCCTGTTCGAGACCGGCTCCGACGTGCGCCAGATGATCCGGGAAAACAACCCGCGCTGGCGGGATCTGGTGCCGCGGATCGTGCTGGAAAACGGCAAATGGGCGTCGCGCCAGGAATTGCTCGGGCAGGTTCCCTGAGGTTTCAAATCCGCCATTTCAGGCTTCGGACCGCGGATTTCGGATTTCGGCCTTGATTCTCATCGCCATCGGTGCATCTTGTCCCCGCTAGGAACACTGAAGCTTTTTCAAGCCAAGGCAGTCATCAGTTAAGTCATCGTATTTGGTGTTGATTAACCCCGACGACCGGGGGCCGGTTCAGAGAAAACAGACTTCCGGCGATCAACACGAAAATGAGCAACACCAAAATGTACGTCGGGAATCTTTCCTTCGACGCCACCGAAGCCGACATCCGCGAACTCTTCAGCCAGTACGGCGATGTCGCTGAAGTCGCCATGATTACGGACCGCGACAGCGGCCGCCCGCGCGGCTTCTGCTTTGTCAGCATGGGCACCCGTGAGGGCATGGAAGCCGCCACCCGCGAGTTGGACGGCAAAGAATGGATGGGCCGTCCCCTGGCCGTCAACGAAGCCCGTCCGCGTGAGGAACGCCCGGCCTACGGTGGTGGTGGCGGCGGCGGCGGTGGTGGTCGCGGCGGCTACGGTGGTGGCGGCGGCGGCGGCAAGGGCCGTGGCGGTTATGGTGGCGGCGGCGGCGGTGGTCGCGGCGGCTACGGCGGTGGCGGTGGCGGCAAAAGCCGGAGCGGCGACTATGGCGGCGGTGGCGGTGGCCGCTGGTAAAATGCGGTCCGCCCGCGCTGTTACATAATGCGCCCCCTTTCACAAAGGGGCCATCCCAAACAACCAAACATCTCAAGGGCCAGTTCCGAATAGGGGCTGGCCCTTGCATGTTATGGCACTAGTGGTTCTTCCAGCGGTAGCTTGTGGGGCGAGCCGCTGGCTCGCCGTGCCGGTGGAGTGCGACCGAGCCGGTCGCACCACATGCCGCACCGCCATCTGCTCCACCCGTCAACTCTATTGCACAAGCCCCAACGGCTATTTGTGGAACGCAGAGCGTGACATCCAGCCTTTCAATGCCTGCGCGGACGCGGCCCGCCCGGCTTTCCTGGGCAGGCCGCAATCTCCCATCGCCCCTCATATCCGGCCTGCGGACGTGGGGGATCTTCCCGTCCTTTCAAAGCCTCACTTGATCAGCCGGAGCGAGAACGGATAGCGGTAAAGCTCTCCGTTGCTCGCTTTTACTGTGCCGATGATCGTCAGCACCAGCGCGGCGATGCCGATCACAACGGCCAAAAGTATCGGCAGGAGCAGGAAAAACGTGAGGATGCAGGCCATGAGGGCGATGCTCACCGTGATTTGGAAGTTCAACGCCTCTTTGCCATGCGCGTTGACCAGCGGCATGGTGTCCTTTTTCCACAGCCAGATCGCCAGCGGTCCGAGGATGTTGCCGACTGGCAAAATCGCACCAATACCGATCCCCGCCAAAAGCAAGCCGCCCGCCAGCGCGGACAGATGGCAAAACATCGCCAAATTCTTTTCGTCAGTCAGCAGAGATGGAGCGGGCGTCTCCTGCGGCGCGGCGGCATTGGCGGGCGGGACCGGCGGCGGCGCAGCCGCAGCGGCAGCCGGCACGGGCGGTTGCTCGAAACTGGATGGAGGCGGCGGAGATGCAGTCTCCGGCGGGCTGGGAGGCGGAGGCGGTTCGGAGGACGGCGGGGGAATCTGCGCTTCGTTTTCCATAGTTTGCTCCTTTCGCTGAATCACGGCGAGACTACCCGCCCAGCGCGGATTTGTCCACCCGGAATCCGCCTATTGATTCATTTCACGATACGGCGACTATCAGCGGATGCGCCCGCCATTCCGCCTTCCCGGCAACGATCCCGTTTCCCTCACCGGCCTTTTGATGCTTGGGTGGGTGATGTCTCACCCCAGCCCCGCCGCCAACGCCGCCGAGCCTCTCGTTTATCCCGGCGCGCCGCGCGGCGAGGTGGTGGACACGCTGCACGGCGTCCCGGTGGCCGACCCCTACCGCTGGCTGGAAGACCTCGACTCGCCGGAAACCACCGCCTGGGTCAAAGCCCAGCAGCAGCTCACCGAATCCTTCCTCGCCGCCATCCCGGAGCGCGAGGCCTTGCGCAAACGCCTCACCGAAGCCTGGGACTACGACAAGCACGGCCTGCCCCGCCGCGTCGCCGGGCGGCTCTTTTATTCCCGCCGCGCCGGGTTGCAAAACCAGGGCGTCCACTACTGGCGCGAGGACAAGCCCGGCGCCGCCGAGACGCTGCTGCTGGATGCCAACACCCTCTCCGAGGACGGCACCGTCGCCGTCAACGGCACGTCCGTCAGCGATGACGGACGCTACTTCGCCTACGCGCTCTCCGAGTCCGGCTCGGACTGGAATACTTGGCACGTCATCGAGGTCGATACGGGCCGCCGGCTGCCGGACGCCTTGAAATGGGTCAAATTCTCCGGCGCAGCCTGGGCTCCGGATTCCCGCGGCTTTTACTACAGCCGCTACGCCGCGCCCGCCGAAGGTCAGGAGCTGAAGGACACCAACCTCAACCAAAAGCTCTACTTTCACCGCCTCGGCGACCCGCAGGAAAAAGACCGGCTCGTCTATGCGCGGCCGGACCGCCCCAAGTGGGGCTTCGGCGCCGGTCTCACCGATGACGGACGTTTTCTCCTCATGCACGTCTGGGAGGGCGCGGGCTCGCGGAACGGCCTCTTTTACCGCGACTTCTCGCGCGGCGCGAACGCGTCCTTTGTCGAGCTTTTCAACACCTTCGACGCCCGCTACGACGTGATCGGCAACGACGGCGAGACTTGGTTCGTGCTCACCGACAAAGACGCGCCAAAGGGCCGGCTCATCGCCGTGGACCTCGCCAAACCCGCGCAGCCGAATTGGCGGGACATTCTCCCGGAGCAAAAAGACACGCTGCAAAGCGTCAGCTACCTCGCCGGCCGCTTCATCGCCTCCTACATGACCGACGCGCATGACGAAGTCCGCCTCTTCGACCGGGAAGGCAAACCGCTGGGATGCGTGGACGCGCCGCCGCTTTCCTCGGTCGGCGGTTTCAGCGGACGCCAGGAGGACACGGAGACCTTTTACTCCGTGTCCAGCCATACCTCGCCGGGCGCGATCTACCGTTACGATGCCGCCGCCAACACCAGCGAGCTGTTTTGGGAGCCTGCCTTTCCCGTGCCGCTGGACGGCCTCATTGCGGAGCAGCATTTCTTCACCAGCAAGGACGGCACGCGCGTGCCGCTCTTCCTCATCCGCCGCCGGGACGCGCCGCGCGACGGCAGCGTGCCCACCATCCTCTACGGCTACGGCGGCTTCAACATCTCCCTCACCCCGTCCTTCTCCCCCGCCGTGGCGGTGTGGCTGGAGCAGGGCGGCGCCTACGCCGTGGCCAACCTGCGCGGCGGCGGCGAGTACGGGGAGAACTGGCACAAGGCCGGCAAAAAACAGCGCAAGCAGAACGTGTTCGACGACTTCATCGCCGCCGCCGAATTCCTGATCGCCGAAAAATACACCTCGCGGGAAAAACTCGTCGTCAAAGGCGGCAGCAACGGCGGCCTGCTCGTCGCCGCCGTCGTCAACCAGCGTCCCGCCCTCTTCGCCGCCGCCGCGCCCGCCGTCGGCGTCATGGACATGCTGCGTTTTCATCAGTTTACCATTGGCTGGGCTTGGCAGGACGAGTACGGCAGCCCGGACAAGGCCGCGGACTTCAAGACCTTGCGCGGCTACAGCCCCCTGCACAACCTGCGCAGCGGCGTGTCCTATCCGCCGATGCTGATCCAGACCGCCGACCACGACGACCGTGTCTTCCCCGCGCACAGTTTCAAATACGGCGCCGCGCTCCAGCATCTCCACAGCGGCCCCGCGCCCATCCTCATGCGCATCGAGTCCAAAGCCGGCCACGGCGCCGGCAAACCCACCCGCAAGGTGATCGAAGCCCAGGCCGATGAGTTCGCTTTTTTCCTGAACGCTGTGCGGGGGAAATAATCTCGTGAAGGATCGGCTGAAAACCGAGTTGATGGTTGGTAGTTGAGTGTTGATAGTTCAAAACCAGCGGCCTA
>CAZNKC010000186.1:0-11783 GCA_964573315.1 uncultured Verrucomicrobiaceae bacterium | reverse complement strand
GGAGCACGAGCGGCACCTTGGTGATCGGCAAGGCGACGGCCTCGGTGAGCTTGGCGGGCTTGAGCACGACCTACACCGGCGCGGTTTACACAGGCGTGAGCGCCACGGTGGACGGCCTCTTCAGTGGCGACAGCGCCGCGGCGGAGCTGAGCTACGCGAAAGTGGGCGAGCCTGCCGTAACCACCCCGCAGACGGCGGGCAGTTACACGGTGACAGCGGCGATCCCGGCCTCGAACCCGAACTACACGGGCAGCGTCACCGGCACCCTGGTGATCGCCAAAGCACCGCAGGTCATCACCTTCCTGCCCATCGGCGACAAGGACATCACCGATACGGTGGATCTCAGTGGCGTGACCGGCGGCGCCTCCGGCAACGCGGTGACCTTCGCGGTCAGTGGCTCCGGCTCCATCAATGAGGACAAGGTGTTGTCCTTCTCCAGCGGCGGCTTGGTCACGGTGACGGCCAGCCAAGCCGGCAACGACAATTACGAAGCGGCGGCTCCGGTCACCCATGTGGTCAACGTCGGCGCGCTGTTGGTGGACATCACCATCGGCGGCCTCGGCCAGAAACCGGACGGCTCGCCCAAGGCGGTGACCGTGACGACCAACCCGCTTGGCATCGCCCACAGCATCACCTACAACGGCAGTTCCACCGTGCCGAGCGAGCCGGGCAGCTACCATGTGGTGGTGGCGATCACTCAGGCGGGTTACAGCGGCAGCAAGAGCGCCACTCTGGAGATCGACTCACGTTTCGGCAGCGGCCTGGAAGAACCCACCGACGGCTTGGATCTGCCGGACACCGAATACGCCGCCTGGAACGATGGCTTCTACGCCGGCAAATACGACGGCTTGCTGCACGATGAAGACACCGGCGAGCTGGTGGGCGCCATCCAAGGCGTCAAGGTGAGCAAGCTCGGCGCCAAAGGCGTGGTGCTGACCGGCAAGGTCCGCCTCAAGGGGCAGACCATCAGCTTGAAAGGCCAAGTGATCACCGAGACCGGAGCCTTCACGCAAACCATCCTGGTGAAGAAGCTGGGCAATCTGCCGGTGAAAGTGGACCTGCAGCTTGGCAGCGTGCTGGTGGGCGGCATCGCCAGCACCACGGACCATGTCCTGAAAGGCGCGGTGCGGTGGAATTACCAGACGGGCTCGGATACGGCTGATTTGACGGCCTTGGCTTGGCTGCCGAGGGCGCCTTACACCAACAAGCTTCCGGCGCCGCAGACCGGCAAATATACCGTGCTGCTGCCGAGCCAGGCGGGCTGGGGCTTGTACGAACCCGGCGGTGACGGCTGGGGCAGTCTGTCCATCTCCAAGGCCGGCGTGGTGAAGCTCTCCGGCAAGCTGGGCGACGGCACCGCTGCGACCGCAACCGCTTATCTCTCCGCCGGCGGCGAGTTCCAGCTCTACCGCGAGCTGTATCGCAGCGCGCCTGAAAAAGGTCGCATCGGCGGGCGCGTGGTGTTTGGCGCGGAAGAAGGTGTCAGCGATTTCCATGGTGAGCTGGATTGGAAGAAATTCCAAGACGGCCGCGAGAAGCTGTATCCGGAAGGTTTCCAGGTGGCGGTGAACCTGATCGGCAGCAGCTTCACGCCTGCGCCCGCCAACACCCGTGTGCTGAACGATCCTGATCTGGCGGCCACCGGCACGGCCACGCTCAGCCTGTTCGGCCCGAGCCTGCCGCGGACGGACTCGCACCAGATCGAGCGCTCCGTGAACTGGCTGCTCAACAACAAGCTTGTCTATGGCGCGGCGGGCAGCGACCAGCTCAAGAGCGCTTCCGTCAATCCCAAGACCGGCTTGGTCAAGGGCACGTACACGGATCCCGCCAGCCTGCTGACGGTGAAGTTCACCGGCATCGTGTTCCAGAAACAACAACTGGCGGCGGGCCATTTCGTCTTCAACTTCGGCAGCGGCGCCCTGCGTTTGATTCCGAATCCAGTGGAGGTGCTTGCGCCCGCGCCCGTGGAGCCTGAGCCTGAAATCGAGGGAAGCCCCGTGGAGGAAGATCCCACGCCTTGAGCGCGGGCGTCTTCAGCGGGGAGGGGGCCGGACGATATCAATCCTTTTCACAGTCATCTCATAGGATGTGCCGTTTCAACCCCGGAGGGGTTGCCCAATGCGCTCACGGAGGAAGGCGGTTACAAACCGCCGCTCCTTGGCCTGTTGCCCCATGCGCGGAAGCGGCCGCTGCCAGCATGGGAGAAGCCCTCCAGGATTCGTCGCAACGAAACGGTGCTTGGCTCTACTCACCGGGGGTCATGCGACCCCCTATTCACTCCCCGCCACTGCCGCGCGCCGTTCGCCCAGGCAGAACAGATGCCGCTCGCCGCGCACCCAGATTTGCCCCTCGCTGAAGGCCGGGGAGGCGAACACTTTTTCCTTGAACTCGCTCTGCGCCACCAGCCGGTAATCCCGCGCCGGTTCGATGACGCGCATGGTGCCGAAGTCGTTGATGAGGTAAACGCGACCATCCGCCACCGCCAGTGAGGCGTGATGCTCGCGCACGCGCTCTGTCCAATGAATTTGTCCGGTCGCCGCCTCGAAGCAGTGCGCCACGCCGGAGTCGGACACGCTGAAAAAGAAATCTTCCGCCACCACCGGAGACGGCACGTAAGCCACGCCCTGATTCGTGCGCCAAGCGATGTGCGTGTCCGTGACGTTGCCGCTGCCGTCGGGACGGATGGCCAGGATGTGATGCTCCGGGAAACCGCCGGTCATGAACAGCAGCCCGGTCTTTTCATGATGCACCAGGGAGGCCACGAACTGCTCCGTCGGCCCGTCGATCATCCAGATCTCGCCGCCGTCGCGCGGGTCGTAGCTGGCCACGCATTTCGTGCCGGAGAGCACCATCTGGGGACGGCCCGCCAACTCGCGGATCAAGGGCACGCAGTAGCTGCGCGTTTTGTTGGGCCGCTCGATGCGCCATTGCCGCGAGCCGTCCCCCACGTCCAGCGCCACCATGTAGCCGTCCCCGTCGTGGTCACAGTTCACGATCACTTTTCCCTCGTAGAGCACCGGCGAGCTGCTGAAGCCGTGCTTGGAGTGAAACTCGCCGGGCCGCGCCTCCCACAGCTTGCCGCCTTGGAAATCGAACGCCGAGATCACCACTTCGTCGCCGTCCAGAAACGCCGTGAACACGCGCTCGCCGTCGGTGGCAGGCGTGCTGGAGGCGTGGCTGTTGAGCCGGTGCTTGCCTTCCAAGGATGATCGCAGAACTACCGCTTCCCAGAGGGTGTCACCGCTCGCCCGGTCCAGACAGATCAGCAGCCGCTCCTCTTTCTCCGCGTCGGAACTTACCACGAACACCCGGTCGCCACACACGATGGGGGAAGCGTGCCCGGAGCCGCGCAGTTCGGTTTTCCAGGCCAGCGTGTCCGCGTTCACCGCCGTCGGGAAGCCGGTGTCCGCCGAACGTCCATCCAGCCGCGGCCCGCGCCACATCGGCCAGTCCTCGGCCCGCGCCGGCGTGTTGCTCAGCGCCCAGGAAAAAAGAAGCAGCAAAGTTGGAAATCGCATCCGCACAGGTACAGCGGGATTGGCGCGCGGCTTGCGCTTTTTTTTCGTGGCGCGAGCCGCTGGCTCGCCGCCCCTCTTGCAGGCAAAAAACGGGGCAACCTCAAAACGGAAATGAAAACCACGGAGGGCACGGAGGAGCACAGAGACCCACTTTTACGGTTCCTGCGCTTGGATCGCGGGATCGATTTTGCGCAGCGCTTCCCACAGGTCCGGGTTTTGCGGGTGGCCGTGGAACAGCACCTTGCCGTCCGGCGTCACTAACACCATGGCGGGGAGGGCCGTGATCTCCAGTGCCGCCGAGTAGGGCCGGTTCGCCGGTTCCACCAGCCAGGGCAGGGTCATGTCTTTTTCCCGTCGCACCTTGTCCGCCAGGGTCTCCGCGTTTTCGTTGTCGGTGTTCATCGCCGCCACCACGATGCCGTGCTTGCCGAGGTGCTCCGCCTTTTTGCGCAGCTCCGGCATCAGCGCCAAGCTCGGCGCGCTCCAGGACGCCCAAAAGTCCAGCAGCAGCGCTTTTTCGTCGCCGAGTTGGTCGCGCAGCGTCGTCGCCTCGCCTTCGGAGGTTGTCATCACCACGTCCAAGTCCAGCCGCGTGTTTGCCATCTTTTTCTCCCGTCTCATGCCTTCGATAGCTTGGGCGAACAAGGGCCCCGAAGCCGGGTGCAGCCAGAAGGCCTCGGTGATGTGCTTCTTGAACGCCGCTTCGTCGCCCTGCTGGCGTGCGGCCAGCGCCTTGACGTAGCTTAGCAGCGCGCCCATCTCCTCCACCGAGCGGATGCCGGCGGATTGCCGGGGATCGAACGTCTTGGCCAGCCGCTCCAGGTCAGGCAGCAGCGCGGTCAGCATGGCGGTGTCGCCGCGCCGCAGTCCCCAGAGCATTTGCGCCTCCAGCAGGATTTGCCCGCTGAACCCGGCTTTCGCCGCCGCCTCCAGAGCCGCCTGCAAATCCTCCGGCGGATTTTGCGGATTGAAGAGCCGTTGCAACAACTCTTGCTCCGCCGGCGATGGCCCCGGAGCGGGCTGCTGGCCGGCCAGCGGCATGCTTCCCGCCGCGAGCAGGAGAAACAGCCGCTTCATTAGCGAGGAACAAAAGCTCATGCCAATTCCAACGTCGCCCGGTGAGGCATCGTGCCGGTTTTTTGTGGAAAATCGAATCAGGGTAGCAGCAGTTGGCAGGGGAAAGGGGTAAGTGAAAAGTGAAAAGGGATGTAGAAGCAGTCATGAGACTGCGGTGCGTGGAGGGCCAAGCCGCGCCGCACTCGCACGTTCTGACGAACGCGTCTACTTTCGCGGCTCCCTTATTTTACATTTCCCATGCGTAAGCCCTGGGTGCTCGGACGGTTGCAAACCGCCTCTCCTTGTTCCGCCCTGCCTTTCCTCGCTAAAAAGAACTCGCGCGGCGGGGCGCGGTGACGTTAAATGGTTTGGAATACTGCCATGCGCCCGGACCTTTTCCCCGCCCGCCTTGGCCGCTTGGCGGCATGGGTGGGGTGTCTTTGCTTTTTGGCGGCCGGGGTGTCGCCGGCGGAGGACGAGTGGGAGGATTTGACCTTGGCCCCGGAGGTGGAGAAACTGTGGGCGGAGCGGGTGAACACGGCGCGGCCTCTGCGGCTGAAGGGTTTCCAGGAGCATCTGCGCGGCATTGTGGAGCGGATGGCGGAGGAGCATGGATTGACGGAGGAGCAGGTGAAGGTCTTGAATGCGGCCGTGCCGCGGCAGGCGAAGGAGGCGCTGCGGCATTGGGAGCAGTCCATGCAGCAATTGAACCGCCCTTATCTAAAAGGGGACGCGAAGCGGGCGCTCGCCAAGATGAAGGAGGGCTATCAAGCGAATTGGCTGGTCAATTTTCCCGCTCCTTATTACCGGCAGCCGGAGGTGCTGGATGGCTGGACGGAGGCGGTGCGGCAGGCGCTGCCGGCGGAGGCTTTCGCCAAGTGGGAGGCGGACAAACAGCGGCGACTGGAGGAACGCAAGCAGGAGACGGAGGAGCTGGTGCAGGCGGGCGTGGAAAAGCTGGAGCCGGCCAAGCGGATCGTCGAGGCGCTTGCGCAGGGTTTGCGCGCGTTCGTGGAGGATGAAGCGGCGGGCAAAGACCTGGACCAAAAAATCGAAGTTTGGTCGCGGGAGTACGCCGAGGCTTGCGCGGCCAGATCACGGCTCTTCCTGGATGGCCGCGATCAGAAGGGCCCCACTTGGTCGTCAGCGCGCAAGCGTGGTTATTATTTATACTGGGTGACGCAGAGTGATTGGATCGAGAAAAAGAAGAGCGAATGGCTGGCCGCGCTCCCTCCCGAGGCGCGGAAAAACTACGAGGCGGCGCAAAAAGCGCGCGCGGAGCGGCTGGCGGCGGCATGGCGGAAAATGCAGGTGATGATCGTGGAGATGATGACGCCGTTGAGCGACGCGCAGCGGGCGCAGGTGGAGGCGCTGGCGGCGGAGTTGCCGGTGGTGGACGGGATGCAGATGGAGAACGGCGGCTATCTGGAGCCGTGGAAGGAGTGGCGGGAACCGCAGGCGTCGCCCAAGCTGGCGGCGGTGCTGGACAATCACCAGGAGCGGCTGTGGGCGCAGGGGATTCAGCGACTGCAAGAGATGGCCTCCGGTTATGGCGGCAGAACGGCGGAGGAAAACGCGGCGGAGGCCAAACGGCCGCCGCGCCATCCGGCGCTGGGGCCGGCGGATCACGCGGAGGTGGAGACGGCGATCTCGGAGCATCTGGCGGCGGATTCGCAGCGCCACGCGCGGCGCGGCTTGCAGCCGCTGCTGCGGCGGGCGGATGAGGCGGCGCGCGCAGCCGGGCTGGACGAGGCGGCGCGCGCGGAGTTGGAACTGGCGGCCAAGGGCACTTTGCAGGAGCGGGTGGAGGAGCATCGTCAAAACCAAGCGCGCTACATTCGCGGCCAGATGGAAGGCGCCACGCCGCAGAATATCCGGCAGCGCCTCAAGGGGGTGGGCGGTTACTCGTTTTATTCGAACCGGGGCGAGAAAACGCTGTTCGACAAGTCGTTGGGCGCGCTTCTGAACGAAGAGCAGAAAACGGCGCTGAAAAAATTCCAGGAGGCGACGCTCAAGCGGCGGCACGAGGCGATGGTGGCGCTGCTGCTGGCTCTGCTGGACAAAGAGTTGGGAGGATTGACCACGGCGCAGCACGACAAGCTGGCGGGGCTGCTGACGGAAGTGATGGAAAAATACGGCCAGGATATCGAGCAGATGTTTGCCGGCTGGGGCGAGCGGGCGCCGTGGTTTTTGCAGTCCTATTATTTGTCCGTGCCGGCTGCGGGCGTGCCGGAAGCGGAACTCAAAAAGGTGTTCGGGGAGCGTCAAATGCAGCTCTGGGAAAACTGTGTCAACCAGCGCGGCGGGCATTACTGGAGCCAAGTGCTGGAGCAGCATGAGATGCGCAAGCAGGGCGGCGGACGGCAGATGATTTTCTTTGAGCAATGAAAATGATGAACGCAAATCCGAAGTCCGAAATCCGAAATCCGAAGCCAGTAGGCGGTGGGCTGTGGGCCGTGGGCGGTGATCCGCGTTCATCATTCGTCGTTCGTCATTCGTCATTCGTCATTCGGATTTCCGCCGTGATGCTGTTTGCTGCCACGATCACCGCAAAAGCGCAGGGGCCGGAGATCCGGTTTGGCGGCGAGATCCCGCCGGAGGTGGATACGATCTATGAGCGCGGCTTGGCGTGGCTGGCGCAGTCGCAAAAGGAGGAGGGCAACTGGCAGGATGGCAACTCCGGTTCGGGCGTGGACGGCCTTTGCCTCATGGCTTTCCTGGCCAGCGGCGAGGATCCGAACTACGGGCGCTACGCCGGCAACATCCGCCGCGCGGTGCGCAGCCTGGTGAAGCAGCAGGATCAGAAGACGGGTTACCTGCCCAACAGCATGTACCACCACGGCTTCGCCATGCTGGCTTTGAGTGAGGTTTATGGCGCGGTGGACGAGAGCTTGGTGTGGCCGGAGGTGGCCGGCAAGGGCAAGGACGCGCCCTCGGTGGCGAAGGCGCTGGATTTGGCGATCCGCTGCGCGGCGACTTCGCAGAAGAAAAACCGCTGGGGCGGCTGGCGCTACACGCCGGACAGCACGGACGCGGACACCTCGGTGACGGGCGCGGTGCTGATGGGCCTGCTGGCGGCGCGCAACGCAGGCATGGAGGTGCCGGACGAGGTGGTCAAAGGGGCGATGGATTACATGAATCGCAGCACGGGCAAGGATGGGTCGGTGGCGTACTCCGGCGGCTTCGGCGGCATGGGGGAGTCGATGAACCGTTCGGCCATCGCGACTCTGGTGTCGGCGGTGAGCAAGATGAAGGACGATGCCAAGTTTGAGGCCACGCTCAAGCACATCACCTCGCGGCTGGAGCATCGGGAGTCGGGCTACAAGGAGTACTTCCGCTACTACATGGCGCAGGCGTTGTTCCAGGGAGATTATGACGCCTGGAAGAAATGGAACGCGGCCACGGTGCGGCAGTTGGCGGAGAGCCAGCGCGAGGACGGCGGTTTTGACGGAGGAGCGTACGGCACGGCGATGTCGCTCCTGGCCCTGGCGTTGAACTATCGCTTTTTACCGATCTATGAACGGTGAGATGATGCGAGCGCCTTTCGATTTGAAAAGACGGGGCAGCGAAGGCGCGGCAGCGTTTTGGAGTGCGCCGGTTTCCGGCGCTTTGGATCGGGAGCGGGGAGAACGCGCGCGTGTCTTTTCCGCATCAGCATCTTCGGGCCGCTCTAATCCAAAGCTGCGCCAAGCGCAGCACTCCAAGACGCTGCCGCGCGGCTTGCGCTGGTTTGGATTGGGCGCGGCTTGGCTGCTGGCTTTGGCCCAACCCGGCGGCGCGCCGGCCGCGGAGACGCTGTGGTGGCCGCACGCGGACAGGCAGTTGGGCCGGTGGCTGGGCGTGGAGGATGGCTGGCTGATTTGGCAGGCGGAGCTGCTGGCGGAGCCGGTGCGGTTGTGGCTGCCGCGTCTGCACGGCTGGGATGCGGATGCCGGCGCCGCCGGGAATCAAACGACGCCGCAGGGCGCGTGGCGGCTGCGGTTGGGGGACGGCTCTTTTTTCGGCGCGGATGATCCGGCTTTCGGAGCGGGAGCTTGGTCGCTGACGAATGCGCACGCCGGGTCGTTGCACGTGGACGCGGCGGCGGTTCGGGAAATGATGCGGTGGGAAGCGACGGGGCCGCTGCTGTTCGCCGGACCGGATGGCGAGACGGAGATGACGCACGAGAATCGCGGCAACAAGCCGGGCCAGCGCTGGGAGGCCGTGCCCGGCGGGATGCTGCGCACGCGCTCCATCGATCAAGCCATCTCCCTGCCGCTGGCGCTGCCGGAGCGGCTGCGCTTGGATTTGTGGCTGCGCACGGAGGCCAAAGACCAGCCGCCGAAGTTCCGGCTGAAGCTGCGGCGTTCGGGTCAGGGGGTGGAACTGGAGACTTGGATGGAAGAGCTGGTGGGCCGGGGCGATGGGATGCCGGCGCGGTTCGCCACGCTGCACGAACCGGCCTGCGCGGTGACGCTGTGCGTGGATTTCAAGGCGCGGCGGGCTTGGGCCTACGACATGGATGGCAAGGAGATGGGCGTGTGGAAGGTGCGCGGGGTGATGAAAAAAACGCAAACGCGGACGCCGGAGAAGGGACGTGCGGCGGGCGGTTTGTTCGGGGTGCTCGCGGAAGCGCTGGTACCGGGGTTGGTGCGGCAGGACGCGGCGGCGTCGCAGCAGAAAAAAGAGATCGAGAACGGCTGGACGCTGGTGAATCTCGGTTCCGACCTCACCCTGGAGCGGGTGCTGGCGCGGGAGTGGGATGGCGAGCCGCCGATGGCGCGGCCCATGAAGGAGGCTTTTGTGGAGTTGCTCGACGGGCGGGTGATCGCGGGCGCGGTGAAGGGGATCACGGCGGGCATCGTTCAGGCCGGGTCGGAGCCGGGTGTCAAGCTGGAGGAGGTGGCCTGGATTCACGCGGCTCCGCGCCAGGAAAAAAAAGCCAAGCAAGCCGCCGGGCCGGACGCGGCGGCGACCGTGCCGGAGCCGGGCGCGCGGGTGCGTTGCGCGGACGGTTCCTTTTTTTATGTGGAGAAGATCGTCTCCGCGGACGGGCGGACGCTGACGCTGGAGGCGGCTTGGGCGCGGGAGGCGATGACGCTGCGGCGGGCGGGTTTGGAGTCGCTGCGTTGGTACGTGCCGGAGCCGCTGGCGGGGCCTTTGTTGTCGAATCATTCGCACCTGGACGGGTTGCAACCGGACAAGGGTCCTTTTTCCAAAGGACGCTGGGAGCCGGGACCGGGCGCTGTGCCGCGCTGGCGGCTGGATGGCGCGGAGCGCTCGGCGCCAGTAAAGATCAAGGACGGCTGGAGTATCCGGCTCGCGCAGCCGGAAACCGTGGGAGACAACAAGGTGGTGGAACTACTGCCAAGCATGGCGTATCTCGCCAGCGGAGAGATCATTCCGGTGGAAGTGGCATCCTGGGAGGCGAAAGACGCCGTGGTGCGCACGCCGTTCGTCGTGGAGCCGGGCCAAAACAGGCTGCCGGCGGCGGCGATCCGGGCGTTGGAACTCGCCGGCCCCGGCTTGCAGACAAAGGGGTTCGGCGATCTGGGCTGGACCCTGCTGCATGGCGGCGCGCAGGCCATGACGCGCGCGGAGGATGGCCGGTCGGTGACGCTGCAAGCCGGCGCGGCGCTGGGGCATGGATCGTTCTTGCAGGGCACGCAGTTGAATTTCGCGTTGAGCGGCGATTCATACGGCGCGCTGCGGCTGCGGTTGTTTTGCGACGGCGTGCAGGAGAAGTCGCCGCACCTCGCGCTGCTGGTGTTCCTCAACGGCAACTCGGCTTACTGCGGGGTGGAGCATCCGCAGCGGCCCGGCCAGATGACGAACTCTTTTTCCCTGCCCATCGAGTACAACAAGCCGTGTCCGGTGATGCTGAAATGGAACGCCAAACAAGTGGAGTTGCACATCAAAGGCAATCTGGCCTTCCGGCAAAATCTGATGGACAAAACCGCGTCCGGCACGGGCCTGATCCTGGAGCCGGCCGGCATGTGGGGCAACGAGACGCGCCCCTGCACGCTGGGGAACTTGACACTGCGGGCCTTCCCCGGCGCGCGCACCCGTCCCTCCCTGGACTCGGACACACACGCCTGGGCCTTGCAAGTGCCGCGCCGGCAGGCGGACGATCCGCCGCGCCACCTGCTGCTGGCCGCCAACGGCGATCTGCTGCGCGGCACGCTGGAGGCGCTGGATTCACGCGCGCTGACGCTGCGCAGCGGGCTGGAAACACTGGAGGTGCCGCGCGCGCGGGTGGCGACGGTTGTTTTGCCCCGGACCCGGACGGCGGAGGAAGCCAAGACGCCGCCGCCCGCCAAGGATGCGGACAAAAAACAGCCGAAAGCCGCGCCGCCGCCGAAAGACGAGCCGGCCGGTACGCTCTGGCTGAGCACCGCTGACGGCGGCCGGGTGCGGCTGGAAGTGACCTCGCTGGGGCCGGAGTGGGTGGAGGGCCGCTCCGCCATCCTGGGTTCGTGCCGGCTTCCGGTGGAGCAAATCATTGAACTCTCCACCGCGCCGCCGCACAGCGGGGCGGGACCGTATGACGATTGGGTGTTCGCCCCGGCGCCGGAGCCGGACTTGGCGGGAGCGGGCGAAAGCGCGAAGCTGGTCGGCCAGGAGGCGCCGGCCTTCGAGCTGGGCATGGTGGGCGGCGGCAAGTTCGCGCTGAAGAAGGAGGCGAAAGGCAAAGTGGTGGTGCTGGACTTTTGGGCGTCCTGGTGCGGCCCCTGCCTCCATGCGCTGCCGGAGCTGATGGAAACGATGCGCGATCTGCCGCAAGACCGCGTGCTGCTGCTGGGCGTCAACCAAGGCCAGCCCCACGACGAGGTGAAGACGTTTTTGCAAACGCGCGGCTGGGAACTGCCCGTGGCGCTGGACTTGGACCGCAAGGTCAGCGGCCAATACGGCGCCGAAGCCATCCCGCACACGGTCGTGATCGGTCCCGACGGCAAAGTGGCCTGGGTGAAGACGGGACATACTCCGACGGCGGCCCAGGAGTTGCTGGAGGCGGTGAGGAAGCTGCTGGAGTGAGCCTTTAACCGAAAAAGGAAGTTGAGAGTCGAGAGTTGAGTGTTGATAGCTAAAAATCAGCGGCTTGCGCCGAAAGCTCCATTCACCCGGAGGGTGAGTCCCCTTGGCGACACAAGTCGCTCATTTACAGCCTCTCAACCATCAACTCTGTTTTTAGCAATCAATCCCCGGCGTGCGGGATGTGGAACGGAGAGT
>CAZNKC010000185.1:0-11809 GCA_964573315.1 uncultured Verrucomicrobiaceae bacterium | reverse complement strand
AAGTGGGCGGGAACAGAGCCCCGCCCTCCATTATAGGATCTCGGTGGGGCACTCGGGGAGGGAGGCTAGGAAGGCGCGGCCGTAGGGTTTGGAGAGGATGCGGTTGTCGAGGATGGCGCAGATGCCGTGGTCTTTGCGGCTGCGGATGAGGCGGCCGACGCCTTGGCGGAGCTTGAGCACGGCTTCGGGCACGGAGTACTCGGTGAAGGCGTTGAGGCCCTGGCGCTCGAGGTGCTCGATGCGGGAGGCGGTGACGGGATGATCCGGCACGGCGAAGGGGAGGCGGGTGATGATGACGTTGCTGAGGGATTCGCCGGGCACATCGACGCCGGTCCAGAAGCTGTCGGTGCCGAAGAGGACGCTGTGGATGTCTTCCTTGAACTCTTTGAGCATCTGATGGCGGGCGAGGCCGCCACCCTGGACGAGCAGCCGCCAGTCGCGGTCGGCGCAGTGATCCTCCAGCAGCTCGGCCATGCGCCGCATCTGGCCGTAACTGGTGAACAGCACGAAGGCGCGGCCGTCGGAGAGGTCGAGGAAATGGCGGATGCGGTCGCGCAGGGCGTCGTCGTAGTCGGGCGCACCGGGCTGCGGCATGGCTTTGACGAGGTAGAGGCGCATTTGTTTTTTGAAATTGAAGGGGCTTTCGAGGCTGGAGGCGCGGCAGTCGTCGGCGCCGACGCGGCGGCGGAAGTAACGCAGTTCGGAGTCGCCGCAGACGCCGAGGGTGGCGCTGGTGAAGACGCAGGCTTTGCCTTCTTGAAAAAAGATTTCCCGCAGCTTCGGCGCGACATCGACGGGGGCGCTGTGCAGGGACATGATTTGGTTGTCGAGGCCGCCGCGTTCGGCCCAATAGACGTGGCCCTCCTCTTCCTGGCCGAGCCAGGCGTGGATGGCGTTGGAGATGTTAGTTAGTTTTTTGCCGAGGTCGTGGACTTCGTCCTTGGTGTTGTCGTTGGAGGCGGTGTCACCGGCGCGGTTGGCGATGTTGGCGATGCGCAGCAGGTCCTGGGTGAGGGTGTCCTCGACGAACTCCGGCTCGCGCACGCGGAACTCGCGGGAGAAGGTGGAGAATTTGCAGTTGGCTTCGACGGAGCGGAAGAAGGCGGCGACGGTGGCGAAGGCGAGCTGGACGCGCTCGACGCCCTCGCGCTCGCCCAGCAGGGTGAAGAAGCCTTTGCGGGTCTTGGGGTTGTAGAGGCGGCTGAGTTCGAAGCGGATGCTGGACTCGCTGGCGTGGATGCCGAAGGCTTTGGCGGCGATGTTTTCGATGGTGTGCGCTTCGTCGAGGATGACGAAGTCTTTGGGGAAAAGGAAGCTGCCGTCGCCGGGCGGGTTTTCCTCGCTGGAGGAGAGCAGGGTGAAAAAGAGGGTGTGGTTCATGACCACGACGTCGGCTTCGGCGAGTCGGCGGCGGGCGGCTTGATACCAGCAATTGGAGGCGGGGCCGCAACGGCGCGGGGTGCAGGCGTGGGCCTCGGAGCAGACCTGCGACCAGACGCGCGCGGAGGGGGAGAAGGAGAGGTCGCTGAGGGTGCCGTCGCGGGTGGTTTCGGACCATTCGAGGAGGCGGGAGAGTTCGGCGGCTTCGCCGGTGGTGAAGAGATCGCCGGTCTCGGCGAGGGCGCGCTTGAGGCGGGTGGGACAGAGGTAGTTGGAGCGGCCTTTGAGCAGGACGGCGTTGAAGTCGCCGACGAGTTTTTTGAGGACGGGGATGTCTTTGTGGATGAGCTGTTCCTGGAGATTGATGGTGTGGGTGGTGATGACGGCTTTGCGTTTGGCGTCGAGCGCGCGGCGCACGGCGGGCAGGAGGTAGGCGAGCGATTTGCCGACGCCGGTGGCGGCTTCGATGACGACGGCGTGCTGCTTTTCCAATGCGGCGCCGACAAGCTCGGCCATGCGCTGCTGCTGGGGGCGGTATTCGAAGTCGCGCGAGGCGGAGAACAGGCCGGTCTCGGAGAAGGCGGCGTGCATTTCCTGGGCCAGCGGGAGCTTTGGCCCGGCGGTGCCCGTGCTTTCATCGGCGAGGTGGATCATTGCGGTCATTCTCCAGCGGAGGGGCGGCGGGTCAACTGGGGATGGGGGTGGGAATGAGGAATGGGGAGAGTGGGGGGAATCGTCCTCGTCCTCCTGCTCGTCCTCGTTCTCGAAGAGTTGGGCTGGGGGTGGGTTTCGTTTTTTTGACAGGATTGCAGGATTACAGGATTACAGGATTAACAAGATGAGGGGATGTTGGAGTGGAGCCTTTAGGCGATCATTGAAGGGGGGAGGGAGTGTTAAGTTTCGAGTATCAAGAAGGTTGCCGCCGCGGAACTTGAAACTGAAAACTTGAATCTTGAAACTCCCGCCAGAATGATCGGCTGAAGCCTTGACTCCAGCGGGGGGCGGCGAGCCAGCGGCTCGCGCCACGGCGGGGCGCGGACGGGCAACCAAGATGGTTGCCCCACTTTACTCCGCGGGACGCGTGCGCTCCAAGCTTGCCGGGCGGCGGCGGCGGGTGCATGGGTCGTTTATGAGCGGCGATGACGAGAGTGTTTATGAAAAGGAACTGGGCGGCAAACTGCTGGCGGCGGTGTCACGGTCGTTTTATCTGACGCTCAAGGCGCTGCCGAAGGAGTTGCGGGAGCCGGTTTCCCTGGCCTATCTGCTGGCGCGCACGGCGGATACGATGGCGGACACGGCGGCGGTGCCGGAGTCGGTGCGCGGGCAGTGCCTGCGGGCGTTTGCCGCGCTGATCCGGGAGCCGGACGCGGCGGCGGAGGCGCTGCTGGCGGCGAAGCTGGCGGCTGAGTTCGCGCCGTTGCAGACGGACGCGGCGGAGCGGCGGTTGATGGAGCGGATGGACGGGGCGCTGGCCTGGCTGCGGACCTTGCGCGGCGAGGCGCGCGTGGCGGTGCTGGAGGTGTTGGAGCGGATCATCGCGGGGCAGTTGCTCGACATCGAACGGTTCCCGGCGGACGGCGGGTTGCGCAGCTTGCGGACACGCGCGGAGTTGGACGATTACACTTGGCGGGTGGCGGGCTGCGTGGGGGAGTTTTGGACGCGGTTGTGCGCGAGCGAGTTGGAAGCGGCGTTCGCGGAGGGCGTGACTCTGGAGGAAATGACCGCCGACGGCACGCGCATGGGCAAGGGGTTGCAACTGGTGAACATCCTGCGCGACGTGGGCAAGGACATGACGCTGGGGCGTTGTTATCTGCCGGAGGAGGACTGGCGCGGCCAAGCGGCGGAGCCAGCAAAGTACCACGCCTCTCCGGGGCGTGAATCCTCAGACCAGCTCGCCCAAGAAACAACAGAAGCCAGCGAACTGCGCGCCAACAGCCAAGCGCTGCGGCCTGCCTGGGAATTCTGGGCAACGGTGTGCGCGGGGCATCTGGAGGCCGGTTTGCGCTATGTCTGCCGTCTGCGCCACGCCAAGCTGCGCTACGCTACGGCGCTACCGCTGATGCTGGCCTTTGGCACGTTGAGAAAACTGCGGCAGGCGTCTTGGGAAGAAGTGATGGCCGGAGTGAAGGTGTCGCGCCTCGACGTGGCGCGGCTGCTTCCCGAGACGATGGTGACGAACCGGAGCGAGGCGGGATTGCGGGCGCAGGCGGCGCGGTGGGGTTTTTTGGGGTAGGAAGATTGGTGGCAGGAAATTTTTTTCAAGGCAGGGAAAGTAGATTCGATTGGCAATCGAATCTTCCGCGGAACCGACTTCGATTGCCAATCGAAGCTACAAAAGAATGATTTTTCATTCTTTTATCTTGACGACGGATCTTTAGGGCTGAAAAATCAGCCCATGAGTGATTTTAATTATCTCAGCCGGCGGGAACGCGAGATCATGGACATTGTCTATGCCAGTGGGGAGGCGTCGCTGTCGCGCATTTTGGAACAGATGGAGGCGGCGCCCACCCGGCCGGCGTTGCGGTCGCTGCTGAACATCCTGGAGGACAAGGGGCATTTGCGGCATCGGAAGGCGGGGCGGGAGTTCGTGTATGCGCCGGTGCGTCCGGCGGCCGAGGTGGGGCCGTCCACGCTGAGCCGGGTGGTGAAGACGTTTTTCAAGGGATCGCTGCCGCAGGCATTGGCCGCTTACTTCAGCGCTCCAGGCAGCCGTCTGTCCGCCGAAGAAATCCGGGAGATGGAGGCTTTGATCGAAAAGGCCAAATCCCGCAACCGCAAACACCGCTGACCTGCCATGAACTTCTTTCCTTCACTCCAAGGCGCGCCGGCATGGCTGGCGGACATGACTTTGCTGGCCACGGCGGTGCTGGCGGCGGCTGCCGTGATCTGCCGGATGAGCAGGCGCATGGCAGCGGCGCGAAAGCATTTTCTTTTGGCGCTGTCGCTGGCTGCGATTCCGGCCCTGATGCTGGGGAGTCTCTTGATGCCGGGCTGGAGCCTGATCCAGCTTGCGGCGGAGGTGAAACCTTTGGGCAAGCTGGTTGTGGAGCACTCTGTGACACCCCAAGCGAGGATTGTGAAATCGGAGGGAGATGTCCCTATATCACCATTTGATCCGTTTTCCACGACAACGGATGTGGTGTTGGTTTCTCCCAGAACCACTGGCGGCAAGAACAGCACGGGCTGGCAGAGCATTTTAACGGTCGTTTGGATCGGTGGTGTGTTGGCGGGGAGTTTGATTTTGCTCAAGGCCGCGTTCGATCTACGCCGGTTGCGCCGTTGCTGCGCGGTGGAGGATAACCCGCGCCTGCGGGCCGTTTTTCGGGAAGTTTCGACGGAGTTTGGGTTGGCGTTGCCTGATGAAGTGCTGCGGCGGGGAGAGGCGCAAAGCATGCCGATGACGTGGGGGTGGCGGCATCCGGTGGTGCTGTTGCCGGCGGAGGCGGGGGATTGGGACGAGAAGAGGCTGAAGCTGGTGCTGCGTCACGAGTTGGCTCACATCGTGCGGGCCGACGCGCCGATAGCTCTAGGTGTGACGTTATCCGCCATCTTGCTGTGGTTTCATCCTCTGGCTTGGCTGAACTTGAGGGCCTGCCATCAAGCGCGCGAGCAGGCCTGTGATGACATGGCGATGGGGAAAACAGCGGTTACCGGCGAGGAGTTCGCGGCGGGTTTGCTGGAGGCGGTCAAAGGCATTCAGGCGATGGCGCGCCGTCCGCGGCTGCCGCTCGCCCTGGCAATGGCCTCGGCGGGGAAACCCTTGCGGCGGCGGCTGCAAGCGATTCTGGACGAGGGGCGGCGGCGGGAGCCGTGGTCCGGCAAGCGACGCATCAGCATGGCGGCGGCGCTGGCGATGCTGCTGGCGCTCGTGTCCGGGCTTTCCGCCTGCCGTGACAGTGAGAACAAGAGCGATCATGACATGGAGCAGCAGGTGCATATTTCAGCCAAGGTGTTCAGCCTGCCGGTGGATTCGCCTGCGTTGGCGGATCTGAAACTTGTATCACCAAACAAGACTGAAAGGCTGGCGTTGATCGGCATTCAATCCGAGGACGAAGTGCAGAAACTGATGGACGCTCTCGATGGCGTCGAAGGCGTGGAAATCATGGGCATGCCTTCCGTCACCACTCGAAACAAGCAGCGGGCGACCATGGAGATGGTGAGGGAGTTCATTTTTCCGACAGAATTCGATCCTCCGCAGGTTTTGGATGATAAGACCATTTCTCCGGCAACACCCGTGACTTTTGAAATGAGGCCGGTCGGATTGCGAATGGAGTTTGATCCGTGGTGGAAGGATGGCGAGGGAACCATGTACCTGGGGGTTACCGCGGAGATCACGCGATTTGAAGGCTTCATCAATTACGGGCGCCCGATTGAGTCGGAGGAAAAAGACGCGAACGGTGAAGCCAGGAAGGTTCGGATTTCCGAGAATGTGATCAATCAACCCATTTTTCACAGCTTGAAGACATCGACTTCGGTGAAGCTGCGGGATGGCGAAGCGGCGGTGTTTGGAGGTCATCGGACCACGACGGGACTGGATCCCGCCTTGGTGCGTGCATTGGACAAGGATGATGAATATGGAAAGATGATTCCGAGAGATGATGGAAAGGTGATCCTGACAGACGATGATTCCAAGAAGATGTATTTCTTCATCATCCAGGCGAAGCGGTTGGAGAAGTGAAGGTGGCTCGGAGGCGGGCGGATGCTTCGATTGCCAATCGAAGCTACGGGTGGCGCGGTCGAAACAGCGGACCATTGGAAGCCTCGGAAGGGGAGGCGTCCGCTGTTTCATGCTGTCAGGACGGGCCGGGAGGGAGCGGCGCGAGGGTTTGCGTTTGTGTGGCGATGTTGAGCCAGTCTTTGACGGAGTCATAGAGCGGGAATCCGCGTTTTTCGATGTCGCGCAGAATGGTTAGCGAGCGTTCATCCGGCCAAACACTGGCCAGTGTAGCACATGCCTGTATCGCGATTTGCTCGAGAAGGAGAGGCCACCTGCCGCCGGTACGTTCGATATTGGGCTGGCCGGCAAGCTTCTCCACCAAGCGGCGGATGGCTTCGTCAGGCCAGCGGCTGGCGAGGCTGCTAAGCGCGTAGGAGCGGCTTGCGAGCAGTTCGCCATAGTCACCGCGCGCGAGAGCGAAAAGGGCATCGTGAAACCATTCGAAGTCGCCGCGAGAGGTGTCCCAAACCATATAGGTGTTCCAAATCATGTTTATTAGTGTGGAGCGCATGCTGTCCGAAGGCGCATGTTGAATGGCGCGGATGAGAAAGTCTTTTGCGGCAGGATGTTCCGCGAAGGCTTTATAAGCCTCGATGAGAGTCCCGGTGGATGTCATGCCGGGGTCCAGGATGCGGGACTCGATCTGGTGGCGAATGGTGTCGTCAGGCCAGTGTGCCGCCAGGGTGGCCAGGGTCAGGTTGACCGTTTGCTCGTTCGGACTCGTCAGGCCGAAATCGATGAGAAAGCGGCGGGTGGCCTCGTCGGGATATAATTTGGCCAGCAGATCGGGGCCGGGCCGGTTCGTTCCTTTGATGAAATGGTCTTCCAGGAGGGATCGGGTACGGGTGTCGGGAAAGTGTTCCGCCAGGAGATAGGCGGTACGGTCGAGGTTGCGTTCCAAGAAACCCCGCAGCGTTGCGGCGGGCATGATGGATTTCAAGGTTCGCACGGCTCCCCAACCAAGCCAGTCCAGCTCATTGTGTTCCGTGGCAAGCCAGTCCGTGATGGCTTGAGTGATTTCGGCATGGGAGACGGGGTCGCGCCAATGCTTTGAAAGGAGATTCAAAGCGGGTTCCACCATCCGGCTGTCTGCCGTGGGAGTGATGAGCCGGAGGATGCGCTGCTTTGTGCGCTTATCCGGCCAGTGGGCAGCCAATGTTTCCAGCAAATCCCAGGCGGGATAGGGATTGGCCGATTTGGGGCCATCCAGGAGAGATTCGATGGTCTTGCGGTCCGGTTCCAGCGGCCAAGTTTCCTTGAGCAACTCTTGCGCGGTGTCGGTGGGATAGCCGAAGGTGTCGTTTTGAATCACCTTTTCCAGGATGGCCCGAGTGCGCTGGTCAGGCCAATATTTCGTGAGGAGTCTCATGGCCCGGCTGCGAGGTTCTCCGCCCTCATCGTGCTCGCATGACTCGAAATCACAGGCGACTGCCTCCAGAATATGACGGGTTTCCTCCGTGGGCCAAACGCGGCCCAGGCAATCAACCGCGGTTTCGCGAAGATTCGGCCAGACAGCAGGGTCTTGACACATCGAAGCCAGCAAGCTGCGAGTTCTCTCATCCGGCCAGACGAAAACGATCGTGCCCAGCCAGTTCTCAGCCATGTACTCACTATAGGAATGGTTGGTTTTGACCAGGGATTCGAGGAGTTGCCGCGTCGCTTCAGTCGGGCACAGGACGGCAAGGGGGAGCGCTCCGCATTGTTTTTGAGTGGAATTTCCGGTTTTGAGCCAAGCGGTCAGGAGGTTGATGGTTCCGGCGGTGGGGAACAGGTCGGCCAGCCAATGGATGAACAGAAGAGAAGCACAGCCTTGATAAGGATTTTCTGGAACGAACGATTCCACATCGGAGGTGAGGGATTGAGTCTGCCAGTTTGGCGATTCCAAATGGCGGTCTCCGAGGAGCAACTGCCAGCCGTGGCGGGTGTCCCTGGGAAGTTTGCGAGCCACTTGAAGAAGGTCAAAACTCTGTCCCCGGTGCGAGTAGAGGCGGCGCTCCATGTCGCCCTGATCCTCATTTGAAAGCGGTGGCAAAGGCAGATCAAGGAGGGACAGTCCCTTTGTGTGGAGCCACTTGATTTCTTTGAGGGCATGCTCGCTGGCCCAGCGGGCCACAGGTTTGCGCCCCTGCATGGAACGCGGCACGGGCGTGATGGCGAGGAGGTGTTGGAGTTTGTGTTCGAGTTCGCTCCCCGCAGGCTGCAAGGATGGAAGATTCAGGCCCAGCAATGCGAGATAACATTCGAAAAAAGTGTTGAGGAAATTGATGGAGAAGGCTTCCGTCACGGTGACGAGCGGATCGCTGGCGAGCGCGGCTTCAAAGTCAGCCGTCCAGAGAGCGGCGATCCGATAGCTCAGGTCGTAAAGGTGCAAAGCGGACAGTGAGCAAACTTGGGCCGCAGACTGCTGACGGGAGCAGTGGGCGGCGGTTTCCGCAGTCCAGTCGCCGGGAGACATGGCCGAAAGGAGCCGGAAACGTTCGGCGGCTGCCAAGCACAGGGTTCCGGCGAGGCGCGCGGTGGGATCGTCCAGCCGGGCGATCCATTCGGCATCCAGATCTGGACGCATGGCCTGCTCATGCAACTCGGTGGCTCGGAGCAGGATGATACGGCAGGTGTCATGCACGGCTTCCGCAAAGGTGAGGCAATGGAGCCGGGTGACCGCCGGGTGATGGAAAGCGCCACCGGGCGCGTGGAGCGCGGGCCACGCCTCGGCTAACTGCGCGGCCAGATAAGTTTCCATGCCCGCCGGTGCGCCGTAATGACAGGCCAGCGCTGTTCCGAGGCCTATGCCTGACGACAAGACTCCGGTGGTGTGGAGGGTGTCGAATAGATGGGGATGAAGTGGAAGCGGGTTCATGGAGCAGGCAATCCAGACGCCGGAGATGATGTTACTGTTTGATGCCCCAGCCGGCTCGGGTTTGCCAGGCTTCTAATAGGAGGATGAGGAGGAAGGTGATGAGGAGCCAGCGGGTGAGGGGTGTCCAGGCGGGGGGGCGGGGGGCGTGCCAGACGTCGGAGAGGTCGAGGCGCTCGCCGCCGCCGCTGCGGGCGGCGGTGGCGGCGAGTTCCTGGAGGCGGGCGCGGTCGAAGGTCCACTCGGGGTTGGTGATGATGTTCAACGGGCCGAAGGGCAGGGCGTGGTCGCCGAGGCGGACGGCACCGCGGACGAGGGTGCTGTCTTCGAGGTCGATGCCGACTTGGAAGTGGCCGGGGGCGAGTTTGAGCCAGGGGATGTTGCGCGCTTCGGGTTGTTCGGCGCTGGTGATGAGGAGTTCCGGGCCGCGTTCGGCGATGGTTTGCGTCCAGGTGTCGTCGTAAAAGAGGTCGGCTTTCAGGCGGGTGCCGTCGAGGGTGGTGCGGAGGCCGAGGCCGGGCGGAATGGCTTCGCCCATGAGCCAGCGGGCGAGGCTGCGGACGAAGCCGCCGTAGCCGGGCCAGTCGCGAGTGAGCTGGGAGAAATCGCCGCCGAGGGGGAAGGAGACGGAGGCGGCGCGTCCGGCTCCGCGCTGCCAGAAGGCGAGCATGGGGGCGGCGTAGTCGTCGCCGGAGACGAGGGCTTGGGAGGCGCCGGGACGGAGGTAGCTGAGGTTGTAACCGTCCACCTGCGGCAACCAGTCGATGGCGCCGGCGGCCATTTCCAGCCAGCCGGGGGTGCCTTTGACGGCGACGGGTTCCTCGATGAAGGTGGAGCGGGCGACGGCGACGGTTTCCTGGGCGAAGAGGGCGGGCAGTTCGTTGGCGTCCTGGTTGAAGAAGATGCGGCCGTTGCCGCGTTTGGCGATGTCTTTGAGGAAGTCGGCATCGGTGTCCTGCTCGGTGCCGAGGCCGATGACGGAGACGGTGGTTTTTTGCGCGGTCATTTCGGCGAGGAGGTTGATGTAGTCGCCGGGTTGCTCGGAGTCGGCGGCGTCGGAGAAGAGGATGACGTGGCGCTGGCCGACGTCGGCTTTTTGCAGTCGCTCCCAGGCGGCTTTGAGGCCGTTATAGACGAAGATGCCGCCGCCCATGCTCTGCTGGCGGCGCACGGCGTCCTCGATGATGCCGCGGTTGGGGCCGACGGCGATGAGCGGGCTGACTTCGTGGGCCTCGCTGTCCACGACGAGGACGGTGAGGAAGTCGCTGTCGCCGAGAAGCTGGACGGCGCGGCCGGCGCCTTCGTTGGCGAGCTGCATTTTTTGCAGGCCGGAGCCGGGCACGGTCATGGCCATGGAGCCGGAGCGGTCCATGACGATGGCGAGGGCGGTGACGAGCTTGCGGTGCTCCTGCTTGAGTTCCATGGAGACGGGCAGGAGCGGCTCGACGGGGGAGCCGAAGTAACCGCCGGAGGCGAAGCTGTATTTGCCGCCGATCATGGCGAGGCCGCCGCCCTGCTGGGTGACGAAGAAGTCGAGGGCGCGCAGGAAGGGCGTGGGCAGGCGGTAGGCGGGGACGTTGTTGAGGAGGACGACCTTGGCGCCGGTGAGGTCGCCGACGGTGGTCTGGGCGGTGTCGGTGCGGGTTTCGACTTCGAAGCCCTGGGCGGCGAGCGCGGCGGCGAGGGGATCGTTTTCGTAGTTGGTGAAAAGCAGGATGCGGGGGCCGGACTGGACTTCGACCCATTGGGAGGCGGTGTTGTTGCCGGAGAGGGCGTCCTGCGGATGGCTGAGGCGGGCGGTGAAACGGACGGCTCCGGGACGGGCGATGCGGCTGGAGAGGCGGAGGCGGCCGACGCCTTCGATGATCTCGACTTCCTGGGTGGCGAGGGATTGGTCGTCGCGCAACACTTCGACGGACACCGTGCCGTCGCGGTCGCCCATGATGACGGCTTCGATGAGAAAGGCCTGCTGAAGCTGGACGCGGCGCGGGAGGATGAGGTCGGCGATGCGCCAGTCGCCCGCGCCTTCGCGCACGGCGAGGCGGTAGTCGAGCGGCACGTCCTGGGCGATGAGGCGGTCGGCGAGGCCGTCGAGCGGTTCGGTGCTGGCGCCGTCGGTGAGCACGAGGAGGCGGGAGGCGCGTTTGGGGTCGAGCTGGGAAAGGGTGTGCAGGGCGGCGCTGTGGAGGCGGGTGGAGTGGCGGGGGCCGGAGTATTTTTGGCCGTCGGGGCCGGAGGTGAGTTGCGCGCCGCGGGCCACGGCTTCGGTGGCGAAGTCGATGTAACGCAGGCGGTCATCGGGGCCTTTGGAGCGGTTGAGCAGGGTTTCCCACTCGGAGAGCCGGGGGGCGAGGAGTTCGGTGGCGGAGTCGGATTGATCGACGAGCACCCAGAGGTCGAGGCCGTCGCCGAAACGGCGGGTCTCAGGTTGCGCGGCCATGAGGACGAGCAGTAGCAGGGCGAAGGCGCGCAGGGGGCGGTGAAAGGCGAGACCGCGCCAGAACCACCCGGCGGCGATGAGGGCCGGGAGGAGGAGGAGCCATTCTGGGGCGAGGAGACGCATTTTTTAGACAGGATTGACGGGATTTTTGGGGATTAACAGGATTGGGGAGATGGAGGATCGTCCTCGAAAATCCGAAGCCCGAAGCCCGAAGCCCGAAGCCCGAAGCCCGAAGCCCGAAATCCGAAATCCGAAATGGGGCGCTTGGGGTGGGGCTTTGTTATTTTTTAGACAGGATTGGCAGGATTAACAGGATGGGGAGAAAGAGGGGGTTGTTCTCGTGTTTGTCTTCGGAAATTCGGGCTTCGGATTTCGGATTTCGGATTTTCGAGGACGAGGACGAGGACGAGGACGAGGA
>CAZNKC010000184.1:0-11833 GCA_964573315.1 uncultured Verrucomicrobiaceae bacterium | reverse complement strand
TTTCGGCGAGGACGCCGAAAAGAGCACGCGGGACGCGTGCGCTCCATGCGCGAAGTCCTGTGCCGTTCGTGTTCGCCGGGTCTGAATCCCGTTGACCCCGCCGCGCCGCCATTCCATACTGCGCCCCTTTCCCTTTTTCCCAAGCAAGACAAGAACGGCAAATGAGCGCACCCATCAAAGCGGCAGTGGTTGGAGCCAGCGGCTACTCAGGCATCGAGTTGCTGCGTCTTATCCTGCGCCATCCCGGGATCGAACTCGTCGCCGTCACCTCGCGCGCGCTGGCCGGGAAGATTCTCGGCGACGAATTCCCGCGGCTGCGCGGCATCCCGCCGGCGGACAGCCTCGCCTTCATCGAGCCGGACGCGGCGCTCGTCCAAGCAAGCGGCGCTCAAGTCGCCTTCCTCGCCCTGCCGCACGGGGTCTCCGCCACCTTTGCCAAGCCGCTGCTCGATCTGGGGATCAAGGTCATCGACCTCAGCGCCGATTTCCGCCTGCGCTCGCCGGGGGGTTACGCCGATTTTTACAACCACGCCCACCCGCATCCCGAACTGCTGGCCGAGGCCGTCTATGCCCTGCCGGAAATTCGCGCCGGGGAAATCCAAAACGCGCGCCTCATCGCTTGTCCCGGCTGTTATCCCACCAGCGTCCTGCTGCCGCTCATTCCGCTGTTGCGCGCCGGGCTGCTCGATCTGAGCCAGCCGGTCAACGTTTCCAGCATGAGCGGCGCCAGTGGCGCGGGGCGCAACGCCAGCATCCCGCTGCTCTTCTGCGAGGTGAGCGGCAGCCTGCGCAGCTACAGCGTGCCACGCCACCGGCATCTCAGCGAGATCAGCCAGGAACTGGAGATCGCCGCCGGGCGTCCCGTGCCGCTCACCTTTGTACCGCATCTCGTGCCCGTCCACGCCGGCATCTGCACCACCACGTTCGCGCGTCTCGCCGCCGGGACCGCGCCGGAACAGATCGGCGATGCCTTGGAGCAGACCTACGCCGGGCAGCCCTTCGTCCGCCTGCTGGGCCGCGACCAATGCCCCGACACCAAGCACGTCGCCGGCACCAATTTCATCGACATCGGCTGGTCTTTCGATGCCGGCACAGGTCAGGTCATCCTCATGAGCGCCGAGGACAACCTCGGCAAGGGCGCTTCCGGCCAAGCCGTGCAGAATTTCAACCTCGCCTTCGGTTTTCCCGCCACCACCGGGTTGCTCCAGGTTTGAAATCCGAGTCTTTCTTTTTCGTCTCCGTCTCCCGCAATCCTTCCATGAGCAAGCCGGTCCCTCAAACCTGCGACCAACGCGCCCCCTTCAAAGTCATCCCCGGCGGCGTCACCGCCGCGCGCGGCTTCCGCGCCGCCGCAGTCGCCTGCGGCATCAAGAACCCGGACGTCAAGCGCCTCGACCTCGCGCTCATCGTCTCCGATTTCCCCACGCACAGCGACGCCGTCTTCACCACCAACCGTGTCAAAGCCGCCTGTGTCCGCGTCTCCGCCCAGCATCTCCGGGAGCCGGACATCCGCGCCGTCATCGTCAACAGCGGCAACGCCAACGCCTGCACCGGCCCGCGCGGCATTCAGGACGCCAAGCTCATGACCAAGACCACGGCGGAAGCCCTCGGCCTCCGCATGAGGCAGGTGCTCGTCTGCTCCACCGGCATCATCGGCATGACCATGCCGGTCGCGCGCATCGAACCCGGCATCGCGCCGCTGGCGGAAAAGCTCCACGACCAAGGCTCGGACGAAGCCGCGCAGGCCATCATGACCAGCGACACCCGGGCGAAGTCCTTCGCCATCGAGGTGCCCTGCGGCGGCGGCTCCTTCCGCATCGGCGGCATCGCCAAGGGCGCCGGCATGATCTGCCCGAACATGGCCACCATGCTCTGCTTCATCACCACCGACGCCCGCGTCGCCCGGGATGAAATCAAGCGCGCCGTCCGCCACGCCGTCGATCTCTCCTTCAACCGCATCACCGTCGATGGCGACACCAGCACCAACGACACCGTCATCGTCATGAGCAACGGCCAGTCCGACGCCCCGCTCATCCGCTCCGGCTCCGCGGAATCCAAAATCTTCCGCTGCGCCCTGCACAAGGTCATGCTCGAACTGGCCAAGATGATCGTCGCCGACGGCGAGCGCGTCACCAAGTTCGTCGAGATCCGCGTCCGCAACGCCCGCACCCTGGCGGATGCCCGCCGCGTCGCCGAAGCCGTCGGCAAATCGCTGCTAGTGAAATGCTCCTTCAACGGCTCCGATCCGAATTGGGGCCGCATCATTCATGCCGTCGGCTACTCCGGCGCCCGCCTGCGGGAGGAGTTGATCGACATCTACTTCGGCGGCCTCATCGCCTGCAAAGGCGGACTCGCCACCAACACCCCCATCGCCGAACTGGAAAAAGTCGTCAAAGAACCCCGCTTCACCGTCACCATCGACCTCAACCTCGGCGCCGCCGAGCACATCGTCTATACCAGCGACCTCTCGAAAGAGTACGTCGATTTCAACGCCAGCGAATACTCCGCCGCCGTTCATGCCAAGCGGCAGAAGGGGCTGGGGTAATTGGGTTTCAGGGTTCAGGGTTTTCCCTTTTCCCTTTTCCCTTTTCACTTTTCACTTTTCACTTTTCGGGGTTCGGTGGGCTGTATGGATATTGACGACTTGACCGTTGATTCGAGGACGAGGACGAGTAGGAGGACGAGAACGACCCGCCACTCACTTCTCTCAACTCTCAACTAAGCCGCCCATGCCTCTCACCGAGCAAACACGCAAAGCCGCCGTCCTCCTCGAAGCCCTGCCATACATGCAGGCGTTTCGCGGCAGCACCTTTCTCATCAAAGTGGGCGGCAGCGCGATGGAGGATCCGGCGGTGGTGGACACGTTTTTGAAGGACATCGTTTTCCTTGAGGCCGTCGGCATCAATCCCGTCATCGTCCACGGCGGCGGCAAGGCCATTTCCAAGGCCATGCAGGACAGCGGCCTGGAGGCTCGTTTTGTCAACGGCATGAGAGTCACCGACGAGGAGACCATCCAAATCGTCGAGCAAACCCTCGCCCGCGTCATCAACCCCGGCATCGTCGGCAAGATCAACTCCTTCGGCGGCAAAGCCGTCGGCGTTCCCGGCACGGAAGTCTTTCAGGGCGAGAAAATGAAGGGCGATCTCGGCTGGGTCGGCGAAGTCACGGAGTGCCGGATCGGCCTCATCCAGGCCGCCGTCGCCGGCGAGTTCGTCCCCGTTGTTTCGCCGGTCGCGCGCGAGCCGGCCAGCGGCAGGACGCTCAACGTCAACGCCGACCTCGCCGCCTGCGCGCTCGCCGCGCGCTTGCAAGCCGCCAAGCTGATCTTCCTCAGCGACGTGCGCGGCGTGCTGCGCGACCCGGCGGACGAGGCCACCCTCATCGCCACGCTCGACCCCGCCGCCGTGGCCGCGTTGAAAGCGGAGGGCGTCATCTCCGGCGGCATGATCCCCAAGGTCGATGCCGCCCTCGCCTCCCTGCACGGCGGCGCCGGCAAGGTCCACCTCATCGACGGCCGCATCCCGCACGCCCTTATCCTGGAGATTTTCACTGACATCGGCATCGGCACGGAGATTCACTTGTAAGCGCGGGCAGGATTGGAGCGCCGCCGGCTTGTTATTTGTCGCCGACGTCGTTCCGGCAACAGACCTCTTTCACAATAGGTGTTGAGCGAAAGCTTGAGCCCGGAGGGATCGGAGAACAGACCAGCCGCAAGCTCGCCGCTCTCAGCCGGGAGCAGCGTCTCGCGTTGCTCAACGCGCATATTCGACCGTCTTCCCCGGCGCCGAAAAAAGGCGGCGGCTGAAAGCCGGAAAGTGGAGCGAGCCGCTGGCTTGCCGGGTGATCTGGGCGCGACCGAGCCGGTCGCGCCACGCGCCTTTCACTCAACGGGCAAGCTGGGAAGCTTGCCCCGCTTATTTCCGCTTCAACTGCGGGAACAGCACCACGTCGCGAATGCTTTCCGCGCCGGTGAGCATCATGATGAGGCGGTCGATGCCGATGCCGATGCCGCCCGCTGGCGGCATGCCGTGTTCCAGCGCGAGGAGGAATTCCTCGTCGATCTTTTGAATCTCCTCGCCCGCCTGCTCCAGCAGCCGCGCGCGTTGTGTCAGCGGATCGTTCAACTCGGAGTAACCGGGGGAGATTTCCTGGCCGTTGATGACCAGTTCGTACACATCGACGATGGAATCGTCCTGCGGATTCTGCTTCGCCAGCGGCACCAGCTCCTTCGGGCAGTGGGTGACGAAGAGGGGGTTGAACTGCTTTTCCTCGATCAGCTTCTCGAACACATGCTGGGTCACCTCGTAGTCCTCGAAGTTCTCGCCGATCTCCACGCCCAACTCCTGGGCGCGGTTCAGGCGTTCTTCGGGCGTGTAGTCGAACCAGCGCGGGTCCACGCCGCGCAGCAGGTCGCGGTAGCTCGTGCGCTGCCACGGGCGCGTGAGGTCGATGGTGCGGATCACGTTGCCTTCCTCGTCCTTGTGCTCGATTTTCAAACCGCCGCAGAATGTCTCCGCCAGATGGCAAATGAGATCCTCCACCAAGTCCGCCATTTGCTCGAAGTCCGCGTAGGCCCAGTAGGCTTCCAGCATGGTGAACTCCGGATTGTGGCGGCGGCTGAGGCCCTCGTTGCGGAAGTTCCGGTTCAGCTCGAAAATCCGCGTGAAGCCGCCCACCAGCAGCCGCTTGAGAAACAGCTCCGGCGCGATGCGCAGGTAGAGCGGCATGCCGAGCGCGTTGTGGAAGGTCTCGAACGGCGTCGCCGCCGCGCCGCCGGCCACGTCCTGCATCATCGGCGTCTCCACTTCCAGGAAATCACGCGCGGCCATCCAGGAGCGGATTGCCGCCACCATGCGGCTGCGCGCCACGAACACCTCCCGGCTGCGCTCGTTGGAGATGAGGTCCAGGTAACGCTGGCGGTATTTGATCTCGCGGTCGGAGACGCCGTGCCACTTGTCCGGCAGCGGGCGCAGGGTTTTGCCGAGAAAGGCCAGCGTTTCGGTGTGGACAGATTTCTCGCCGGTCTTGGTCACGAAAGTCTTGCCGGACACGCCCACGAAGTCGCCGATGTCCACTTCCTTGATGAACATCTCCCAGGCTTCGTCGCCCACTTCCTTTTTGTTGATATAGACCTGGATGCGGCCGCTCACGTCGCCGAGGTCGAAGAACGCCGCCTTGCCCATCTCGCGGCGGGAAAGGATGCGCCCGGCCACGCGCACTTCCAGCCCTTCCTCGAAGGCGTCCTTGAGCGCGCCGGGATCGTGGCTGACGGGAAATTTGCCGCCAAACGCCGCCACCCCGCGCCGTTTCAGCGCCTCCAGCTTGTCACGGCGGACCTGGAGCAGTTCGGATTCGGAAGGGGCGTCGGCGGGCGGTTGCATGTCGGGGAAGGGGAGCAGGGTGTGAAAAAAGGGGAGCCACAGTAATCAGCCCCGGACGAAATGCCAGCGCGAAGGCTGGGTTTTATAAACACCAAGCAGGGCTTTGCGCCTGGAGCGCGCGAGACGCATGTGCTCCGGGTCTCACGTTTCAGAAACTGATTTTTTGCGCCTTTGCGTGAGACTTCTGGGGATTCTTGTGGGGCAGGCTTTCTCACACGCCAACCCTGGCTGAAACAGTTTTTACGTTGCTTTCTTTCTTGTGAGCACCGCCACCCGCGCTAGGCTGCTCCCCCCTCTCATTCCGCTCCCGCATCATGGCCGAACACGCATCCAACTTCATTGCCGCCGCCACGGCTTCCACGCCGCCACCGGCGACTGCCCAGGCGGCGGGGCGGGACGGCTTCGAGGGGCGGAAAAAGCATCGCGAACCCACCGCCGAGGAGTTGCTGGCGAACATCAACCGCGCCCTGCCGTTCAGCGAGGAGGCGGAAAAAGGGCTGCTGAGCTGCCTGCTCCAGGATCCCGGCAGTCTGCTGGGGGAAAGCCGCCTGACCCTGCCCGCCGCCAGTTTTTATCACGAAGCCCACCGCCTCATTTACGAGAAGCTGCTGGAGTTCAACGACAAAAACCTGCACATCGACCTCATCACCGTCACCAACGCTCTGCGCGAGCAGGAGCTGCTGGACAAGGTGGGTGGTCCAGCGGCCATTTCCGACCTGTTCACCTACGTCGCCATCCCCTCCCACTTCACGTACTACCGGGACATCCTCAAACAAAAGGCCACGCTGCGCGACCTCATCCACGCGTGCAGCATGAACATTCACTCCGCCTACGAGTTTGGGCGCGAGGAGCTGGACCAGGATGTGAGCACCGTCATCGACCACGCCGAGCAGCGCGTCCTGGCCGTGCGTGAGAAGAGCGGCACCGAGGACGGCTTCCGCCTGATGAAGCACCACGTCAACGACGCTCTCGACGCCATCGAGCACATGCTGCAGCATCCCGGCCAGTTGCGCGGCCTGTCCACGGGTTACGGCAAGCTGGACAAGCTCAGCTCCGGCCTGCAGGGCGGGGAAATGTTCGTCATCGCCGCGCGTCCCTCGATGGGCAAGACCTCGCTGGCCATGAACATCGTCGAGCACATCGCCGTGGACCTCGACACCCCCTGCGCCGTTTTTTCCCTGGAAATGAGCGCCGCCATGCTGGTGCGCCGCCTGCTCGTCTCCCGCGCCACGCTTTCGATGCAGGATCTTTCGCGCGGCGTGCTCACGCGCACTCAAACCGACGCGCTGACCAAGGCCGTCAAGGATTTGCAGCGATCTCAAATCTTCATCGACGAAACGCCCGGTCTCGATGTCATGGAGCTGCGCGCCAAAGCCCGCCGCCTCAAGAAGCAGTATGGCATCAAGATGATCGCCATCGACTACCTGCAACTGCTGACCTCCGGTTCCCGCCGCGCCAAGGACAACCGCCAGATCGAGATCGCCGAAATCTCCGCCGGCCTGAAAGGGCTGGCCAAGGAGCTGGACGTGCCGATCCTGGTGCTGGCCCAGCTCAACCGCTCCGTGGAGCAGCGCAAAGGCCAGCGCCCGGTGTTATCCGACTTGCGCGAGTCCGGCTCCATCGAGCAGGACGCCGACATGGTGGGCCTGCTGACCCGAGCCGACTACGCCGGCGGCAAGATGGAGGTCGAGGACGAGGAGAAGGAGGAGGCGAAAAAAGGCCAGGCCGTGCTCATCATGGCCAAAAACCGCAACGGCCCCACGGGTGACGTGCATCTGCGCTTCATCGATTACGCCATGCGCTTCACCGAGCGTGAGCCGGAGGCTGACGAGAAGACGGAGGATTGAAGCTTGTTCCACGGGGCAGGACGGGGCTTTTTGACAACTTATTCACAGGTTGTCATCAGGGCGGGGCAGGAGCGTTTTGCGCGCCTGATGGCAGCTCTCGTTTTCGAGAAAAGGGGATTTCGGCGCTTAAGAATCAAGCGGATTCCGGCCGATCATGGAACTCTGATAAAACCGGCGTGGAACGCCAAAAAAAGCAGGATCGGGGTGAATTTCGCCGCTTGCGGGCAAGTGCTGTGGAGATTCAAAAATCATTAAAATATATTATTTGTAAATAATTGAAAATAAGAATATAGAATCATTTTTTCACGTTTTTATAATAAAATTAAAAGCAGCATTCCAAGAATGAATCTGAAACTTTTTCGCCATCCCAAATCATTCAGACACCTTGAGCAAAAGAACGTGAGCAGGCGGACTCACTTCGGTGACCGGGCGAACCCGGTCACTTTGCGGTTTTTCACAAATGGGCAGGCCTTACAGCACCTTGGTTTTTCAGGTGTTGGGCCTCGAAAATCGGTTCGGGCTGGGTACTTTTCCACAGTCTCGATCAAGTCACGCCGGCTTCCCCCCGGAGGGCGGGACTCTGTTCCCGCCCATTTGTCAGTGGGGGGCGGAGGCGGCGGGCGGCGCGGAGCCGTTGGGCATGCGTTTCCTCCAGGCTCCGCGCCGCCTCCACCCGCGAAAAAGTGGGCGGGAATACAATCCCGCCCTCCAAGGGTTGTTCCATCACAAGAAGCTTGTCATTCATGCGGGAGGATGCCATTTCAAGTCACATGAAAGCTTACCAAATCACCGGCGCCGACGGTTTCGACAGCCTCAAACTCGTGGACGCGCCCGATCCGGTTCCGGCGGCGGGGGAGGCGCTGGTGCGCATCCGGGCTGTTTCCCTGAACTACCGCGACTACATGAACGTGGTGGGACTTCACGGCATCACCGGCCCGGTGCCTCGTGTGCCGTGCTCGGATGGCGCGGGCGAGGTGCTGGCGGTGGGAGACGGCGTGACGGACTGGCAGGCGGGCGACCGCGTGGTCATTCCCTTCATGCCCGGCTGGCTCGATGGCCCTTTCACCCAGGCCCACGCCGCCGGAGCGCTCGGCGGCGCGGTGGACGGCGTGCTGCGGGAGCGGATCAGCGTGCCGGCCTCCGCCTTGGTGCGGCTGCCGGACACGCTGAGTTTTGAAGAGGCGGCGACGCTGCCCTGCGCCGCCGTGACCGCCTGGGACGCGCTGCATGTGCGCGGCGGGTTGCAGCCGGGCGCCAGCGTGCTCATCCAGGGCACGGGCGGGGTGTCCATTTTCGCGCTGCAATTCGCGGCACGGCACGGCGCGCGCGTGCTGGCCATCACCAGTTCCGGGGAAAAAGCCGCGCGCCTGCGCGATCTCGGCGCGGAGGCGGTCTGCAACTACAAGGAAAACCCGGATTGGGCGGCCTGGGTGCAGGAGCAGACCGGCGGCGCGGGGGTGGATCACGTCGTGGAGATCGGCGGGCCGGAGACGCTGAACCGCTCCCTCCAGGCGGCGCGTTTCGGCGGTCACATCGCGCTCATCGGCGTGCTGACCGGCACCGCCGGGGCCGTCCAGACCGTACAAATCCTGCGCAAGGGCATCCGGCTGGACGGCATCTACGTTGGTTCGCGCGCGATGCTGACGGATGTGGTGGCGCATCTGGACCAAACCGGGCTGCGTCCGATCATCGATGCTGTTTTTCCCTTCGAGGAAGCTCACGCCGCGCTGCGCCGGCTGGAGTCCGGGCGGCATGTGGGCAAGATCGTCATCCGCGTGTGAGCGAAAAAAATGCCAGGGGACCGCGGCATGGAAAGGCATGCTGCCGTTGCTTCCGTCAGGACCTGGCGGGGTTCGCAAGCTCGCCATCCACGGCCCCTGACGGGGTTTCTATAGCCGCATCCACGGCGGGCACAAGCGCGAAAAGTGTGGCGCAGACTTCCAGCCTGCCTTGAGTGAATCGGCCCTTCCAAGCAGCGAGCCGGCGGCTCGCGCCGCGGAGAGTGGATGGAGGGGCATCCGCTCTCCGGTTCTCGAAAACGCTTGAGTGACGGCCAAACGGTGGTTTCATAGACATCCCTCACGGGCTGATGGCATCAACTTGGGCGGGACGCAGCGTGCATGACAGATACCAAAACCAACTACGAATCAGCGTCTGACAACGAGCTGGTGTCTCTCGCCCAGGAGGGAGACACGCGCGCTTTCGACGAGTTGGTGCGGCGCTACACGCCGAAGCTTTACGGATTGATTTACAACATGACTTCCAACCGGGAGGACACGGCGGATTTGCTCCAGGATGTTTTTGCCAAAGCTTACCGCTCCCTCAAGCGTTTCATGGGCAGGTCTTCGTTTTACACCTGGATTTATTCGATCGCCGTGAACATGACACTCAATTTTCTCAAGAAGCGCGGGCGCTACCATAAAGTCAGTCTTGACGATGTAGATACAGGCATCGAGAACGATCCGGAGTTCATCAAAATCACCACGGCAAATGGCGGCACGCTGCGCGACGTCAACATTCACGAACTGCAAAAAAGATTGAACGAGGCCATGATGAGTCTGTCCGAAGATCATCGGACAGTGGTGACCTTGTACGACATTCAAGGGCTTCAGCACGCCGAGATCAGCAAGATTCTAGGTGTGTCCGAAGGCACTGTCAGATCACGTTTGTTTTATGCGCATCGCCAACTGCAAAATCATCTCGAAGACTTCATTAAATAAACCGCACTAAATCGTCATGAGCCAGGAAGACCCCAGTGAACTCACACCAGTCCAGCAGTTGCTGCGCCTGAAAAGGCACGAGAAGCCGGCTGACGATTTTGTCGAAGATTTCATCGCCGCCTTCCATGAGAGACAGCGCTCGGAACTGCTGAAGCAAAGCGCGCGCGGTCTTTTGTGGGAGCGGGCGTCCATGTATTGGGAAAACTACGCGGCCCCGAAATGGGGTATCGCGGCTGCGGCCGCGGTTGCCGTGATGGCGGCGGCGTGGTGGCTGATGCCCGTCGAAAAAATTTCCTTCGCCAAACCCGAAATCGCCGCCCAAGAAACGGGCTCGGATCTCGGCTTCGGCGAGGGGTTCTCGACGGATGCGATCATGATCCTCGCTTCCGATCCCGATGATGCTTCGGCGTCGGATTCCTCCCTGCTTCTCAGCCGCCACTTCTCGGGCGGTTACGCGGACGACGCGCGGCACATCAAAGCGGTGCGCCCGCAGCCTGCCGCCGATTCGCTCACCACCGCCACCCCGCGCGGCAGCCGTGCAGACAGCGGGAACTGACGCTGAGGTGCATGTGCTCAAAGACGCGCGGCCAATGGCTGGATGGCGGCTGAGCGCGCGGGTGTTTTTTGTCCGCGCCAAGAATCCCGCAGCAGGAGGATGGCGGCGGCGGGCAGGGCGGCCAGCCAGAGCAGGCGCGCGCCGGTGTCACTGAGTCCGCTCCATTGCGCCGCCAGGCCGTGGCCGGACAGCGCGGCGAAGCGCGCGTATTGCGCGGCGGCGCGCAGCAGGCGCAGCGGGGCGCGCGGGAACCAGCGGGCTTCATTGTTGAGCACCATCTGGAACATGAGGCGATGGCCGGCGGCGTTGCGGCGGGGATCGGGGTGGCCATGGACGAGGCTGGGCGCGTCCGTCCAATAGACGCGCAGCACTTCGTTGACGTGGCGGGTTTTGTAGCAGCGGGAAATCTGGCTCCAGAGGTAGGACTCCGGGATGAAGTGGCCGGGCACGTCCTCCGGGTAGGGGTATCGGCGCAGCACGTCAGCGCGCACGCAGCCCCATTTCTCGCCGCGCGTTTTGTGGACGTACTCCAGCTCGGCGGCGGTGCAGTCGAGCGGGGATTGGGGGAAGGGGGTGCCGACGAGTTGGCCGCGCTCGTCCTGGCAGAGGGCGGTGACGCCGGCGTAGGCGGGGCGTTCCGCGGCGGGGATGGCGTGCCAGTGGCGGAGGAGGTTTTCCAGAGCTTCGGGCACGCAGCCGTCGTCGGAGTCGAGCTTGATGATGAGTTCGCCGCGCGCTTCGGCGAGGCAGGTCTGGTGCGCGTGATGCGCGCCGCGATGCGGCCGGCGGATGTAGCGCAGCGGTACGCTGCCCTCGCTCTGCCACTGCCGGACGAGCGCCTCGGTGCCGTCCTCGGAGCCGTCATCGACGATAAGCCACTCGAAGTCCCGGCAGGTCTGCACGCGCAGGCTTTGATAGGCGCGATGCAGCGTGTGCCGCCGGTTGTACGCCGGCGTGAAGACGGTGAAGGCGACGGCGGCGGCGGTGGGAGACGGGCTGCTGCTCATAAACGGCGGCGGGGTCGGGGTCAGGATTAATAGGCGTTGTCGCGCTTGAAGAAGGTCAGGAACATGATCTGAAAGTCGAGGAAGAGGCTCCAGTTCTCCATGTACCAGAGGTCGTATTTGATGCGCTCGGCCAGGTCGGTGTCGCCGCGCAGGCCGTTGATTTGCGCCCAGCCGGTCATGCCTGGCTTGGCGTGGTGGCGGGCGTTGTAGTGGGGGATTTCGTGCTTGAAGTTCTGGATCAGCTCCGGGCGCTCGGGGCGCGGGCCGACGAGGCTCATGTCGCCCTTGAGCACGTTCCAGAACTGCGGCACTTCGTCGATGT
>CAZNKC010000183.1:0-11849 GCA_964573315.1 uncultured Verrucomicrobiaceae bacterium | reverse complement strand
CCAGCGACAGGTAATCGAGGCCGGGGCCATAGAATTCGACGAACTTGCCGACCACGCCCTTCTTGCGCAGCATCTCGGTGACCGTCAGAACCAGGTCGGTGGCGGTGATGCCCTCATTGATCTTGCCGGTGAGCTTGAAGCCGACGACTTCGGGGATCAGCATGGTGATGGGCTGGCCCAGCATGGCCGCCTCGGCCTCGATGCCGCCCACGCCCCAGCCGACGACGCCGAGGCCGTTGATCATGGTGGTGTGGGAGTCGGTGCCGACGAGGGTGTCGGGGTAATAGACGGGTTGAGAGTCGAGGGTTGAGAGTTGAGAGGAGAGCACGCCTTTGGCCAAGTATTCGAGATTGACTTGGTGAACGATGCCGATGCCGGGCGGCACGACTTTGAAGGTGTCGAATGCCTGTTCGCCCCATTTGAGGAATTGGTAGCGCTCACGGTTGCGCTCGAACTCCAGCGCCAAGTTTTGGTTGAGCGCCGCCTGGGTTCCCGCGAAATCCACCTGCACGCTATGGTCCACGACGAGATCGACCGGCACTAGCGGCTCGATCATCTTGGCGTCCTTGCCCATCTTGTGAACTGCGCTGCGCATGGCGGCGAGATCGACCAGCAACGGCACGCCGGTGAAGTCCTGGAGCACGATGCGGGCGACGGTGAAGGGGATCTCGTAGTCGCCGGGCGCTTTGGCGTTCCAGTTGGCGAGGTTTTTCACATCCTGCTCCGTCACCTTTTTGCCGTCCAGATTGCGCAGCAGCGATTCCAGCACGATGCGGATGGAGACGGGCAGTCGGGAAATCCTGCCGACGCCCTGTTTTTCGAGTTCGGGCAGGGAAAAGAATTTGCCTGGGACGCCGGAGCCGGTGGTGAAGGTGCTGGGGGTGTTCATGAGAGAGTCTGCTGTCAAAAGATGACGAATAGCCGTTCCAGCAGCTTTGACACCGATTTTTTCACGAAATCCGCACTCCGGCACGGATGAAGTCGTCCGCGCACAAATCTCATTGCGCAAACCGCGCGGGGCGCGTATGGATTTTTCAACACCCTCATGAGCGCGCCCTCCGAAAACGAAGATTCACGCATCAAGCAGGCGGAAAAAATCGCCAGCCAGCCGGATCAGTACAAAGTCTGCGAGGGCTGCGGTTCCATCGTCGTCGCCCGCGCGATCACTTGCCCGAGCTGCCACGCCTACCGCTTCGACACCACCCCGCAGCGCGTCATCACCCAAGCGCGAGATCTGGCGCTGAAAAATCCGATGTCCGTTTTGTCGTCGGATTTGCATTGATAGTGGAGGGCGGGGCTTTGTTCCCGCTCATTTTTTCTGAGAGCCTGTCCGATAAAATATCTGAGATACAGTAAAGAGATGAGTCTGGAGTGGCGGGTTTGGCCCGCTTGGAACCCGCAGGGTTCCCAGCCATTAGCCGGTGGTTGAGCGCGCAGCGCGATACCACCGGAGCGGATGCCCCCCCGGCCTTGCTTAGCGCGCCATCCTGAAGGGATGGCAGCCAGCGCGCCGGGCCGGGCATCCTGCCGCATCAGCCAGAGCCGGGACTGCCGCGTCTCGCTGGCACGCCTCCGGCGTGCGGCGGTGGTGGCGGGGGAGCTTGCCGGTTGCCGGTGGTATCGCTGCGCTCAACCACCGGCTAATGGCTTGCAACCCTTCGGGTTGGGAAACCCAATCCGCCCCTCCAGACTCGTTTCTTAACAGCATCGCAAACCTTTTGCCGGACAGGCTCTGAGCGTGAGGTTGCCGCCGCGCGGCTCACTCCAATCCCAGCAGCGCGAAGCTATCGCGGTGGATGAGTTTTTCGATCTCCGCCTCGTTCAAGCGCGGCAGGTTGGTGCCCTCCACCATGTGGTTGAGGCCGCGCAGGCCGGCTACGGTGGCATCCACGGTGGTGAAGGGGTAGTCGGTGCCGAAGAGCACCTTGTCCCACACGCCGTATTCCTGCACCAGCATGAGGCTGTGGAAAAGCTGCCAGGGGCGGTAATGCAATGCGCTGAGATCGGCGAAGACGTTCGGGTGCTTGCGGATCGTCACCACGCACTCGCCTTCATAAGGATGGCTGAGGTGGGCGAGCACGAACTTTACCTCGGGATGCCGCAGCGCCACCGGCTCGATCCAGCGCGGCAGGGTGCATTCGAGCGGGGCTTGTTTGACAAAGGTCGTGCCCGTGTGCAGCAGCACCGGCAGGTTATGCACGGCGGCGTATTTCCACAGCGGCTCCAGGCACTCGTCATCGACACGGAATCCGGCGTACATCGGCAGCAGCTTCACGCCTTTCAGGCCCAACTCCTCGCAGCCCGCGCGCATCTCTTTTTCCCAGCCGTCCACCGTTGGGTCCAGCGAAAGGAAGCCGGTCAAACGCGCCGGATCCTGGGCCACGTACTCCGCCACGTAAGCGTCATCCACCCACAGCCCGCTCAGCCGCGCCTTGCCGCCGAAGACCACGGTGCGTGTCTCCGGCGAGATTGTGGCCGTGGCGCGGTAATCCTCCAGCCGTACCGTCAGGTCCACCTCCATGCCGGCGCGCGCCGCGCGGGCTTGGCGCATGAAGTCGTCATTGAAAGCTCCGGGGAAAGGCCAGGCGTGGGAGTGTATGTCGTGGATCATGGGATGCTGGGTGGATTATTATCATACCCTTCAAAGCGCCGCCATCAGCAGGTCAAACAAGCGGTCCACCTCCCGGCGCGTTTCCAGGTCGAGCGCGAACCCGCGCGGGCCGCGCACGATTTCGTTTTTGAAGATGCCTTGGCGGACGAGCAGGTGTTTTTCCACGGCGAGGAAGCTGTCCAGGCTGTTTTGCAAGGTGACCAGGGCGCTGAGCGGGCCGTGGATGCGGGCGGCGGTGGTCATGTCGCCGGCCTCCAGCGCGCGCCAGAGAGGGACTAGGGCGCGGATCAGGTCGGCGCCCGGCATGGTGCCGACGATGCCGCGTTGGTAAGAGTCCACCAGGGCGATGCCGCCGGTGCCCTCGAACACCCGCGCTTGGCCGCCGGTGGCGTCCCGCAACTGAGAGAGGCGCTGGCCGATGGGCGCGGCCTCCGGTTTGAACTGCACCCGCTCCGGCCCGAAGGTGTCCAGCAGCCGCGCCTGGAGGCCGATGGAGAGAGGTTGGCCGAGATAGCCGCTGGCGTCCTGCACGATGACCGGGATGGCCACGGCGCGCACGATGCGCTCGTAGTACTCCCGCACCGCGTCCTCGCCCAGGCGCGTGGTCACGGGCGGGATGGCCATGAGCGCGGTGGCGCCGTGCGCCTCCGCGTGCCGCGCGAAACCCTCTGCCGTGTGGCTGCTCTCCGCGCCCACGCTGACGATCACCGCGCCCAGCGCGCCGCCCGCCGCGCCGAGATGCCGCGCCAGTTCCTCCCGCTCCGGGCCGGAGAGCCGCAGCACCTCGGACACCATCGCCAGCACCACGCCGTCCGCGCCTTGCTCGCGCAGCCATTGCAGTTCGCGGTTCAGGGTGTCGTAGTCGATGCTTTCGTCTTCGTGGAAAGGCGTTTGGAATACCGGCAGCACGCCGGTGAGTTGGGCGGGGGAGTTATTCATGGGAGAAGGGAGGTCGGAAGCGCCGCGGCTGGCGGCGCGTAGTTTCTACGGCGTCCGGGGCGCGTTCTTCCCGGTCTCTTGCACATGCCCAAACCAGCTTGCGGCGTTGATGAGGGGGCAGGGCGAGGCTCGCCGTAAGGCGGACGTGTCGTCCGCCTCGTCAAGCGGGCTTGCAGCCCGCTGCCTCCCATGGATTTGACTTCGCTCAATGAACCCTGCCGATCAGTGCTCCATTGAGACGGCGGGCTGGGAAGCCCGCCAGACAGGGCGGACGACACGTCCGCCTTACTTGCCTCCGCCTCGCGCGAGGCGGTACTTTTTTGCTTCCCAGCGCGCGGGAAGCGTGGCATTCTGAGGGCATGAAATTCTGGCGGCGGTTGTTTTGGAATCCGGTGTTTGGACAAGCCTTGGGAGCTCAGGGGCTGGGCGGGATGTTTGGCACGGGAGGGCGGGCGAGGCGTCCGGGCGCGGGTTGCAATCCCCGCATCGTGATGGCGTTGCTCATGATCGGCGGCGCGGTGGCCATGCACTACTTTAACACGACCAAGCTTGAGAACGAGTTCACCGGCCGGCAGCAGTGGCTGGCGCTGTCCACGACGCAGGAGGAGATCGCCATGGGCCTGCAAGCCGCGCCGCAGATGATCCGCGAGATGGGCGGTGAGCACCCGGACCGCCAGGCGCAGGCGCTGGTGGACGCGGTGGGGAAAAAACTCATCCAGGCCACGGCGGTGCGGCAGACGGAGTATCCTTTCGATTTCCACCTGCTGGCGGACGACCGCACGGTGAACGCCTTCGCCCTGCCGGGCGGGCAGATTTTCATCACCTCCGGGCTGTTCCGGTTGCTCAAGTCCGAGGACCAACTGGCCGGCGTGCTCGGGCACGAGATCGGCCACGTCGTCGGGCGGCATTCCAACGAGCAAATGGCGCAGCACGGGCTGTGGGCTGGCATCGCCCGCGGCGTGGGTTTGCTGCTCTCGGACGGCCAAAGCATGGGCGGCATGCAGGTGGCGGACATGCTGGCGCAGGTGCGGCTGAAAAGTTACGGCAGAGACGACGAACTGGAGTCCGACCGCCTCGGCGTGCGCTTCATGGCGCAGGCCGGTTACGACCCGGAAGCACTGATCGGCGTGATGGAAATCCTGGCCCAAGCCTCCGGCGGCGCGGGCGGCCCGGAGTTCCTGAACACGCATCCGAACCCGGAAAACCGCGTCGAGCGCATCAAGGAGGAGATCGCCAAGCTGCGGGCGGGCGGGGGAAGGTGAGGGGGTGCGAAGGCTTTATTTCTCTCCAAGATGGATTCAGTCTCGTGCTCGCACACACCCTCCAATAAATAGCCATCCGTGCTCGTTTATCTCGACAACTGCTGCTTCAACCGGCCCTTCGACGATCAATTACAGGTCAGAGTCTTGCTGGAGACAGAAGCCAAGCTGGCCGTTCAGGAGCGAATTCGGAGCGGGGTGCTCCGGCTTGCTTGGTCTTACATGATGGATTTTGAGAACGAGGCCAATCCTTTTGAGGATCGAAGGATTAGCATTTCTCACTGGAGGGAGCTTGCCTCTGCCGACATTTCAGCCAGCGATGCCGTGGTCTCTCGGGCGCTTCGCATGAACCAGCTTGGGTTCAAGCCCAAGGATTCGATTCACCTTTCGTGCGCCATCGAAGCCGGCTGTGCTCTATTCCTCACCACTGACACCGGCATTCTCAAGAAGTCCGATTTGATTTCAGACCTTGCCATTATTAACCCCGTGGATTACGATTTCAATCAGCCATGATGACTGACACAGAGATTCGCGTGAAGGGCATAACAGCTCTTTCCACTTCGCTGGGTTCCGTGGAGGCAGAGCGTTTTATAGCTCTCATTCTCAGAGAACCTTTCGATTACACCCGCTGGCAGCGCGCACTTTTTGAAGGCCAGTCTGTTGAGGCCATCAGTGAAGCGGCCGCCAGACGCAGGAACCGGGAAGCCGGACAAGATGCAGGCAACCAGCGTTCCGCCGGCACCTGACCCTTGACGACCGGCAAAGAATATGAAGAAGCATATCCTGTTCCTTTGCTCTCAGAACAAGCTTCGAAGCCCTACCGCAGAAGCTATTTTCTCAGATCATCCGGGTATCGAAGTGGATTCCGCTGGTCTCAACAACGATGCTGAAGTTCCGCTTTCAACAGAGCAAGTCGAGTGGGCTGATTTGATTATTGTGATGGAGGCAGCTCACCGGAATCGTCTGAACCGAAAATTTCGAGATTCCTTGAGTGGCAAGCGAATTGCAGTGCTCAATATCCCGGATGAATACGACTACATGGATCCGTCTCTCATCAGCCTGCTCAAGTTGAGATGCGCACCATACATCCCATGACGATAGCAACTCCTCAAGCCGGACAAGGCGGCGGAAGCAGCTCCGCTGCTCTCCGTGCCGCACCTTCAGCGTTGCTGCCCCGTTACACCAAAATTTGCCGAGGTTTGCACTTCTTAAATTCCTGGACACACTCCCCTTTGATGAGCACCGTGACAGAGATTTCAGCCGCCATTCGCCGCCTGCCCGCGGACGAACGGTGGAATTTGCTGCATGAGTTTGCCGACGAGTTTTGGTCTGACTGGGATGCCCAAATCGAGTCCGATCTCAACAGCGGCAGGCTTGACGACTTCATCGCGCAAACTCGCGCAGATATTAGCGCATCGAGAATCCTCCCGTTGGATGAAGTCATTCGCAACTCATCAAAGCGGATGCAGGCAACCGGCGTTCCTCCGGCGTCTGATCCTTGACGTTGCGCCCCCACATGGCCCAGTTGCAGAAATCCATCGTGACCCTTCGCATTTCCGGCGATGACCTTGTCCCGGATGAGATGACGAGGTTGCTTGGCGCTGCGCCGACTCACGCGCAGACAAAGGGTGAGAGAATCGTTGGCAGGAAAACCGGTCATGTCAGAATCGCCAAGCGCGGGATGTGGCGGCTGCGCGCATCCGACCGCGAACCGGAGGACATGGACGGCCAAATTCACGAGATATTGAGCCGGTTGACCTCAGACCTTGCCGTTTGGCGGGACATTACGAAGAAGCATCACGCCGATTTGTTTTGCGGATTGTTCATGCGCGCGGGCAATGAGGGGTTGACGATTTCCGCGCAGTCGCTTGCCGCTTTGGGGGCGAGAGGCATTGAGATGAGTTTGGATATTTACGGAGGGGACGATGAAGATGAGGAGGAAAGTGAGGGCGATTGAGGGCGGGTCGCTCTCATTACGACGCCCGTCGCGCTTGCTCTATTTTCATGCTCCGTCTGAGGGCTGCTTTGTTTCGTGGATGGTGAGGAGGCATTCGGCGACCCAGGCGGCCTCGTCGGCGGGGAGACCGGGGCCGGGCAGGTGGTCGTAATCGGCGTTCCAGTAGGCGCCCATGCGGTGGCAGCGGTCGATCAAGGGCTGGAGTGGCAGGAGCACGTCCTTGTCCTGGGCGCGCAGGGGGATGGACAGCACGGGCAGCGGCTCCCGGAGCGGTGTGGCATAGACTTCGATCAAATGAGGGCGGGCGGCGCGGCTGACACAGGTGGTGTAGTGGGTGCCCTGCGCTTTTCGGGCCTGGGCGAGTTCGCTCTGTGTGGCGGCCAGCACATGGCCGCCGCCTCGCAGGAGGTCGATTTCCACGACATTGACGCGCGCGCCCAGATAGCTGTTGCGCCGGGCACGGTAGGCGGAAGCGCCGTCGCCTTTGTTGGTCGGGCTGAGAATTTCGATGACGGTGATGAGCCGGCCATTCGGATCGGTGATCTCGATCCAGCGTTCCACTTCTTCTTCCCGATGAATCAGCACCGGCTGGGTGGCCGTCAGGCCGCCCGCCGCTGCCGCCGTCTCTGGTTGCCACTGCGGGGCGATGCCCGATTTCCAGGACTCCACCACGGCGACGTCGGCGCGCAGCTCACGCCCGCCGCCTTCGGGCTGGTGCAGACCCACACGCTCCTCACTGCGGGCGATGAGATCGGCGGGGAGCTGCTCGGCGATGGCGTCCGCCGCGTAAGTGATGAGTTTGGTATGCACGTCCGGCCAGTGCCGTTCCAGGAACGGATTCATGCCGGGAAAAGGATTGTCCTTCGTCATGGAGGGGAGTTTAACAGGCGCTGGCCGGACTTGCAACGCGAGGTTGATGGTTCCGCACGCTCACCCGAAAGGCCCGCTGTCGCCGAGGCCGTAGGCGGTGGCGAGGATGTCGCCGTCTTCCTCCTCGAACCAGATGCGCAGGGGGCGGCAGCAGATTTCGCAGTCGTAGTCCACGTCGGAGGGAAGCTCGTCAAAGGACGGAGCCGGGACGGAGAAAACCTCGAAGCAGGAAGGGCAGGTGACTTCGGCGGTGTGCATCGGCTTTTTTGACAGGATTGACGGGATTGGGGATTGAGCGTGCCGGTTTGATTTTTTAGACAGGATGGCAGGATGAGCAGGATTGACAGGATGGGATGGGGAAGAAGCTTGGAAAACGGGCACACGTTTTTTCATCGCGTCACCGGCAGCCCGGCTTTTAACCAGGCGGCGAATCCGCCTTCGAGGAGGGCGATGTCTTGGAAGCCGAGTTCGTGGAGGATCAGCGCGGTCTCGCGGGAGCGGATGCCGATGGCGCAATAGACGAGGCAGGGGCGGTCACGGTCGAGGGCGGCGAGGCGTTTGCGGGCTTCTTCGGGGGTGAAATAATTGGCATGATGCGCGCCGGCCAGCCGGCCATGCCGGTACTCACTCTCCATGCGGCAGTCGATGATTTGCAGGCGGGGCTGCTTGGCGATGAGATCTTGCGCGGCGGCGGGGTCGAGAAAGCGGACGCTTTCCGGGAGGACAATCTCCGGCGGCTCCAGCAGCGCGGGCGGTTTTTCCGCTGGATGACAGGCGGCGAGGAGAAGGAGCGGGAGCAGCAGGAGGGCGGCGGCGGGGCGGTTCATCTGGGTGTAGTTGAGAGTGGAGAGCTGAGGGTTGAGAGAAGGGCTTGGTCACACGGGACGTTTTGCGGCTCCCGCTACCGTCTTCTATATCTTCTATAAATTGACGAAAAATCTCAACGCCAAGCATTGGCCTTTAATCTCTCAACCATCCACCCTCAACTCTCAACTGCTGGTTGGGCGGCGGCGATGGCTTCGAGGTACAAATCCTCCAGGCGGGCGATTTGGGAGTCGCTGCCGAAGCGGTCGCGGACGGTGGCGGCGGCGTTGCGGGCGAGGCGCTGCCAGAGGGCGGGATCGCCGAGGAGTTGCAGGATGGCGGCGGCGAGTTCTTGCGGGGCGCGCTCCGCCACCAGCAGGCCGTCGGCGCCGGAGGTAACGGCCTCCGGGATGCCGCCATGCCGGGTGGCGACGACGGGCAGGCCGGTGGCCATGGCTTCGAGCATGGAGTTGGGGATGCCTTCCTGGTCGGCTTCGGGCGTCAATTCGCTGGGGTGAAGGAACAGATGCGCCCGGCGGTATTCGTCGTGCAAGGCGCCGGGCTCCAGCCAGCCGAGCAGTTCCACATTTTTTTCCAAACCCAGCCGCTGCACGGTGGCGCGGATTTCGCCGGTCTGCGGGCCGTCCCCGCAGAGGATGTAGCGCAGGCGAGGCCAGGTTTGGACGACGGTTTGCAGCGCTTCCAGGGTGGTGAGGATGCCTTTTTTGGGGATGAGCCGGCAGGCCTGGATGAGCCGCCAAGCGCCGTCCGCCGGGGTTTGGCGTTCGGTGAAGGGGAGGTGGTCGAGCGGGATGGGGGTGCGGTTGAGGCGGAGTTTTTCCGGCGGGCAGCCCAGGCTTTGCAGGCGGTCGAGCAGGGATTGGCTGCGCGCGAGCACGAGGCGGGCGGTGTGGAAGACCTCGCGGAGCTGGCCGAGGTAGCCGGGGCGGTCGAGGAACTTGGCGGCATCGACGCCGTGGAAGGAGACGATCCAGGGGCCACCCCAGTCCTTGAGCATGCCGAGGAAGCGCACCGCTTTGTGGCCGTAATAGACGTGGACGAGAGCGGGCGCGTCGGCGCGTAGGCGCTCCGGCATGTCGTAGGGATGGCAGGGGCCGACGTATTTGTTGATGGTGACGGGCGGCGGCCACTGGCGGACCACGTATTTGTACCAGAAGCGGACGATGAAATTGCCCTTGGTGCGGTGGTGCAGCTTGGTCATTTGGGTGACGTCCGCGCAGGGGAAAAGATCACGGTTTTCATGGCTCTGGGTATAGACCAGGGAGTGCACGCGGCGCAGGCCGGTGACCTGCCGGTAGATGCTGCGCATCTCGGGCTTGAGAAAAGTGCCGCAGACGCTGATGACGAGCGGGCGCGGGTCGGGCGCGGTTTCGGGGCCGGAGGCCGGGGCAGGGGAGGGGTTGGGAGGCGTGGAGACCATGAAATCGGCTGCAAAAGCCACATTTAGCGGTTTTTTGTCTTGAAGGAAAGTTTGCGATCCTGTTATCGTATAGCTTCTTCTTGGCCCGCCGCCTTGAAAAAGTCAAAGGCGGCGCGCCGCAACTTAACCACCCATGACCTTCATGAAATCGCCTCAAACGCAACCCTCACGCCGTCAGTTTCTGCGCGGCACCCTCGCCGGCGCGGCCGGCCTCGCTGCCATGCCGACCTGGAGCCGTGCCGCCGGAGCCAATGGTGACGTCCGCGTGGCGGTCATCGGTTTCAAAAGCCGCGGCAACGGCCACATCAATTCTTTGCTGAAAATCCCCGGCGTGCGTCTGGCCGCGCTTTGCGACGTGGATCAAAACGTCATCGACAAAAAGATCGCCGATCTGGCGAAGCAGAACATCAGTCCGAAGACCTACACGGACTACCGCGAATGCTGCGCGGATCCGGAGATCGACGCCATCACCATCGCCACCCCGAACCACAACCACACCCTGATCGCCCTGACCGCGATCGCCGCCGGCAAGCACGTCTATGTGGAGAAGCCGGTGAGCCACAACATCTGGGAAGGCCAGATCCTCGTTGACGCCGCCGCCAAGGCCGCCGCCAACGGCAAAGTGGTGCAGCACGGCATGCAGCGCCGCTCGGACATCGGCTGGGCCTCGGTGATGGAGTGGGTCAAGGAAGGCCACCTCGGCGCGGTGAAACTGTCCCGCGGCGTGAACTACAAAATGCGCCAATCCATCGGCAAGGTGTCCGCCCCGGTGGCCCCGCCCGACAGCGTCAATTACGAACTCTGGTCCGCGCCGCGCCCGGTGCTGCCGGTCATGCGCGAGCAGTTCCACTATGACTGGCATTGGCAGTGGGCCTATGGCAACGGCGACATCGGCAACCAAGGGCCGCACCAGCTCGACGTGGCGCGCTGGGCGCTCGGCAATCCGGCCGCGCTGCCGAAGCGCGTCATGAGCCTGGGCGGACGCTGGGGCTACGATGACGACGGCGAGACCGCCAACAACCAGCTCGCTTTCTACGACTACGAAAACGGCGCGCCGCTGCTGTTCGACAACCGCGGCATGCCGCGTTCCGAGCTGCGCTGGCAGAAAGGCTGGGAGCCCGCCTACAAGGGCATCCGCATCGGCAACCTCATCCATTGCGAAGGCGGCTACGTGGCCGAAGCCAAAGCTTACGACAACGACGGCAAGACCATCCACAAGTTCGACGACTTCCGCGACGGCCCGGACCACATGCTGAACTTCATCGAGTCCGTGCGTGCCGGCAAGCTCATCAAGGACGAGCTGCACGTTTCCCACGGCCACCATGCCGCCGCGCTGGCGCACATGGGCAACGTCTCCTACCGCCTCGGCGCCAAGATCAAGTCCGACGAGATCCGCGAGCGGCTGGGTGGTGACAAAGCGGCCCTGGAGACCTTCGCGGACTTCGTGGAGAACCTGCAGGCCAACACCATCGATATCGACACCGACAAGGCCATCGCCGGCCCCTGGCTGGAGTTCGATCCCAAGACGCTGCGCTTCACCGGCGAGTTCGCCGAGGAAGCCAACAAGCTGACCGAGGAAGAATACGCCAAGGGTTTCGAGCTGCCGAAGATCGCCTGATCCGGCTCCCGCCCAATCCTGAAACACTCACACACCCCGCCGCGGCCGCAAAGCTGCTGCGGGGTGTTTTTCGTTTACAGACTCGATCGGCAGTCGAATCCCTCGGTACCCCCCCGTTCTCAATGGGGGCGTGGAAGATCCTGCCGCTGCCCGGCCCGGCTGGCGAAGCTGATGCGCGGGCGAGACGCAAAAAAATCCATTCGTTTGCGTCTTTGCATGAGACTTTTTGTATTGGAGGCATTCAGCCTAAATTCGGGAATGAGGAAGGCAGGAAATCAAGAAAAGGAGTGGGAAGACAAGCGCTGGCGAACTTGCGAGCCTTCACTCAAAAGAGGAGCCGGCCACTCTGC
>CAZNKC010000182.1:0-11870 GCA_964573315.1 uncultured Verrucomicrobiaceae bacterium | reverse complement strand
TTTTTCTAAAAAGTACAGCACTAATATGACATTCTTTTTGAGAACCGGTCTAAAAGCGGGGTTGATGGTTGAAAGTGGATGGTTGATAGACTGAAAATGAGCGACTTGTGCCGCGTTAGTGACTCACTCTCCGGGTAAGTGGTGCTTTCGGCGTAGGCCGCTGGTTTTGGACTATCAACACTCAACTATCAACCCTGTTTTTAGGGTAAACAGGACCGGACAAGCCGGGAAGCTTGCCCCGCTTTCCTTATTTCAGCTTCTCCAGCCGGTCCTGGGTCCAGGCCAGCCCTTGCTTGACCACGTCGTCCTGCTGGCCGGCTGCGACGAGGTTTTGCCAATGCCCTGCGGCTTTGGTGAAGGCGTTTTTGGCGGCTTCCTTCATGCCGGCTTTTTGGCTGGCGTGACCCATGAGACCGAGGCATTGGGCCAGTTGCACCTCCCATTCCTTGCGCTCCGGGGTCAGCTTGGCTCCAGGCGCGGGCGGATTTTTCTCCAGCAACGCCTCCAGCGTGGCCACTGCGAGCTTGGCCATGGCCACGGCTTCGGATGACTTGCCGGCGTCCGCCAGGAAACCGGCGTACTCGCCGCGCAACCGCGCCTGCTGGAACAGATAACGCGGGTTCTCCGGCGCGTCCGCCAGCACTTCGTTGATGAGTTCGATGGCGTCCTGTTTTTTGCGCACGGCTTCGGCGGCTTGGCCGAGGTCGCGCTCGAGCTGGGCGATGGCGCCGTTGTTGCGCGCGAGCAGGTATTTGACCTCCGCCCACTCGGGCAGCAGGCGGTTGAGTTCGAGCAGGATCGGCACGGCCTGCTGATGGGCGTCCAGCGCGTCCTTGCCGTTGAAATGCTGGCCCACCAGCTCGGCCAGGATGGTGTAGGCCTCCGCCAGTGCCAGGGCTTGGTCCTGGTTGCGCGGGGACGCGCCCATGACCAGCTCTCCCATGCTGCGCACGGCGTCGATCATCTGATTGAGCGCCTCTTCGGCGCGGCCTTCCTCGCGCGTCACCATGCCGGTCTGGAAGAGGCCGCGGGCACGCAGGAAGGCGGCGTCGGATGTGGAGGCTTCCGTCTCGCCGTCGAGGACATCGTTCAATTGGCCCAGCGCTTGGCGGGCCGCGGCCAGTTCTCCGCGCTCGTAAGCGCGGCGGCCCTGATCCAGCCAGGCACGCGCGCATTCCAAGCGCGCCAGACCGTTCCCGGCGTCCGCCGCCAATCCGTCCTGAAGCTGCGGGGCGGCCTGCTGGAGCAACTGGTAAGCGGCGTCGGCGTCGCCCTGGCGTTGTTTGATCTCCGCCAAAAACAGGCCGTAACGTCCGAGCCATTGCTGGAACAATGCGGCGCGCTCAAGCTCGGGCGCAGGTCCGGCCTGCGCTGTCTGGAGCAGCTTGGCGGTTTCCTGCCGCGCTTTTTCCAAGGCGGCCTCCGCTTCCGCGTCCTGCCGCAGCCGCAGGTGGATTTGCCCGATGTTGCCGAGCACGCGGACGCGCTGCATGTCCGGCCCGGTTTTTGTCTCCAACTCCGCGAGCGCCTTTTGGCAGAAAGCCAGCGCGTCCTCCAACTGGGCGCGTGAAAACTCCATCTCCAGCGCGTTGCCGGCGGGTGTCTGCAAAAGCTGCGTCAAAAACTGGTCTCCCGCCGCTTGGGCGTGGCGCAGTTGCGAGTCGGCGAGCTTGCGCGCGTCCAGCGCGCGGTCACGTTCGCCCTCCAGCGTGGTGATGCGTGCGTCCCGGCGGGTGATCTCCGCCGCCGCCTGCTCCTCCCGCTGTCGCAAATCTTCGGCGTGAGCTGCCGCGCTGCCTGCGACCACGCGTTCGGCTTTGTGCAAACGCCACCAAGTGAAGGCGGCGTAACCCGTGGCCAGTGTCAACACCGCGGCCAAACCCACCGCCACCCGGTTCAGCGAGCGCACCCGGTCCGCCTGATGCTCGCGCTCCGCCACGGTCTGCTCCCGGCTTTCCTCCAGCAGATAGTCCGATTCCAACACCTCGAACTCCCGCACCACCTCCCTCATGTCCCGCCAGCGGTGGCGCGGGTCGAGGTCGAGCGCGCGTTCGATGATGTGCCGCCGCCGCTCTTCCCACTTTGAAGCGGGCGGCTCCGGCCAAGCCACGAGCGGCTCCGCCCGCACGGCCTGCAACAGCGCCTGGCTGTCGATCTGGTAAGCCAAGCCCGCTGTCACCTGCCGCCGCGCCTGCTCAAGCTGCCGGCCCCAGGCCGCCTCCGCGCGCGGCAGCCGGCCCGTCAGCAGGCGGTAGGCGATGACGCCGAAGCTGTACACATCCCAGCCCGGGCCATGGCCGGTGAAGACGCCGTCCGGATTCTCCGCCTGCCCGGGGCAAAGATAAACGAAATGGTCGCCCAGGTCGAGGTGATGGATGCCGCCCACCCAGCCCTGGGCCATGTCCGTCAGGCGCAAGGGCGCGTCGGAGCCTTCTTCAATGAGCACGTTGCAGGGCCGCAGATTGCCGTGGGGCAGGCCGTGCTTGTGCAGCCAAGCCAGCGCGTCCGCCAGTTCGTAAATGACCGCCCAGGCGCGCTCAGGCGGCAGCCCCTGCTGGCACCAGTCCTCCAGCGTCAGCGCCTCCCAGCGCGTCCGCCCGTGTCCGTCCCGCGTCTGCCGTCCGAGCAAGGGCTGCGCCCAGAAGTAGGGGCTGCGGTCAAAGGCAAAGGCCCGCGGCGTCACCACGCCGGGATGGGCGGGCATCGCCGCCAGCGCCTCCGAGGCCAGCGCCAGCGCCCGGCGGTTGATCGCCATCGAGCTGAAGACCTTCACCACGCAGGCATGGCCGTCCGCGGCGCGCGCCTTGTACACGGCGCCACAGCAGCCGCTGCCGATCAGCTCCTGCAGCTCGTGTCCGGCGATTTCTGGCAAACTCATGGGGAAAGGGGGACGGAATAAACAACGGTGAAAAGACAAAGACGAGTCAAAAACCCGGCTCGTTCAAACTTCCTCGCTGGAGAGGTGTGCTGGCTTGTTCGTTTTCCGTGTTCCGCTTTCAGCAAATCCTGCCGCGTGGATCGACACGGAACACGAGCAAACGAGCCCGCTCAGCGGAAAATCATGCCCACCGCCTTGCGCTTGTTCGGAAAGCTCAGCACACCCGTGGAGCCGCCGCTGCGCGGGTCGATGACGTGGGCCATGCCGGTGTTGCGCGCGCCGGAGCCGTCCTTGGTCACGGCGGGGAAGGCGATGCTGGTGATCTTGTCGAATCCGATGCCGAAGAAGTGGCTCGCCGCGCCCTTGCGCAGCTTCGGCAGCGTCCGCCGGGCGGCCAGTTGATCGAGCGCGCCCTGGGCGGTGTCGCCCACCAGCCAGACTTGGTTGGTGGCGGCGGTCACCCGTCCGGCCTCGTTCACCAGCGAGCAGAGCAGGCCGTAGCGGTTGTGCCCGCCGTCCTCCAGCGTGGTGGCCACCTCGAGCGCCAGGATGCCGCCCAGGCGCGCGCCATTCAAGGCCGGCAGCCGGTCTCCCTCGCGCGCCAGGATTTCAAAGAATCCCGGCTCGACGGCGTCCTCCCTGGAAAGATAAAGCACCAAGTCGTTGGATGATTTGACGCCAGGACCGCTCACCTGGGCCAGCACCAGGATGTCATCGGCGGTCAGGATGGCGTAGTCCAGGATGCGCTTCACTTTCACGTCGCCGCCGAGCAGCGGCGCGGCCACGCCTTTTTGCAAAACCAAGCCCAGGCTGCCGGTGCGGTTGGACCACAGGCCCTCGTTGTTCGCCGACGTGACACCGCCGCCGGAGTTCAGGGTGGCGCGGAACAGGCCGTTGCCCGCGTCGTTGTGCGTCGCGCCCAGGAAGCTGCTGAAAGTCGCCGTGATGGCGCCGCCTGCCGTGTTTTTGGCGCCCGGCGCGGTATCGCCGCGGACAGCCATCGGCGTGCCGGCGCCGAACACGGCCTGATTGGTCTGCGGCGTCGTGGCGCTCCCGCTCAGTCCGGCGGTGTAGCTGATCGTCCCCTGGCTGAAGGCCACGCGCGGCGCGATCTCGCCGAAATTCAGATTCGGAGGCCCCAATGGATCACCCTCCCGCAAGACAAAACCCTGGGAATGCTCATCGGCCTCGGTCATGTCGTAAATCCCCGAGTCGTTGCCCGCGTTCACATCGCCGCCGGTTTTCAGGCGCAAGGTGACGAGGGCGGCGTCCGGCGTCATGGTATCCACCCGCAGTTCATCCACCGCCTTGATGGGCCGGGCCACGCCCCAGAGCTGGCCGTCGCCATTGTGCAGTTGCCCTTGGCTGCTTGTCGAGGAAAAGAAATTGACCCGGTTGGAGCCTTTGTGCTGCGCGCGCCACCACCAGCCGCCGGCCCCGTTTCCGATCGGGCGCGAGAGCTTCGGCGTGGACGCGCTGGAACTCGCGATCAAGCCAGCCGCGGCCAGGACGCTGTCATAGGCCCACAGGCCGAGCGGGCTGCCCGCCGCCGCCATGGCCCCCTTGGTCTTGGCGAAATACAACGAGCTGGCAGCCTCGGTCACCGACGTGTTCAAGTTGGCGGCCACTTCGGAGAAACTCACATACGTGTCCGCCCCGGCGTCATGCGCGGCGTTGCCGGAGAGCGCCAGCGGAAAGACGTCCGGACAAGCCAGACCGGTGGTGGGATGCGTCACCACGGAACCGCTGTCACTGGCCAGAAACGTGTCCCAGCCCGGAGCCGCCACCGCCAGCACATCATCCGCCACGGCAATCTGGCGGCCATACAGCCCCGGGTCCGTCTCCACGGTGCTGAAAACCTGGGTGCCCGCGTAAGGCCCCCCGAGAATGTAACCAAAAACCAGTCTGTCATTGCTGGAGACAAAAACTTGGTTGCCCGCCGTCGCCACCGCCTGCCCCAGCCGGTCTCCGGGTGAGAGGCCAGCGATGAAGGTGAAGTACTCCACCTCCACCGGCTGCCGCGCGTCGAAGACATGGGCCGTGCCCTGGCTGCCCTCGTCGTTCGGCACACCCACGACCAGACACCGGCTGCCCAGCGCCAAAGACTCGCCGAAGCGGTCGTCCGTCCCGTCCTGCCCGCCGTCGGCCACATGGGGATTGTCGATCTCCGAGAGCAGCGCCGCCTCCCCGCCCGGATTCAACCCGGCCACATAGACCCGGCCCGCGTCCGTGTCGCCGCTGATGTCCGCCCCCGGCGCGCTGACGGCCAGCAGATTGCCGCGCAGGGCGATGGCCGTGCCAAAGGCATCCCCGGCCTCGCCAGTGGTCGCGCCGGGCAGATTCAAGGAATCCGGGGACACGAAGGTTTCCTCCCCGGTGCTCGTGTTGCGGGCATAGACGAGGCCCGTCGGGATGCCGGCGTTCTCGGAAAACCCCGTCCCATCCGGCGTGCCCAAGGCGATGAAATCCCCATCGATGGCGACGGACTGGCCCATGCGTTCACTGGCGGAAAAGAAGGCGTGTTGGATTTTTCCCCCGATAAACTTCGAGGTCTTCAGGTCGAACAAATAGCCCGCGCCCCGGTTGTCGCTGGCCGCGGGAGAAGTATCCGTGCCGGGAGCTCCGATGACCATCACCGTGCCGCTGATCGCCACCGCGAAGCCGAACTCCATGCCCGTGTTCGCGTCCGCCGCCGGCGGGAATACCGTCTTGAGTTCCTTGCCGGTCTTTGGGTCGAACAAATAAACCGCGCCCGTCACCTGGCCCGTCTGGGGATTCACCGCGTTGCGCGAGCCCAGCGCGATCTTGCCGCCGCCCACCGCCACGGCTCCGGCCAACTCGCCGGGGGCCGCGTTTTTGGGAATCAGCCGCCGCGTGTCGAGCACCTGGGCGCTGGACGGCATTTGGCCGAGACAGACGCCGAAGCAAACAGCGAGACTCAGACGCAGGAGCGGCGAGGACAAAGCCAGGGAGCGGCGGTTTGCAACCGCCTCCCACGGGAATAGAGAAGCATTTTTCATGGCGGACGGAACGGACTCAGGTTGGAACCGCCTGTATAACGGCTTTAGGACACCCCTTGCGAGAAAAATCGACGCAGGAATCCGTAGCACAGTCCGTCCCGGCTGTGTACATCTCGAATCCTCGTCCTCCTGCTCGTCCTCGATTGATTCCGAGGACGAGGACGAGTAGGAGGACGAGGAAAAGCCCCGCGCGTTGTTTCACACCCCTCACATTTTCAGGGTTGCATCTGCCCCCCTTTCCCGTTCAGGATGGAGCCGACATGATTCCTCTCGAAGACCTTTTCAACGACGTGATCGGCAAAGCCCAGCGTGGCCTCGGCCTGGACGACGAGACCCTCGCCGCCGCCGCCGGTGTGGACACCGCCATGCTGCGCGCCGCCAAGGACGGCCTGGCGGACGAAGCCACCCTGCTCAAGCTCGCCGGCCCCCTCCACCTGCACGGCCCCGCCCTGGTCGTCATGGCGCAAAACGGCTGGTTCCCCCGCCCCATCGAGATCGCCGGACTCGCCCGCTTCAATACCCCGTATGGCGACATGACCGTCAACGCCTACGTCGTCTGGGACCCCGCCACCAAGCAGGCCGCCGCCTTCGACACCGGCGCGGACGCTCAGCCGATGGCGGACTTCATCGAAAACCATGACCTGCGGCTCGAAAAAATCTTTATCACCCACACCCACGGCGACCACATCGCCGACCTCGCCGCGCTCAAGCAAGGCGCCAACTGCCAGACCGCCCTCAGCCACGCCAAGGAACCCTGCCCCGGCGCCGGCACCTTCGATATCGACGGTGCCACCGCCTGGAGCCTTGGCAACCTGCGCATCGAACCGCGCTCCACCCACGGCCACGCCCGCGGCGGCGTTACCTACGTCATCACCGGCCTCGCCCATCCCGTCGCCATCGTCGGCGACGCCCTCTTCGCCTCCTCCATGGGCGGCGGCGCGGTATCCTGGGCCGACGCGCTCGCCACCAACCGCAAGGAAATCTTCACCCTCCCGGACGACACCATCCTCTGCCCCGGCCACGGCCCCCTGACCACCGTGGCCGAGGAAAAGCAGCACAACCCCTTTTATCCCGAGTTCAAGTAACCCTAAAAACAAAGTTGAGAGTTGATGGTTGAGAGTTGAGAGGCTGGAAATGAGCGACTTGCGTCGCCAAGGAGACTCACCCTTCTGGTGAATGGAGCTTTCGGCGTAAGCCGCTGATTTTGAACTATCAACACTCAACTTTCGACTCTCAACGAAATCAAATCCACCACCCGCCCTCCAACCATGTCCACACCCACCATCGCATTCGTCGGCGTCGGCCGCATGGGCGCCAACATGGCGCGCCGCCTCAAAGACTGCGGTTACGCCGTCACCGCCGTCTATGACTCCCACCGCCCGCTCGCCGAAGACCTCGCCTCCGAACTCGGCGCCGCCGCGCCGCAGACACTCGCCGAAGTCACCGCCGCCGCCAGCATCATCTTCACCGTCGTCACCGATGACGCCGCCATGCGCCGCATCTTCCTGGCGGACGGCGACAGCCTCCTCGCCAACGCCGCCGGCAAGACCTTCATCAACTGCGCCACCGTCACCCCCGGCATCCATCGTGAAGTGTGCGCCGCCGCCAAGTCCGCCGGAGCGGACGCCCTGGAAGCCTGCATGGCCTCCAGCATCAGCCATGCCCGCGAAGGCAAGCTCTACCTCATGCTCGGCGGCGACGAAGCCGTCTATCAGCGCGTCCTCCCCGTCCTCGAGCAGATGAGCGTCAACCGCCGCTACATCGGCGGCCCCGGCCGCGCCGCCGAGGTCAAAGCCCTCGTCAACATGGTCATGAACATCAACACCGCCGGCCTCGCCGAAGGCCTCGGCCTCGCCGCCGCGCTCGGCCATGACCTCGACCTCATCCGCGAAGTCTTCTCCCAAACCGGCGCCAACAGCCGCGTGCTGGAAACCGACGCCGCCGACATGGCCGCCCGCGAGCACGACTGCTGGTTCAGCGCCGAGCACGCCGCCAAAGACAGCGGCATCGCCGCCCAAGTCGCGCAGGAAGCCGGCCTCAATCTTCCCCTCAACGCCGCCACTCAGGCCCAGTACCAAAAAATGATCGACCTCGGCCTCGGCGGTCTCGACAAGAGCGGCATCGCTGAACTCACCTTCAAAGGCCGCCACGGCTGAGAGCCTATCTAGGCTGATTTATCCGGCGGGAGCCAAGCGTGGTTGTAGCCGCGTGGAACCCGCAGGGTTCACAGCCATTAGCCGGTGGTTGAGCGCAGCGACACCACCGGAACGGATCAAAAACCCGCGGGGCTTGCCCAGCGAGCCATCCTGAAGGGATGGCAGCCAGCGCGCCGTGCCAGGCATCCAAACGCGCCAGAGCCGGGGCACTTCGGGATATCGCCGCGTCGTCTCGCTGGCACGCCTCCGGCGTGCGGCGGTGGCGGCGGGGGGAGAGGGAGCCTGCCGGTTGCCGGTGGTGTCGCTGCGCTCAACCACCGGCTAATGGCTTGCAACCCTTCGGGTTGGGGAACCTAATCTACCACCCCAGACGCATCTCTTTACAGCATCTCAAACCTTTTGCCGGCCTCCCCGCAAAACCCGCCAGCCCAAAAAGAAATGCAACAGCCTCCGGCCTCCATCGTTCTCCCCCGACCATGAATCCTCGCCTGATCACCCGCACGCCGTTCACCGCAATCGCCATCCTTTTCTGCGCATTCGCCGCCGCCGCGTCCGCCGCGCCTCCCGCCCGGCCCAACGTGATCATCTTCCTCGCCGACGATCTGGGTTATGGCGAACTCTCCTGCCAGGGCAACCCGCAGATCCCCACACCCAACATCGACGCCATCGCCAAAGCCGGCGTCCGCTTCACCAGCGGTTACGTCGCCGCCACCTATTGCTCGCCCAGCCGCGCCGGTTTGATGACCGGACGTTATCCCACGCGCTTCGGGCATGAGTTCAACCCCACGGCCGATCCCGCGCAGGGGCTGCCACTCACGGAGACCACCTTCGCCCAGCGCATGAAGACGCTGGGCTACGCCACCGCTTGCGTCGGCAAGTGGCACCTCGGCGAGGGCGAGGCCCACCGCCCCACCGCCCGCGGCTTCGACGAGTTCTACGGCACCCTGGCCAACACGCCCTTCTTCCACCCGGTGAAATTCATCGACTCGCGCGTCTCCAACGACGTGCAGCCCGTCACCGATGACGCCTTCTACACCACCGACAAGTACGCCGAGCGCGCCGCCGACTGGATCGAGCGCCAGCAGAACGATCCCTGGTTCCTCTACCTGCCCTTCAACGCCCAGCACGCGCCGCTGCAGTCGCCCAAGAAGTACCTCGACCGCTTCGCCTCGATCACCGACGAAAAGCGGCGCACGTTCGCGGCCATGCTCTCCGCCATGGACGACGCCGTCGGCGCGGTGGTCCAGAAGGTCCGCGACCTCGGCCAGGAGGAGCGCACGATCATCCTCTACTGGGCCGACAACGGCGGTCCCACGCAATCGACCACATCGCGCAACGACCCGTTGCGCGGCTTCAAGATGACCACCTGGGAGGGCGGCACGCGCGTCCCGTTCGTCGCCCAGTGGAAGGGCGTCATCCCCGCGGGGACGGTGTACGACAACCCCATCCTCCAGCTCGACGTCGTCTCCACCGTGCTCACCGCCGCCGGCGCCGCCATCGACCCGGCGTGGAACCTCGACGGCGTTGACCTGCTGCCTTATCTCACCGGCCAAAACACCGCCCGCCCGCACCAGACGCTCTATTGGCGCTTCGGCCCTCAGTGGGCCGTGCGCCACGGTGATATGAAGCTTGTCGTCGCCAAGGGCGGCTCCGGCAAGCCGGAGCTTTACGACCTCGCGGCCGACATCAGCGAGTCCAATGACATCGCCTCCGCGAACCCCGATAAGGTCAAGGAACTGCAGGCGATCTACGACAAATGGGACGCCCAGCAGGCTAAGCCGATGTGGACCCGCGACGAGCATACCACCCCCGGGGGCGCCAAGGCCAAGAAGAAGGGCAAGAAAAAGGCGAAGTGACGCCGAAGAGGACTTGGCCGCGACGACCGGGTAAAGCTGTGAAGTAGATTCGATTGGCAATCGAATCCGAACACCCCAAACTGATTCGATTGCCAATCGAATCTACTCCATGCGCCTCTGCATCCTCTTTTCGTCATTCGTCGTTCTGCATTCGTCATTTGCGGCGCAGCCGCCGAACGTGCTCTTCATCGCCATTGACGATTTGGCGAACGCGCTCGGCTGCTACGGCGTGCCGGAAGCCCAAACACCGCACCTGGACCGCCTCGCCGCCTCCGGCGTGCGTTTCGACCGCGCCTACAATCAGATCCCGCTCTGCAATCCCAGCCGCGCCTCCGTGCTCACGGGCCGTCGCCCGGACGCGACGCAGGTCTATGATCTCGACCGCCATTTCCGCGAGGCGTTGCCGGATGCGGTGACGCTGCCGCAGCTTTTTCTGAAAAACGGCTGGTTCACCGCCCGCGTCGGCAAGATCTACCACTACGACGTACCGAAAGGCATCGGCACCGACGGACTGGATGACGAGCCTTCGTGGGAACTCGTCATCAATCCCAAGGGTCGCGACGTGCATGACGAAGCCCTCATCACCAACCCCACACCGCAAAGACCCGTCAGCGCCGCGCTGAGCTGGCTGGTCGCCGACGGCGCGGACGAGGAGCAGACGGACGGCATGATCGCCACCGAGGCCATCCGGCTGATGGAGCAGATTCGCGACCGGCCTTTTTTCCTCGGTGTCGGCTTCTTCCGCCCGCACACCCCGTTTGTCGCGCCGAAAAAATACTTCGACCAGCACCCGCTCGAATCAATCCGCCTCCCCGAAGCGCCCGCGGACGATCGCGCGGACATCCCCTTGGCCGCCTTCGCGCACAACAACCCCGTGCCGCACTACGACCTCGACGAACTCACCTGCCGCCGCGCCTTGCAGGCGTATCGCGCCAGCGTGTCCTTCGTGGACGCGCAGGTGGGCCGGTTGCTCGACGCATTGGAGCGCCTGCAACTCGCCGGCCAAACCATCGTCGTGCTGTGGAGCGACCACGGCTATCATCTCGGCGAGCATCAAGGCATCTGGCAAAAACGCACCCTGTTCGAGGAAGGCACGCGCGCGCCACTCATCATCCGCGCGCCCGGCGCGGCCGGGAATGGCCGCGCTTGCGGCCGCGTCGTCGAGTTCGTGGACATCTACCCCACCCTGGCCGATCTCGCCTCCTTGAAACCGCCGGCGAACCTCGATGGCCGCAGCCTGCGCCCGCTGCTGGACGATCCCGCTCGCGAATGGAACGGTGAAGCCGTCACCCAAATCCTCCGCCCCGCCGACGACCGTCTCCCCGCGCCCGTGATGGGCCGCACCCTCCGCACCGAACGCTGGCGCTACACCGAATGGAACGGCGGCGCGGACGGCATCGAGCTGTACGATCACAAGAACGACCCGCATGAATTCCAGAACCGCGCACCCAACGCCGACGCCGAAGCACAAGCCGCGATGAAGCGGTTGCGGGAACAATTCCAAGACCGCGCCCGCGCCACACCGCCGGAGTCGCCCGTGAATCCCAAGCGCCTTTGATGCCAAAAAGTACCACGCCTCTCCGAGGCGTGAGAACCGGAGCGCACGCGTCCCGCGTGTCCTTTTCGGCGTCCCGCCGAAAAGATTGAGCGCAGCGAACACGCAGGGTCAGCGCCGCCCGCCAATCAAAGCCAGAACGCTCTGACGGGTGAGCGAAAATGATTCCACGCGGATCACCCTGGTAACCGTGTGCGGCTGCCGCCGCAATGCGTTCGGCGAGGACGCCAACGCGCAGCACGCGGGACGCGTGCGCTCCGGTTCTCACGCATGGAGCGCACGCGTCCCGCGTGTCCTTTTCGGCGTCCCGCCGAAAAGATTGAGCGCAGCGAACACGCAGGGTCAGCGCCGCCCGCCAATCAAAGCCAGAACGCTCTGACGGGTGAGCGAAAATGATTCCACGCG
>CAZNKC010000181.1:0-11873 GCA_964573315.1 uncultured Verrucomicrobiaceae bacterium | reverse complement strand
GTCCTCGTCCTCGTCCTCGTCCTCGTCCTCGAAAATCCGAAATCCGAAATCCGAATGATCGAGGACGAGTAGGAGAACGAGGACGAGGACGATCGAATTCCCCCTTCCCAAAAAAAGACACCCACCCATGACCGACCCCGAGCCTTCCACCCCGCCCACGGACCACCCCGCCCCGGACGAAGACCCGACCCAAGCCGCCGCCGCGCCAGAAACCGGCGCGGACGCTGAAGCCACCGCCGCGCCCGGACCGGAAGCACCGCCGCCGGACCCGCTCACCCAAGCGCAGACCGAGGCCGAAAAATGGAAAGACCTCGCCTACCGCAGCCAAGCCGAGCTGGACAACTTCCGCAAACGCGCCGCCCGCGAAGCCCAGGACACCCGCGCCTACGCCAACAGCGAGCTGCTGCGCTCCATCCTCCCCATCCTCGACAACTTCGAAATGGGTCTCGACGCCGCCCGCGCCGAATCCGAAACCTCCATGATCTTCATGGGCATGGCCATGGTTCACCGCCAGTTTCAGGACTTCCTCAAAGACTTCGGCGTCCAGGAAATCGAAACCCTCGGCAAACCCTTCGACCCCAACCTCCACGACGCCGTCTCCCAGGAACCCAGCCCCGAGCATGAGGAAGGCGCCATCCTGCGCGTCACCCGCCGCGGCTACCGCCTCAAAGAGCGCCTCCTCCGCCCCGCCTCCGTCATCGTCGCCGCCGCCGAATCCAAATGAAGCCCGAAGCCCGAAATCCGAAGCCCGAATGGAGCGCCCCGCGCTCCCTCCCCACGCCCTGCGCCCTGCGCCCTGCCCTCTGCCCTCTGCCCACCTCCCCCGCCCATGGCTGACAAGCGCGACTACTACGAAGTCCTCGGCGTCGCCCGCGACGCCACTGCTGACGACCTCAAAAAGGCCTATCGCAAGCTCGCGGTGAAATATCACCCCGACAAAAACCCCGACGACAAATCCGCCGAGGAAAAATTCAAGGAAGTCAGCGAAGCCTACGACATCCTCAGCGACGAGCAAAAACGCGCCGCCTACGACCGCTACGGCCACACCGCCTTCTCCGGCGGCATGGGCGGCCCCGGCGGCGGCGCGGGCGGTGGTGGCGGTTTCCACGACCCCTTCGACATCTTCCGTGAAGTCTTCGGTGGAGGCGGCGGCGGCGTGTTTGAAACCTTCTTCGGCGGAGGCGCCGCCGCCGCCCAGCGCCGCCGCGGCGGCCCCCAGCGCGGCTCAGACCTCCGCTACGCCCTCGAGATCACCCTCGAAGACGCCGCCCACGGCGCCGAGCGCGAGATCGAATACGAACGCCTCGTCTCCTGCAAAACCTGCACCGGCAGCGGCTCCGCCAGCGGCGCCGGCAAAAAAACCTGCCGCACCTGCGGCGGCGCCGGCCAGGTCATCTCCTCCCGCGGCTTCTTCCAAGTGCAGCAGACCTGCCCCGACTGCGGCGGCACCGGCGAGACCATCACCGACCCCTGCAAACCCTGCCGCGGCGTCGGCCGCGTCAAAGAGCGCACCCGCGTCCGCCTGCGCATCCCCGCCGGCATCGAGGAAGGCTCCCGCCTCCGCTCCCAGGGCAACGGCGACTCCGGCACCGCCGGCGGCCCCGCCGGAGATCTCTACGTCGTCATCCACCTCAAACCGCACGAAATCTTCCAGCGCGACGGCGACGACCTCCACTGCGAGCTCCCCATGCCCTTCGCCACCGCCGCCCTCGGCGGCGAGATCACCGTCCCCACCATCGAAGGCAAAGCCAGCGTCAAAATCCCCGCCGGCACCCAGAACGGCACCACCTTCCGCCTCCGCGGCAAGGGCCTCAAAAGCCTCGGCAGCAGCTCCCACACCGGCGACCTCTACGTCCACGCCCAGATCGCCGTCCCCACCCGCCTCAACCCCGAGCAAAAAGCCAAGCTCCAAGAGTTCGCCCAACTCCTCGGAGAAAACGCCTCCGACATGGAAGAAAGCTTCTTCGAGAAAGCCAAAAAGTTTTTCGGCTGAGAGCCTCCCCGTAGCACAGCCGTCCCGGCTGTGTGTGTCGCGGGCGTCTCGCCCTGCGGCGGCTATTCGGACAAGCCCAAGCCCCCTCATCGTCGTCCGTCAGGATTGACAGGTTGAGTTTGTCATCCGATCATCCGGCAATGGACGTGAATTACAGCGCGGAACATCGCCCGCGGTTCCCCGCGGCTGTTCAGTTCGCATTCCTCTGCCTGTTTGTTCCCGCGTTCTTCTACGGGATCTATTTTATCCATTCGCGATACTCTTTTGGGATACCTCTCTGGTTCGTATTCGGATGTGTTGCTCTTCCGGTCTCGATCGCTCTGGCTGCTGCCTTCCGCATTGCCGGAACCAAAGGCGCGCAACGCTGGAGCATTCAGGACGGCATCGTCCAATATGTGTCGCCTTCCCCCCTGTTGGGATCGTCTTTTCAAGCGCGCTTGGAAGACATAGACGCCGTCTGGCAGGATGGAGACAGCGACTTCGCCACCTGCCGTTTGAAGTCCACCGGCCAGGATCATCAATTTGACATTCGGACCCTTGAAGGCATCCAATTCTTCCGGCTTCTTTGTGAATACACCAACAAGCCGGACAAGAACAGCTCTGATCCCATGTTATGAAACCGGCACTCTATACCCTCCTGATCTCGACGCTGGCGCTGACAGCAACGGCTGGCGATTACTTCCCGTATCGTCCGAAACAGCTCACTTACGAGTTTGCCGTTCCCTTCGACGACCCCGGCGCTCCGAAGCTCCCGCCCGCAAAACTCACCATCACGACACAACCTGATGCGGACGGCCGCTTTCCATATCGCATTGGGACCGCTCTGCTGGCGTCCATCGAGATCGAACTTGGCAGAGAGCATCTCAGCGTGCCCAAGCAACTTCTCCGCGACATTGGCCCACTCGACCTCAACACCCTTGATTTCTATTGGGTGGGTGGTCGCTACTACGTTGCGCTCTCCCGCAAAGCCGCCGCCGATGACGCGCAACCCGAGCGGGTTACGTTCGTCTTCCAGGACGGCTTTCTCGTTGATCTTTGGCTCGCCAACAAGTCCCAGCGTGACAAGCATCCCAAAGTGTTCGAGGGCATCACGCCGTTTCGGCCTGACTCACCTTGAAACCGAGTAAAATTCACCAAACTACGGCCTTCCGGAAGGCTCAATCGGGACTGGCCGTCGCGCGCCGCTCCGGCGCGCCGGACGCGCCTGCGGGCAGGCCGCGCGAGGCCCAGGTGAAGCCTTCCGCCCCCTCGTGGACAAACGTCATGGCGATGCCCTCAAGGCTGTCGTTCTGCTTCCGCTTGGAGCCGTCCGAATAGTACCAGCCGCCTTGCAGCTCGCTGACCTTCAGAGTGACCGGCTCGGTGGCCAGCTTCAACTCCTCGTTCTGCCGGATCGACTCAATCTTGATCGTGCCCGGCGTCTTGCGCAGCACTGAAGACTGGCCGGAAGGCACCTTGTAAAAGATGTTGTACTTCAGCGTCACATCCTTGAGGTCCACGCCGGAGCGGTTGCGCACCTTCAAATTCATCACCCACGTCTCCGTCCCGCTCTTCTCCTGGCTGTCTTTCGACACGGACTTGTCCGTCCGCTCCTTGCTGTGGGCCACGTCGAAAAGGTACTTGATGGCCGCGTCCGCCCCCGGCTCCCACGATGAAAGATAGTCGGCGTCCGTCTTGATGAACCGGGACAGCGGCACCTCCGCCACCGTACCGTTGCCGAGCTTCAAACTCGCCGTGCCATCCGCCACGCTGACGACCTCCGCCACCAACTGGCGGCCGTCCGTGCTCGTGAAAGTCCGCGGTTCCGCCCGCCCCGGCCCGGAAACAACCAGCAAAAATGCAAGCGCCAAAACAACCAAGAATAATCCGTGCGTCTTCATGGGAGGAGAGAAGCTGGCCGCCCGTCATTGGGATAGCCGTATTAAGCAATTTTGTGCAAACTTCGCCCTTTCGTCAAACAAAAAAGATCATCCGGGAAGGGTTGGTGCGGGAGGAGTGCAAGGAGCGCGGCAGCGTTTTTGGAGTGCGCCGGTTGCCGGCGCTTTGGATTGGGGGACAACGGGGAGACTGTGCGAGCGTCTTCTCCGCGTCAACGCCACCCGCCGCTCCAATCCAAAGCGGTGCAAAGCCCCGCACTCCAAATAGCTGCCGCGCCAAGACCGGTTCGCACCAACTCCCCGGATGAACCACAAAACGCAGCCCTCTCGCTGCTCCCACTCCGCGGGAGCGCTACTTTGCCTTGCGCCGGCCGGGAGCCTGAAGATCGGCAGCGGACTTCTTGAACTGCTCATCAAGCTCCGCATGCCGTGCATCGGCAAAGCGGTCGAGCACCGCCTGGAGTTTGGCTGCGGCAGCAGCATGAGCCTCACCGGAAGCGATGGGAGATTCCTCAAAAGGATCGCTGCGCAGATCGTAGAACGCGCCGTCGCGGTACAGCTTGTGATGATGGTCGAAGGCGAACTCGCTCACGGTCAAGTCAGCCTTTTGGCGCGGCGAGTACCAGCCGTAGAGCCACTCGCGCGGCGCGCCTTTTTCCCCGCGCAGTTGCGGCAGGAAGCTGACGCCGTCGATGCCCTCCGCCGCTGGCGCGCCGGCGGCGGCGCAGAGCGTGGGCAGGAAGTCGGCGCCGCTGATGAGGTCGCCGTTGACGCGTCCCTCCCGGATGACGCCGGGCCAGCTTGCGATCATCGGCACATGCGTGCCGCGCCGGGTGGTGGCGCTTTTGCCGCCTTGGTAGTCAACGCCTTGGAAGCGGCTGGTGATGCTCTTGTGAGTGCCGTTGTCGCCGATGAAAAGCAGCAGCGTGTTGTCGCGGATGCCGAGTTCGCCCAGCTTGGCGTCGAGACGGCCCACCATCTTGTCCATGTAAGCGACCATATCGGCAAAGTGGCGGACGTTCTGGTTCACGTTTTCCCCGACGGCTTTCGGATCCCAGTTGGCGCTGTCCGGCGTGGGTTGGAACGGGGAGTGGGTGAGGATCATCGGATAGTAGAGAAAGAAAGCCTCGTCCCGATGACGCGTGACGAAATCCAGCGCGAAATCATTGACCAGCTTGGGCCCGTACTCGCCGTTGGAGAAATCCATCTCCACGCCGTCATGCTCAAGCCCCGGATTCGCAAAGCGCGGCGGGCGGCGGGTGTGCTGCCAGAGATAGGATTCATCAAAACCGAAATGCCGCGGCGAGTCCGGCTCATGGCCGAGCTGCCACTTGCCGCAAATGCCGGTGGTGTACCCGGCCTGCTTGAGCAGATGAGCAAAGGTGATCTCGCCGCGCGGCAACACGCCGAAGCGATAGTAATTGCGAACATTGAACTTGCCGGTCATAAGCAGCACCCGCGTCGGCGTGCAAAGCGGCTGGACATGGCATTGCTCGAACCGCACCCCACCCGCCGCCAGCCGGTCCAGATGCGGCGTCTGATAGGACTCGCCGCCATTGGCCGTCACGCATTCGTAGCCGAAGTCGTCGGCCATGATGAGAATGAGGTTGGGCCGCTCGGCAGCGAAGCCCGAAGTCCTAAATCCGAACAGCGAAAGGAAAAATAGAGTGATCAAAGCGAGCAAGTGTTTCATGGTACAAGAAATACAGCGCCCATGAAACGCCGGCATTCCGCAAGTTTATCCACCGGGTAGATAAAGGAACCTCACGTCTTGCTGCCAGTGCAAATTGAAGCTTGAGGCGTCCTGCCAGTCCCTTTACGATAAAAGCGTCCTGCCAGTCCCTTTACGATAAAAGCTTCCTGCGTCTTTTTTACCATCCTTTCGCCCTCGAATGTCTCGTTCCGCCTCCGAACTCTTCATCGTCGATAACAGCGACTCGGACTGGAAGGTTCGCAGTTACCTCTCCGAATGGTGCGAACTGTCGAAAGCCATCGACATTGCCACGGGCTACTTTGAGATCGGTGCCCTGCTGGCGCTGGAGGACAAGTGGCAGCAAGTGGACTCCATCCGGTTGCTCATGGGAGACGAGGTTTCCAAGCGCACCAAACGCGCTTTTCAAGAGGGGTTGCGAAAAATTCAAGCCACTCTGGACGCGAGTTTGGAGACCGAAAAGAAAACCAATGACTTCCTTTCAGGCGTTCCGGCCATAGTCGAAGCCCTGCGTTCCGGCAAAATCCAGTGCCGCATTTACCGCGAGGACAAGTTTCACGCCAAATGCTACCTCACCCATGCCAGACAGGCCGTGGTGGGCTCCTTCGGTCTGGTCGGTTCCTCGAACTTCACCAAGCCGGGCTTGGAGGACAACGTCGAGTTGAACGTCCAGATTCGCGGCAACGACGTGAAACTGCTCCAGGAATGGTATGAGCGGCATTGGGAGGAATCGGAAGACGTGACGGCGGAGGTGCTCCGTACTTTCGAGCGGCACACGAATCCGCGAACACCCTTCGAGGTTTGGTTCAAGTCCCTCCATGAGTTGCTGCGCGGTCACGAACTCACCCCGGACGAATGGGACCGCGAGTGTTCCATCATCTTCCCCAAACTCGCCAAATACCAACAGGACGCCTACAAAAATCTGGTCGAAATCGCGCGACTCTACGGCGGCGCTTTCCTCTGCGACGGTGTCGGCCTTGGCAAAACCTACGTCGGCCTCATGCTCATCGAGCGCATGGTCATGCACGAAGGCAAGCGCGTCGTGCTCTTTGCTCCGAAAGCAGCCCGCGAAGACGTCTGGGCGCCGGCGGTCGAACGTCTTCTGCCCGACCTCAACAGCGGCTTCGTCACCTTCATCCCCTACAACCACACCGACCTCCAGCGCAGGGGCGCCTTCCCGCGCGATCTGGAGCGCACCCTGCGGGATGCCGATGTGTTGGTCATTGACGAAGCGCACCATTTCCGCAATCCCGGCGGCGCGGGCGAAGGGGACAAAGAAGCCTCCCGCTACCGCAAACTCCAGCAATATCTCCATCAAGAAGGCGGCCGGCCCAAGCAGGTCTTCTTCCTCACTGCCACCCCGATCAACAACAGCGTCCACGACTTCCGCCACATCGTCGAACTCGTGACCAACGGCGATGACGCCTATTTTTCCAAAGCCGCCCGCAACCTCGGCATTCACAACCTGCGCGCCCACTTCGTGCAGTTGGAGAAATCCCTGCTCCAGGCACGGGAACAGCCACAAGACACCGAAGCCGCCGAATTCTTCCGCATGGAGGATGCCCTCCAGCAGGATCGCGTCTTCGACGAACTCGTCGTGCAGCGCAGCCGCGTCTATGTGAAGAAAAGTGAAACCGGCGCGGCGGGTGGCGCGGTGCTGTTTCCATCCCGCGAGGCCCCGCGCGTCGCCCCCTACAAGCTCAAGATCACCTACGGCCGCCTGTTGGAGTCGGTGGAACAGGCATTCCATCGCGATAAGCCGCTCTTTGCCCTCACCCTTTACTACCCGCTCTCCAAATGGAAAGGCCCCGCCGACGCTCCAGAGATGGAGTCTTTCAATGAAGGCCGTCAAAAGCAGGTCGTCTCGCTGATCCGCACGCAGTTCCTGAAGCGGTTCGAGAGTTCCGCCCATGCTTTTGAGAAATCCTGCTGGCGCTTGCTCAAGCGTCTCCTCGCCTGGTGCGAAGTCCATGCCGAATCCGACCACGAAAAGCGCCGCCTCGAACGCTGGAAGCTCAAAAATGACAAGCTCATCGGCTACGCCGCCGCCCACCAACAGGAGCTTTGGCCCGCGGACGAAAGCGGCGCGCAGGACGAAGACGAGGATTTCCTCACCCAGGATGATCTCGACGCCATCGAGAAACTCGATCCCGGCCTCTACAAAGTGGACGAAATCCTCGACGACACCTTCGACGACCTCGACCAGATCGTCGATTTCCTGAATCTCGGCGCGAAAGTCGATCCCGCCAAGGACGACAAGCTCAAGGCTCTGGTGAAGATGCTGAAGTCCGACAAAGACTTGAAAGACCGCAAAGTCATCCTCTTCACCGAATTCGCCGATACCGCCTGGTATCTGGACAAGCATCTCAAGGCGGCAGGCATCATCGGCGTCGAGCGCATTGACGGCAGTTGCAGCCAACGGGTGCGCAGCAGCGTCATCCACCGTTTCTCCCCGTTCTACAACGGCCTGTCTTCCGCCCAACTCGCCGGGGAGGGCAAAAGCGAAATTCAGGTGCTCATCGCCACCGATGTGCTCGCCGAGGGTCTCAACCTCCAGGACGCCGACCGCCTCATCAATTACGATCTTCACTGGAACCCCGTCCGCCTCATGCAGCGCATTGGCCGCGTGGACCGCCGCGTCAATCCGGCCACGGAAGCCGCCCTGCTCGCCGCCCGCCCGCATCTCGCCGCCACGCGCGGCACGATCATCTACTGGAACTTCCTCCCCCCGGACGAACTCGACGACCTCCTCCGCCTTTACAACCGGGTGAACAAAAAAACCCTCGTCATCTCCCGCACCTTCGGCATCGAAGGACGGAAACTGCTCAGGCCGGACGACGAGTTCGACCCCGTCAAAGAGATCAACGAGCAATACGAAGGCACGGAGTCCGAAAGCGAAGCCCTGCGCCTCGAATATGAGGAACTGTGCCGCCAGCACCCCGAACTCGCCGCCCAGCTTCCCGAGTTGCCGCTCAAAATCTTCTCCGGCCGCCAGTCACCGCGATCCGGCATCCGCGCCGTCTTCTTCTGCTTCCGCATCCCACATCCTGATCCCGCGCTGGTTGATGTCTCGGACGGCGCCCCCCGCTGGTCCGAGTCCGCGGGCAGCACCGTCTGGCTTTGCACCGATCCCGAAGGGAAAAGCATCGCCGAAACACCCCGCGCCATCGCCGACCTCATCCGCTCCCAGCCAGAGACGCCCATTCATCACACCCTCGACCGCGCCGCGCTCTCGAAGCTCCGCGAGAAGATCGAAAAAGAACTCATCAAAACCCATCTCCGCTCCCTGCAAGCCCCCGTCGGCGTCAGCCCCGTGCTCAAGTGCTGGATGGAAATCTCTTGATTTCCATCTTTTCTCTTGACTAAAGGGTATCAATTGATAACATTCTCCTGTGGCCCTACTCAATGAACCCTGTCGAACCCCTGCCGCCCGAATGGTGCGAAGCCGTCATTCGCATCCTCTCCGAAAGCTCGGACACCTGCATTCGATGGTCATTTCGGGCAAGGCAGGACTGGCAGCAGTTCGGCATGAAACATCAAGCGTTCGAACTGCTTATTCAGACCCTCCGCCAGCGCGAGATGTGGGGTGAGAGGGTCACAGGCATGACCCCGTTGTCCGCCCCGCCGCCTGGCGCAGGAGGGCAAACCGTCTATGGCTTCCTCTGCCAACACCCACTCGGTGTCCCCACGCCACTCTATGCCAAGATCGGCCTCTTCGACGACCACCTCACCATCGACCTCTTCTCCCTCCACATTGATCTCTCCGGCGTGCTTGAGAAACGCATCGCCGCCGCACGAAAAGCCAAAAGAAAACGCAAGCCATGAGAACCAAAACCGTTCCCTTCGACATCTACATCCCCGCCACGGAAAGCCGGGAGGCGGTTAAGGTGACCACCATTGACATTGAAGTCGCCACCGACGCCTCCGGCAACGAAATGATCACGGCGGAGTCCTCCGCCCTCATCGACAAGACCCAAGCCCGCTACATGGGCCTGCTTGCCGGTGAGGACATCCGCGCCCTGCGGGAGCGGCTGGGATTCTCCCAGGATCAGTTTTCCGATCTGATTGGCTGCGGCAAAAAATCCCTCTCCCGCTGGGAGAACGGCCATGAATTCCCCAGCCAGCTCGTCAACACCCTGCTGCGGCTGCTTGATGAAGAACGGGTCTCACACGAAGACCTCCGGGCTGTCCGCCAGCCGAGGATTTCGGAGTGTGACAAGATCACCCATTTCATCGGCAGCCGACGGAATGCACCGCGCATTTACAAGTTGGGAAGAATCTGGAAAAACCCAGGACCGAACGCACCCGAACCCATCGCCATGTAACGCCATGCAACTCGCCCCCCTCCAGCTCACCGACTACTTCGTCCATTCCATCCACGTTGAGGCACTGCCAAAATACGATCCTGGAAAAGACCAGGACATGGACGCCGATGCGCTCCATGTGACCGAAAAATGCTTTCCGATAACGGAAGACGACTCGCGCCGTTTCGCCATCGACCTCGTTGTCAAGCAGGACGCCATCGACGGGAAAAACATCCCCTACGCCTACGAACTCCATATGGTCGGGTTCATCGAAGTGCATCCGGACTTTCCAGAGGAGAAAATGCGCCGCGCCGTAGAGACCAATGGCCCTTCCATGCTCTTCGGAGCGGCCCGTGAAATCATCCGCGCCGCCACCGGACGCGGCCCTTACGGCCCGGTACTCATCCCATCCACCACTTTTTTCCGGTCGGAAAAGAATCAAGCCTCTGAACCCGCCAAATCTCCCGTCAAGAAAGTGGTGAAAAGAAAATCCGATTGATCCGTCCCGGCCATGCCCGCCCAACTCCGCTCCATCCGCACCTTCCCCCAGCTTGTCCGCTACTTGGAGGACGAACTCGGCTGGCCGCTCGATGGCTATGACCTCGAAGACCTCACCTTCGATTATGATCCGGCGGAACTCGGGCTCAAACAGGAAGCGGCGGCGCGGGTGAAGACCATCCGCCAGTTGCGGCCGATGGTCCACGGCCAGCCCTGGGGCATCTTCTTCATCGAGTTCGACCGCAAGCGCCTGCCGGTTGTGCTCCTGCGCACCATCCTCTCCCACTTGGTGGTGAAGAAACGCGCCTCGGCCAACAAGGCGGAACGCGCCGCCTGGAATGTTCACGACCTGCTCTTCATCTCCGCCTTCGGCCCGGAGGAGGACGACGGCCGCGAGGTCGCCTTCGCCCATTTCCATCAGGAGGACGGCGACCTGCCCACCCTGCGCGTCGTCGGCTGGGACGGCGCGGACACCCCGCTGAAGCTCTCGCACACCCACCAAGTGCTGCAAGACAAACTCTGTTTCCGTGAAGGAGAAGCGCCCGATGCCTGGAGGCAGCGCTGGTCCGGCGCCTTCCGCCACCGCATCGGCCACATCATCCAGACCGCCGACCTGCTCGCCCAGGAAATGGCCCGCCTCGCCAAAGGCATCCGCGACAAAGCGAAAACCAAACTCGACGCCGAGACCGAAAGCGGCCCGCTCACCAAGCTCTTCCGCGCCTTCCAGACCGCACTCATCCACGACCTCACCCCGGAGACCTTCGCCGACACCTACGCCCAGACCATCACCTACGGCCTGCTCACCGCCGCCATCTCCAAAACCGAGATGAGCGCAGGCCGCCACGGCACCGCCCTCATCGCGGAGAATGTCACCGACATGGTGCCCGTCACCAACCCCTTCCTCCGGGAAATGCTGCAAACCTTCCTCGCCATCGGCGGGCGCAAGGGTGGCATGGATTTCGATGAACTCGGCGTGCAGGACGTCGTCGAACTCTTGCGCGGCGAGGAAACCGACCTCCCCGCCATCCTTCGCGACTTCGGCAACAAGACCCGCGGTGAAGACCCCGTCATCCACTTCTACGAGCACTTCCTCAGCGCCTACAACAAGAAGCTCAAAATCCAGCGCGGCGTCTTCTACACCCCGCAGCCCGTCGTCTCCTACATCGTCCGCAGCGTCCACGAACTCCTGCAAACCGAGTTCGGATTGGAGCACGGCCTCGCCGACACCACCACCTGGGGCGAGATGATCGAGCGGTCAAAAAATCCGCAATCCGCATTCCACAATCCGCAATTAAAACTGCCTCCGCTCACCGACGAACCCGGTTGCAAGGAAACCATCTCCCCTGACGAACCCTTCGTCCAAATCCTCGACCCCGCCACCGGCACCGCCACCTTCCTCGTCGAGGTAATTGATGTGATTTACAACCATCTCAAAAAGACGTTTGACAGCCAAAATAAACCATATTTGAGCAGCGAGCAGCGAGCAGCGA
>CAZNKC010000180.1:0-11880 GCA_964573315.1 uncultured Verrucomicrobiaceae bacterium | reverse complement strand
CAGGCCCGGTTCTTCTTTCCGTTTATTCCACGTATTCCGTAGGCTCTCATTTTCCTTTTTCGGGTAAAGAGCGCCGGGAGATGTCGCGGGGCCGCCGGTCAGCTTGCCGGCCTTGTAATTCGAAACGCCGGCCTTGGGATCGTTTTTGTCGCCGGGATCGAACGTGTTCACGATGTGCATCCACCTGCCGGGCCTCCGCCACGACCGCACCCGCCTTCTCCCCCAGCCGCCAGTAACCGCAGGGCTTTTTCTCCAACACACGCTTGACATAAGGGGAAAGGGAACCCGCCGCGGCCGTCCGCGCTGGGGAAAGCTCCAGGCAGATCAAATCACCGGCTCACAAATCCCGCCGCAGCAGCAGTTTGGCGCCCTTGTCAAACTGGGCCTGCAGCACGATCCTGCCGGCGCGCACCGCCCGCCCCTGGCCGCGGCTGATGGAGCCATCCGGCGCCAGCGGCGTGGTGAAGCTCAGCGAGCGCAGACGGGTGGTGAGGCCACTGGCCAGATTCTGCGTCAGCGCGCCCTTGCGCAGGGAAAGCCGCGCTTGGCGCAGCGGCGAGCTGGAGGAATCGTTGCCGATCGACGTGTCGCCGGTGAGCAGGGCTTGGTTGCGGCCGGCCGGCCCGCTCAGGGATGCCAGCACGGCGTAGCCGCCCGTGAGCGGATCCACCGTCAGCCGTTGAATGGTTTTGACAAACACCGGGTCCGCGCCGATGAGCACTTCCCCGCCCTCGCGGACCAGAATGCGATAGCCGTTCGTGCTTTGGCGCAGCACCACGGCCAGATCGTTGGAGCTGTTCACGCCCGTTCCGGCCAGTTTCACCAGCAGGACCAAGGCGTTGCTGAGGCCATTGGCCGGACTGAATTGCAGGAAACGGCCGATCCGCAAGCCGGCGCCGAGGTCGTCGCCTTTGCGCGCCAGGGGCGTGATGCCATTCAGGAGAATGGCCTCATTGTCCGCCGGGGTGGCGCCGCCGCCGGCGAGCGTGGCGTGGACCAACGGGGAAACTACCGCGCAGGCCAGGGCGGGAAAGGTTTGCACCGTGGTGGAACCGGCAAACACTCCTCCCGAGGTGAGCGACACCGAATTCGTCGCGCCATTAAAGGTAAAGACCCGGCGCACAGCCGCGCCGCCACCGTCAGGGATGACCGCCGCCTGCCAGACGAATGCGGCCGTACCGGCGGGCGTGATCGCGGCGCGCGGATCGATTTCCCCGAGCGTGCCGCTTCCCGCCGCCGCGCCGCCTTCCCGTTGCGAGGAGCCTGTCAACACCACCGCGGGAACGCTCGCCAAACTCCAATGCAGCAGCGCGCTGTCGTTCGCCGCCTCCACCCCCCCGACGCCCTGTTTCAGCTTGATCGCCGCCAGCGCGTTGAACGCCAGCGCCGACTGCAGCGCCCCGGCAAAGGACTGCGTCTGGGTGCCGGGCAAATGCGCCGGCGCAAACCCGGTGCGCAACAGCGGGGAAAGCGAGGAGCCGTCGTCCAGCAGCAACGCGCGGTTGTTCGACGCCTTGACTCCGGCGCCGGTCAAAGCCGCGGTGAACACGGCCCGGTTCATGAAATGACTCACCGGCGCGGACAATGCCGCCGCCCGCGTGCCGGTGAAGTCCGCGCCGAGGCCGTCCAGCGCGTCCTTGGAGCGCAGCGCCAAATCCACTGTCTCCCCCGTTCCAAGCTGCGACCAGAGCCCGCGATTCCGTCCGCCGCCGGCGCCGCCGCCTTTCAAGGCGGCGGTGAACACCGCCTTGCCAATCAGATCGATGACCGCCTCTTGGAAGGAGGCGAACTGCGCCTCCGGCGCTCCCGGCGCTGAATTGCCCGCCCGCGCCAGCACCGTGCCCGCCAGTGTGTCCGCCAAAGGCCGGATCAGAGAGGCCGCTCCCGCATTCGACTGCGGCTTGTCATCCAGAGGCGCGCCCACCAGGGCGGTCTCCCCCGCCAGCGCCAGTGCGGCGCCAAAGCCGTCCGCCGGTTGCACTCCCTCCGGCGACAACACGCTCAGCCGCTGGCCGGTCGCCAGATTGAACGCAAGCACCCGTCCCGGTTGCGCCGCCGAGGCGGGCGCGCCTGCCAGCAGCAGATTGCCCTCCACCGCCACGCTCCGGCCCAGCTCCTCTCCAGCCACCGCGTCCGGCGCGGTGAAAATCCGCACCTCATTGATCCCCGCCCGCAGATCGCAAAGATAAACCGCGCCCTGCCCCGAAGCCGCGCCCGGCGCGCCAATCACCGCATGATGCCCGAACAACGCCACGCTTGCCCCAAAGCGTATCCCCGGAGGGTTGCCGGTGGCATTGAATTCCTTCATCAACTCGCCGGTAAAGGCGTCAAACACATAGACCTCGCCAGCCGCGCCAAAAACCGGATTGCCAGCCAGCACCACCCGTCCGTTCATCGCCAAGCCCGTGCCAAACTGGAAGGTGACGCCCACGGGCGGCTGAAAGGCGGCGGGCAGTTGCTCCCCGGTGCGCGCGTTGAACACATAACCCAAGCCCCGCCCCCCGGACTGGCCGGAAGCGATGATCGCCGCGAAGTCTCCCGACATCGCCACTTGGCTGCCGAAAAAATCGTTGGTGGTGCCGGTGCTCACGGTCAGCTTGCGCAACTGCCTGCCATTGCGCAGATCGAACACATAGGCCGCCCCGGCATTGACGGCCACCTCGTCATCCTGCTGGGAGCCCACCACTGCCAAGTCCCCCGAAAGCGCCAGCGCCGAGCCCACAAGCGCGCTCGCCGTCACATCATCGGGCACCAAGCGGCGCAGGAACTTGCCCGTCCTCGCGTCATGCACCAGCACCGCCCCGCCGTCAGAAGCGCCGCCGTCAAAGCCCGGCTGGCCGATGAGCAGGTATTTCGCCGACGCCGCCACCGCCGCGCCGAACTGGTCTCCCGACACCGCATTCTTCGCCTGCAATTTCAGAACCCCCGGTTCAAACGCCGCTAGCGGCGCGCCCGCACCAGCGCCCAGCAGCGCTGCCAGCAACGGAAAGAATCGTGATGTTTTCATAAGCAACAACTTCCATCATCAGGTTCATCATCCCACGGAAAGCCGCAAAGCGCCGCGAAGCAATAGACCCCCCGCTTTCGCTTTGTCAACAAAGCAAGCCGGAACCCTGGACTGGCTGGCCGGAGCTTTCGGTTCAGCGGCCGAAATGCGTGCGATGCTCAGCCGGCCTTGCCCGCGCGGTAATTGTCGGCCACTTCACGAGGCGAGAGCACGCGGGGGTAAATCGCCACCTCATCCAGAGCGCCGGTGAAGAAGCTCTTGGCATCGCGCGTGCCGAGACGCAGCGGCGCGTCGCCACGCTGGGGCACGATGTCGTATGACTTGTAAAGAGCGCCGGGAGAGGTCGCGGGACCGCCGGCCAGCTTGCCGTCCTTGTAAATCGAAACACCGGCCTTGGGATCGTTTTTGTCGCCGGGATCGAACGTGGCCACGATGTGCATCCACCTGCCGGACCGGATGTCTTCTTCCACATAAGCGCCCGCGCCGAGGCCGGGGCCGGGATTGAAGATGTAGGCAGAGATGCGGCTGGGCCGCGAGGACTTCTTGGGATAAAAACGAAAAGCCCACTCCTGCCTTCCCGCCTCCCCCTTGCCCAGCCAGTGGATGTAGCCGTCCTCCCCTTCCCCGGCAAAGTCGAGCGTGTCAGGCCGCATCCACGCCTCCACGGTCAACCCCGCGCCACTGGCAGGCTGGCTGAATGCGGCGGCGTCCGGGATCTCCACCCACGCCGTCTTGCCATCGAACACCAACGCAGTGTCCAGATCGCGGTCCAGCACCCCCTTTTCCCCCAAACGAACCTCTCCCTGGCAGCGGCCCTCATGACCGTGCCCGGAAGCATCCGCCACGACCGGCCCCGCCTTCTCCCCCAGCCGCCAGTAACCGCAGGGTTTTTTCTCCAGCACACGCTTGGCATAAGGGGAAAGGGAAACCGCCGCAGCCGTCCGCGCCTGGGAAAGCCCCAAGTGAATCAAGCCGGCGGAGCCAGTGGTCAAAAAATGGCGTCGGGCAAGCATCTCTTTGCCGGGAAGTTGCCTGCAAAAACACTCATGGCAACCGCTTCGGCGCAGAGCGGATGCGCCGGCGCGCCACGCTGCCCTTTCCCCGGTCCCTGCCTGACAAATCAATGAAAACGGCGGCGGGATTGAACGGCATTCTTGCCAAGCCCGGACTGATTTGGTAACACGCACCGGAAATGGCGCCGGACGAAGGAGTGATCAAACAAGCGGGCGAGCTGCGGAAGCAGGCGCGCTTCATGGATGCGTGGGAGTTGCTGAAGCCCTTTGACCCGTTTGAAGAATGGGCAAACCCTGAGCATCAGGCGACGGCGGCGCGGCTGGCCGAATCGTTGGGCGGCAGTTTGCGCGGGCAAAAGACATGGTTCCGGCTGTGGCGTCGCAAGGAGACGCGTCATGTCGTGAGAGAGCAGATGGTGTGGGAGGTTTTGGAGAAGCGCGGGCCGTTTTTGACCTGGCAGTGGCTGGAAAAATATCCGCCGTTCGAGAACGAGGACGAGGAAAACCACCGCGATCATGCCGGCATCCAGGCTTACCTGCTGGGCCGGCTGCGGGACTTTGAGCGCGCCGATGCCTGCCTGGACCGGTTGCTGAAAGCCGCGCCCGATCTTGCCTGGGCTTATACGATCCGCTGCGATCTGCTGTCGTGGCAGGACCGGCATGAGGAGGCGCTCGCGGCGGCGGAGCGGGCGCTGGAATTGCGGCCGACGCTGATCTCCGCCATTCTCTCCCAGCACGACGAGCTGCTGAAACTCGGTCGTGACGACGAAGCGCTCGCGAGACTGGCCAAAGCATCCGCCGAACTGCAAAGCGGCGCGTTGCTGCAGCGGCTGGCTCTGCTGCAGATCGAACTGGATCACCGTGAGGAGGCGTTGGAAACGCTGAACCGGCATGAGCGGATGATGCCGCTGATGGAAAAGAACCTGCGCTGCTGGCAGGCCGGGCGGCGCTGTGATCTGGCAAGCGCGATGGGCGACCACGACGAGGCGCTGCGCCAGGCGCGGCTGGCGGCGGAGGGCGTCGGCTTTTACAAGAAGGTGGCGGAGTACCTGGAGAAGGCGGCCGGCAGGCTCACGCGGCGCATTCTGCCCGTGGGCTTTGTGGCGCAGCATCATCTCACCTGCGCGCCGGCCACGGTGAGCACGGTGGCGGCGTTTTGGGGCAAGGAAGTGGGCCATCTGGAGCTGGCCGATGAAATCTGCTACGACGGCACGCCCGACTACCGCGAACGCGCCTGGGCGGAAACGCACGGCTGGGCGGTGCGCGAATTCCGCGTGACGGTGGACACGGCGAAACAACTCATCGACCGCGGCATCCCGGTGATCCTGAACATGGTGTATCCCAACTCGGCCCACGCGCAGGCGGTGATCGGTTACGACGAATTCCGGCAGGTACTCTTCGTACGTGATCCGTCGTATCGCGCCACCACGGAGTTCCTGGCGCTGGAGGCGCTGGAGGAGCAACTGCCGTTCGGGCCGCGCGGCCTGGCCATGGTGCCGCTGGAGCAGGAATCGCGTTTTGACGGCCTCGACCTGCCGGATGCGGCGCTTTACGATCTGAAGCACGCTTTCGACAGCGCCCTGGAAAAACACGACCGCGCCGCCGCCGTGACCGTCCTGGAGCAAATGCGCCGCGATCATCCCGATGAACGGCTGCGCTGGGCGGTGGAGCTGGCCCTGGCGCGCTACGACAACAACACGCAGGCGCGGCTCGACGGCTTGGATGCGCTGCTGAAGCTCTTCCCCAACGTGGTGAACTGGCAGTTGGACCGGCTGCACGCCGTCCGCGAGCTTCAGGGACGCGAGACTTTCACTCACGAATTGCGCGCGGCTTGCTCGAAAAAAGACGCGCATCCGCTGCTCTGGCGCATGCTGGGCCGCGAGCTGCATTGGGAGGCCAAGCACGTCGATGAAGCGCGGCGCTGGCTGTGGCGTTATCACCGCTGCCGCATGGATGCCCTCGCGGTGCTGACTTCCGCGAACATGCTGTGGGACACGCGCCGCTGGGACGAAGCCACGGAGATTTACCGCATCGCCTCCTGCCTGGATGACAAGGATGAAAATCTTGCCATGCCGTATTTCAAAGCGGCCCGCTGGGTGCGGCGCACGGACGAGGCGCTGGCGATGCTGCGGCGGCGGTTCGAGCGCAACGGTCATCTCTCCTCGCAGCCCGCCCTGTCGCTTTACGAGGCGCTCGACCTCCTCGACCGCGGCGAGGAAGCGCTCGCCGTGCTGGAGGAGGCGCGGGAAAAACGCCCCGAGGATGCGGAACTGGCGCTGTTTCTGGCGCGTTCGCTGATCGCCACCGGCGACATCGCGCGCACGCGTCAAGTGCTGTCGGAGGTCAAAGGCGTGGCCGCGCCCGCGGCCTGGCGGCGCTGCCAGGCGCAGATCGCCCGGCATGAGGCGGACAACCACCAGGAACTCGCCTCCTGGCGCGCCGTGCTGGAGACGGAACCGCTCGCCGTGGACGCGCATCGCGCCATCGCGCGGCTGCTGGAGCGGCTGGAAGGACGCGAACCCGCCCTGCGGCATCTGCGGGAGGCCTGCGCGCGGTTCCCCTACCACTGGCACTTGCACGACGCGCTGCTCGACTGGGTGCGGGAAGACGGCCCGGACGCCATGGAACCCGCGGTGCGCGAGATGCTGCGCATCGACCCGCGCAGCGCCTGGGCTTGGCGCGAGCTTGCATTGGTCCTCTGCCAGCAGAAGCGTTATGCCGAAGCGCACGAGGCTTTGACCCACTCGCTGGCCAACGAACCGCTCAACCCGTGGCATTTCAACGTGCTCGGCTCCGTGCTCAAACAAGAGCAACGCCTTGCCGAGGCGCGGGCCGCGTTCCGGCAAAGCATCACGCTGGACGCCGATGTCACCCCGCCCATGCGCTCGCTGCTCGCGCTGTGCCAGACACAACCCGAGCGCCTGAAAGAACTGCGCTTCATCCAGGCCGAAATCAGCCGCCAAGTAACGAGAGGGGACGGCGTGTTCGAGTTCGCCGAGATCGCGCAGCCCTACCTCAGCGTGGAGGAAAGGGAAGCGTTCCTGCGCGAGAGCCACCGCCAGCGCCCGGACCTGTGGCAGACCGGCGCCGCGCTGGCCATGCATCTGCGCGCGCACGACCGCGTGGACGAGTCCATCGCCATCATGAGCGATGTGTGCGGACGCTTCCCGCTGCTGCCCCGCGTCTGGCTGGAACTCGGCGAATGTTATGGCGCGAAGCCCGACCGCGAAAAGCAGATCGAAGCGCTCGGCAAAGTGCGCGAAATGAATCCCGCCTGGGGCTGGGGCATGCGCATCCTGGCGGGCGCGCTGAAAAAGGCGGCGCGTTACACCGATGCGCTCGCGGTAATGCAGCAGGCGCTGCGTCATTCACCCTCGGACGCCTGGAATCACGGCTGGGCGGCGGAGTTGCATTGGCATCTCGGCGGCAAGTCCGAGGCCATCCATCATCTGCAAAAAGCGGTGGAACTTGATCCCGACTACACCTGGGCCTGGAGTTCGCTGCGCGACTGGGGCGCGCAAACCGGACATGCGGACGCCGCGAAAAACGCCGCGCGCAACCTCGCGCGCGAGCGTCCCGCCGAGGCGCGCTCCTGGCTCATCCTGGCCGACATGCTCACCGACCCCGGCGAATTTCCGGACCAACTCGCCGCGTTGGATCGTGCCATCGCCGCCGCCCCGCGTGACGTGGCCGGCTACGAGGAAAAAGCGCGGCTGCTGGCGCTGGCCGGACGCTTTGAGGAAGCGTTTGCCGTTTGCGAGGCGCACCCCGACCCCGTGCAGCCCCCCTTGCTCATCGCCCGCGAAGCCTGGGTGCTCTGGAAAAAGCACGAGAAGAAAGCCGCCGTCTCGCGCATGCAAGGCGCCCTCGCCGCCGATCCGGGGCTGCTGTGGGGTTGGAAGCTGATCGCTGAATGGCATCAGGAGTTTGAAGACCTCGCCGCCGCCGAGGAGGCCGTCGTTCACGTCAGCCAGATCGAGCCCGGAGAGCCGGTGCATCTCGGCATGTTGGCCGACATCCGCGAGAAACGGCGCGACGAGGCCGGCAGCCTCGCGGCGCTGGAACGGGCGCTTAGCATCGCGCCGGACTACGCCTTCGCCCTGCACAAGCTCGTGGATCATCACAGCCTCAAAGGCCGCCACGCGGAAGCTCTCAAATTGCTGGAGGACTCCCGGCCGCACCATCCGCCCATCGAGTATTTCTCACGATTGTTTGGCTGGCATTGGCGGCAGAAACAGCACGCCGAAGCCGGTGAGGCGCTCATGCGCATGACCGCCGGGACGGAAGCCTTCGACTGCTCCTACGACCGGGTGCTGGAAGAGATCAAGCGGCAGCCCGCGCGCGGCATCGCGCTGCGGCTCGCCAAAAAACTGGCGGACGCCATTCAAAAAGGAGAGACATGCAACAGCCACGCCGGCGTCTTTTACGTGAACCTGATGCATTACCTGGAGAAGACGCCGCGCTGGGAGGTCATCCAGCATGTCACGACAGCGGATGCCGGCGGGAGGGCGATGCTGATGCGCTACATCGAAGGCATCGGCGAGCGCTGGTCCAGCCTCCGCGATGGCAATCTCGGCTGGCTCGTCTCCTGGCGTGAGAGCCGGAGGATGAACCGCCTCCTGCGCGAGCGCCGGGAAATGCTGCGGTCAAACAACGAGCTTTGGGGCACCGTGGGCTACGCGCTGCACTCCATGAATCGCTTCCGCGACACCGCCGCATGGCTGGCCGACTGGCGCGAGCGCCCGGATGTCGAGCCCTACATGCTGAACAACTTGTTCTTTTCCCTGCAAACCCTCGGCCGCGATGACGAAGCCCGCGCCGTGCTCGACCGCGGCATGGAACTGCCGCGCCACGATGAGGTCACCATGCGATTCCACCTTTACGCGGCGCTGGAAGACCTGCTGGAGTGCCGGACCGATGACGCGCGTAGGCATCTCGCCGTCGTCCACGAACCGGAACTCCGCGCTTACAGCAAAAACCTCCTCCAGCTCGCGCAGGAAATGCTCGCCTATCAGCCCGGCTGCCCACCACATCGCTTCGACGCCGGAGCATCGGCGGCCATGAAAGCCTTTTTGGATTCCAACTCCAAAAACCGCGGCGCATTCACCCTGGCCAAACGCGCCTGCGCCCTGGCCGGCCGCCACAACCACTCCCTGAGGCCGCGCGTCTGGTTCGCGTTTTACCGCCACTCCGTGAAACTTTACATCATCATCGCCCTTTTGTTTTCGATCCTCTCAAGGATCGCCGGGCGCTGATATCAGCCAACAAAGCGTTCGCATCCGGCGCTTCTCCGGCTACTCTCAGCGATGCCATTTCAATCCCTCGGGCTTCACGCCAGCCTGCTTCAAGCCATTCAAGAGGCGGGCTACACCGAACCCACCCCCATCCAAGCCTCAGCCATCCCGGAAGTCCTCACCGGCAAGGATGTCATCGGCATCGCCCAAACCGGCACCGGCAAAACCGCCGCCTTCACCCTGCCGATCTTATCCCAGCTCGCCGCGAATCCGGCTCCGCAAGGCAAACGCCAGCGCACCCGCGTACTGGTCATCGCCCCCACCCGCGAGCTGGTGGCGCAGATCGAAGAAAACGTCCTCGCCTACGCCAAGCATCTGCCGCTCAAAATCGCGAAGATCTACGGCGGCGTCGGCGAAAAACCGCAAAAGAGCGCCCTGAGCGCCGGCTGCGACATCGTCATCGCCTGCCCGGGCCGCCTGCTCGACCTCATGAATCAGGGCTGCGCCGATTTCTCCCAGCTCCAGCACCTCGTGCTCGACGAAGCCGACCGCATGCTCGACATGGGCTTCCTCCCGGACATCCGCCGTGTCATCCGCCAGTTACCCAAACAGCGCCAGACCCTGCTCTTCTCCGCCACCCTGTCCCCGGAGATTGAGGCGCTCACGCATGAGTTCCAGCGCAACCCCAAGACCATCCAGATCGGCAGGCGCTCGAACCCGGCCGAAACCGTGACCCAGCTCGTTTATGAAGTCACCAAGCCCTTGAAGATGGACCTCCTGACGCACCTGTTGCAGGACGAAAAACTGCAAATGGTGCTCGTCTTTAGCCGCACCAAGCACGGCGCGGATAAAATCGCCCGCCGCCTGCATCAGAACCGCATCTCCAGCGCCACCCTGCACGCCAACCGCTCGCAAAACCAGCGGCTGCGCGCGCTCGAAGACTTCAAATCCTGGAAAGTCCGCGTCCTGGTCGCCACCGACATCGCCGCCCGCGGCATCGACGTCGATGGCATCTCCCACGTCGTGAACTTCGACTTCCCGAACGTCGTCGAAGACTACGTCCACCGCATCGGCCGCACCGGCCGCGCCCAGGCCATCGGCGACGCCATCAGCTTCGTCTCCCCCGAGGAACTGGCCGACCTCCGCAAACTCGAACGCTTCATCGGCCGCGGCCTCGTCCGCAAACGCGCCGAAGGTTTCGATTACAGCCGCGCCCCCTCACCCGCGCCCACTACCGAAAAGCCCGAACGCACCGAACGACGCAACCAACGCTCGTCGCCTCCAGGCAGGGAAAAAGAACCGCGCGGCGATCGCCAGGACGCGCCACGCGGACCGCGCGATCCCAACCAGCGCGACAACCGCCGCAAAGGCCCCCGCCAACCCCGCCGCGACTCCGAGCAACGCCCCCAGACAGAAGCCAACAAACCCAAGTCCGGCGTGAGCGGCTTGTGGAATCGGCTGAGGGGGAAATGATCGAGTCGGCTCGGGTGCCCCTGAGCGGTCTGATCTGACCGATCCGCCTGATCTGTCTGATCTCCTGGGCTACTTTTCCGCTTTACCCTTGGTAGGACTGCGTTTTGATTTAGCTGCCGTCTTTGCTTTTTTCACCGTGCGCTTGGCAGGCGTGGGCGGGGTTGCCGCAAGATCGAGACTGACAAGGGCATCCCCATTTAAATCCAGATCGATGCCGAAGAGGGCGGAGAGATCGCTGTTGGCGAGTTCTCCCTGTTCGGTGCCGAGGCTTGTCAGCGCGGTGGCGCTGGCGTCTGAGAGCAGTTCCGCGTGCTCCACTTGACGCAGGGTGAAGAGCAGCTCCGGCTGGGTGTCGAGCTGGACGCCGACGCCGTAAAGCACGGCGGAGACGTGTTTGCACATGTCGGCGTAGTCCGGGCAGGAGCAGTCAAAGCGGATTTCTTTGGGTTCCGGGAAGAGTCCGTCGGCAGGATCCACGAGCAGGGCCATGAGGCCGTCGCCGAGCTTGCCCGCGAGCAGGTCCAGCATGGATGACACCTGTCCGGCTCCCGCTTTGACCAGGTGTTTCCAGCGCTTCTCGGCAAGCGGTTTGATATGAACCGTGGTTTGATACAAATCGGAGCCGGCGACCACGGCGGAGACGACGCCGGGCTCGATGCTCAGGTTATAAACAAGACCCTGACGCAAATAACTGCGGCCGCGCGGCAGGCGGTTTTCATAACTCTGATAGGACTCCAAATTCCGGCACCAAGCCTGCCCCCAAAAGGTGGCGCAGAGTTTTTTCTGTCCAGGCGGCGCGTCGAGCGGCACGAAGCGCTCGCCGCGTTTTTCGCGTTTGGCGATTTCACGCTTCAACCGTGCCTTTTTTTCTTTGGCGCTTTCATACGACCACCACATTCGCTTTCTGTAACGCGGAACCGCTGGTGGGCAAATGAGATGTTTGCCTCCGGCGGACAAGTTCAGTCTTCCTCGCTCACGATGGAATTGACATCCAAAGCCACTAATTTGAGCAGATCGGCGTTGCTCATATCGGTGAGCAGTTTTTCGGCACCACCCTCGCCCGTGACGAGATCCTGCGCGAGGGCGAGTTTTTCCTCGATGATGGCGTCGATGCGTTCCTCGATGGTGCCCTGGCAGACAAATTTATGCACCA
>CAZNKC010000179.1:680-12029 GCA_964573315.1 uncultured Verrucomicrobiaceae bacterium | reverse complement strand
GCTTGCCGCCCTGGTTGACGGCGACGAGCTGGTCGTTGTGGAGCTTGAGGAAGGGGATGACGCCCTGGCTTTCGCCGTTGGTGCCTTTGATGTAACCGCCGGTGCCGCGCACGCTGGTCCAGGAGCCGCCGAGGCCGCCGGCCCATTTGGAGAGGAAGGCGTTTTCGGCGATGCCGCGGATCATGATGGATTCGATGCTGTCGTCCACTTTGTAGAGGTAGCAGGACGAGAGCTGGGAGTGCATGGTGCCGCTGTTGAAGAGGGTGGGGGTGGAGGAGCAGAAGCGGCGGGATTTGTAGAGGCGGTAGAGGGAGATGATGCGCTCTTCGGCGTCGCCTTTTTCCTCGATGCAGAGGCCCATGGCGACGCGCATCCAGAAGAGCTGGGGAGCCTCGAGGCGGCGGGTGACGTCGGCTTTTTTGTCGATGATGAGGTAGCGGTCGTAAAGGGTCTGGATGCCGAGGAAGTCGAAGTCCATGTCGGCGGCGGGGTCGAGGGCGTCGGCGAGGCGGTCGAGGTTGTACTCCAACAGGCGGGGGTGGATGCGCTCGATCTCGACGCCGCGGGCGAGATTCCGCCGGAAGGCGCGGCGGTGGAAGGCGGGGAGGGCTTCGAGGCCGTCGCGGACGATGTCCCAGCCGAGCACTTCTTCGTAGATATAGGTGAGCAGGATGCGGGCGGCGAACTTGGCGAAGTCCGCGTCATGCTGCATCATGGTGCGGGCGTTGAGGATGACGGTGGTTTTGAGGGCTTCCTCGGTGATGTCGGAGAAGATGGAGCGGCGCAGTTCCATTTCGATCTCGGCGCGGTTGAAGCAGAGGTCGAGGCCGAGCACGGCGAAGTCGATGCGGCGCTTGAGGTCGGCGCCGTCCCAGAGGAAGGATTTGCCGTCGGCGGTGCGGACGAGGATGAGGGACTGCTGCTGGTCGGAGTCCTCGGCCTGGGCCTGGGTTTCCTGGATGGTCTCGACTTCGCGCAAGTTGTTGCGCAGGGCGCGGTACTGGATGTAGGAGCGGGCGACTTTGAAGTGGCCCTGCTTCATGAGTTCTTCTTCGACGAGGTTTTGCACGTCCTCGATGTGGACGAATTGCTTGTTTTCCTCGGTGACGGCGCGGCTGACGGCTTCGGCGACGGCGACGGCGGGTGAGGAGTCCAACTCAAGGCTGAGGAAGGCTTTGCGCACGGCGATCTCGATCTTGTCGTGGTTCCAGGGCACGAGCTGGCCGTTGCGGCGAATGACTTTGGCGTTGACGAAAAGGGGCTGCGGGGTGGTGGTGGTGCGGATGCCGGAGAGGAGTTCGTCACCGCTGCGCTTGCGTTTTTCGGCGAGGGTGCGGGCGACGTCGTGGGCGTTCTGACGGACGAGGGCGCGCTCGATGATGTCGTGAATCTCGCGGGCGTTGATGGAGGGCGCTCCGGCGGCTTCGCGCTCACCGGCTTTGGATTGCAGTTCCTCCACCACGGCCTGGGAGATGGATTTCACGAGGCGGCGGTTGTGGTCGTTGTAGATGTCGCTTTCCTTCTGGCGCGCGAGCAGGAGGTCGGTGATGGCGCCGCCGACGGTGTCGGCGATCTCCCCCACGTCAAAGTCGCGTTCGTCCGCGCCGACGCGTACTTTGATAGACTGCGCGGGACTGCCGCCGACACCCGTGGTGAGGGCGCTCCACTCGAATTGCGGTTTTTGGTCTTTCGGAGTGCTGGCGATACGCTTGAGTTGCGCGTCTTCTTGGAGCAGGTTGTTGAGCATGGCGGGAGGGGAGTGCGAGTTGAGTGTGGGAGGGAACGGTGTTGACGGTGGGCGGCAGGCTGTGAGCGGTGTCACAGTTCGTCGTCGGAGGACATGACCAGGGAGCTGGCTTTTTGGTAGTCGGTGACTTTGCCTTCGAAGAAGTTTTGCTCTTTGCGGATGTCCATCATTTCGGCGAGCCAGGGGAGGGGGTTGGCGATGCCGGGGTTGAGCGGGGGCAGGCCGCAACCGGCGAGGCGGCGGTCGGCGATGAAGTCGATGTAGCGTTCGAACTCGTCGGCGCTGAGGCCGACGGCGTTGACGGGCAGGCAGTCGCGGATGAATTCCTTTTCCAACGCGACGGCTTCGCGCATGGTGTCCACCAAATCCTGGCGGAATTCGGCGGTCCAGATCTCCGGGTTTTCATCCACGAGATCCATGAACAGGCTGCGGAAGACTTCGATGTGATTGGATTCGTCTCGCAGGGTGTAGCGGAACATCTGGCCGATGCCGGGAAATTTGTTCTGGCGGTAGAGGCTGAGCACCATGCCGAAGAGGCCGTAAAATTGGGTACCTTCCATGCACTGGCCGAAGACGAAGATGTTTTTGGCGAGGGTTTTTTTGTGCTCCGGCTGGGTGAGGTCGAGGTCGCGGCGCAGGGCGTTGGAGTGGCGGGTGACGAACTCGTTTTTCTTCACGATGGTGGGGATCTGCTCGAACATGGCCTCGCACTCGTGCGGGTTGATGCCGAGGGAGGAAATCATGTACAGCAGGGAGTCGGCGTGGATGTTTTCCTCGTGGGCGTGGCGGCCGAGGACGAGCTTCAACTCGGGGGCGGTAACGAGTTCGCGCACGACGTGCTGGATGTTGTCGCCGACGATGCCTTCGGCGGCGGAGAAGTAACCGATGGCCATCATGATGATCCAACGCTCGTTTTGGGAGATGTCGTTGGAGCGCCATTGCTCGACGTCTTTTTGCATCTGGATGTCTTCCGGTTCCCAGTGGTTGGCCTTCATCAAGCGGTAAAGATCGTAGGCCCATTGATACTTCAATGGGAGGAGGTTGAACGTCATGGTCTGGCGTCCGTTGATGATGCGTTTGGCGGCGAAGGCGGCTTCGGCTTTGTCCTGGTCGAGAACGAATTGGCGGGTTCCGATGGTGAAGGTCTTGTCCATGACGGTTTTGTAACGGGAGAGAGGTGAAAAGCGTTGAATTCGGGGAAGAACTGCGATTGGCCACGTCCAATATAAATACTAGATATGCGTGGCGCGGTCTATATCATGCACAAGATGTTGTGTTTCTCCAAGAACTTTTTCACAATGGGTGGGGGTGAAACCGCGTTCTTCACGCAACCAGGGGCGTTCCACGGCAATCTTTTTTTTTCAACGTCAAAAGCTCAAAACCGCATGCCAAAAACGCGAGAATTCTCAATCCGCGCGCGACCCTTGAGAATCAAGGGGTTTGAGTATTTTCCTGTAAAGATGATCGGAAACGTGGGTGATGCGGGGGGCTTCCGCTGGCAGCATGACCGGAGGGCGGGATTGTATTCCCGCCCATTTGTCAGGGGGGCGAAGGCGGTGGGGCGGCGCGGAGCTTTGTCCGCTGCGATGACCCGCTCCAAGCTCCGCACCGCCTCCGCCCACGGAAAAATGGGCGGGGACAGAGCCCAGCCCTTCAGTCTTGAGGCTCCGCGCCGCCTCCGCCCGCAAAGAAGTGGGCGGGAATACAATCCCGCCCTCCAGGAGGAAGCGCTTGCATAGCGCGGCAGGCTGGCTAGGGTGCGGGTCTGCGCAGCAATGAATCGTGGAAGGGTGGCTGAGCCCGGTTTAAGGCACTCGACTCGAAATCGAACGTGGGGTAAAACTCACCGCGGGTTCGAATCCCGCCCCTTCCGCCAGATTCAGCGGCTGCCAATGAAGATGCCAGCACGGGCTCCAGCAGGCGGCGCAGGCGGTAAAAGAGCAGGTAGTGATCCAGCTCCAGGGCGCGGCGGCAGTTTTGGAAAATAGGCAGGGTGCGGGCGGCGTCCCAGCCTTCCACCAGGGCCTGCCGGAGGTCCAAAAGCAGATCCCAGCAGGTCGCGGGCGTGACCCGGAACAAACTCTCCACGATGCGCGCGGCGCGGACGTGATCGTCCGAGACGCTTTGAGGAGCGGGGTAAGAGGGGGATTTGGGGGATGAATCGCTCATATAGCTGGAGAATGAGACGCAGTCGCACTGCAAATATTTCAAAAAAGCGGCCCCTTTTTTTGGGGCCGCCTGTTTTCGGTTCTTGGGGGTTACAGGTTTTTCAGGAAGCTTTTCAGCATCCACAGGGCCTTTTGATGCACCGTCACGCGGCCGATGGCGAGGTCCTGGGTTTCCAGGTCGTCCGCTTCTCCGGCGGCGGCGCGCAAGGCGAGGGCGCTGGCGGCGGCGGTTTCGTGGCCTTCGATCAAGTGGGCGACGAAGTCCTTGGCGGGCGCCGGGCCGCTGTCCATCTCCGTCACGCTGGAGAGTCCGGCCAGGGTTTTCAGCCCGCCGGGGGCGAAGATGCCCAGCGCGCGCAGGCGCTCGGCGATTTCGTCGATGGCGGTGAACAGCTCTTCATACTGGCTCTGGAAGGCGGTGTGAAGCTGGAAGAAGGCCGGGCCTTCCACGTTCCAATGCGCCAAATGGGTCTGGGCCAGCAGCGCGTAGGAGTCCGCCAGCAGGGTTTTGAGGTCTTTCGCCACCGCATTGGCGGCGGTCTTCGAGGTGGCTTGAGTGGTCGTGCTCATGATGGGTTGATTGGTTTTCAGTTCTGCGGGGATTTATCGCACGTATATGGATACGTGGCCAAGACTTTATGTGATTGGAAAAAAAAGGACATCGCGAAGCATTTCGACGAGCTTTGCGCGATCCTGGCCAACCCGCGCTATGTCTGCCGCAAATGCGCCCGCTGCGCCCACTTCTCGCGCCATTTGTGCAAGCCGAAGAAGATGAAGCCGGCGGAGTGATCCGGCGGTCCGGCTGGCCTGATCTGGCCGCAGAGGAGCAAAGGGGCAGAGGTCGCGGAGAAATTCATTCTTCATCAAAAAATCTCCGCGTCCTCTGCCTCTCCGCCTCTCTGCGGCAAATTCGCGACGCATGCTTTTTCGCCGCAAACGGCCCAATCTTTCCATTTGCACAAACGCGGAAAGCCGCGAAACTACGCGCCCTTCTCCAGCCGGGCCGTGTTTTTTGAGCCGGACGTCTGGACGGGGCGGCGGTTTTTCCACGAGCGGGGGAGGCCGGCGCCGATTCACTGAACGCTCGCAACCCGTTAACACATGAGTGCAACCACACTGTCCGCGCTGATCGCAGGATCATTCCGCGAACTTCACGAGGGGTCCATCGTCAAGGGCCGCATCCTCGAAATCAAACCCCAAGTCGTCCTGGTCGATATCGGCTACAAATCCGAGGGCGCCATTCCCTCGAACGAATTCGAGGACGAAGACATCCAGGTCGGCGACGAAGTCGAAGTCCTGCTTGAAAAATTGGAAAACGACGAGGGCATGGTCGTGCTCTCCAAGGAAAAAGCCGCCCACAAGCAAAACTGGGAAAAGATCATCAAGGTCTTCCAGGAAGGCGGTCTGGTCAAAGGCAAGATCAAATCCGTGGTCAAAGGCGGCCTGACGGTCAACGTCGGCGTCGAAGCCTTCCTGCCCGGCAGCCAAGTGGACATCATCCCGCCCAAGGATCTCAACGAGTATCTCGGCAAGGTCTTCGAATTCAAGATCGTCAAAATCAACGACGACCGCAAAAACATCGTGCTTTCCCGCCGCGAGGTCATCGAGGCCGAACGCGCCGAGCAGCGCCAGAAGTTCCTCGACTCCGTCACCCCCGGCGACAAAGTCACCGGCATCGCCAAGAACATCACCGACTTCGGCGTGTTCGTGGATCTCAACGGCATGGACGGCCTGCTGCACATCACCGACATGTCCTGGGGCCGGCTCACGCATCCGAGCGAGATGGTCTCCATCGGCCAGGCGCTGGACTTGGTCATCCTCGAGGTCAACCGCGACAAAGAGCGCGTCTCCCTGGGTCTCAAGCAGCTCCAGAACAACCCCTGGGAAAACATCGAAGGCCGCTACCCCGTGGGCCACAAGGTCCGCGGCAAGGTCACCAAACTCGTCGCTTACGGCGCGTTTGTCGAAGTGGAGGAAGGCGTCGAAGGCCTTATCCACGTCTCCGAACTGTCCTGGACCAAGCGCATCGCGCGGCCGTCGGACGTGCTCACCGTGGGCCAGGAATTGGAGGCCGTGGTGCTTGGCATTTCCACCGAGGAACGCAAGATCTCCCTCGGCGTGCGCCAGCTCGACACGAATCCTTGGGACGAGATCGACAGCCGCTACCCGATCGGCACCAAGATGAAACGCCCGATCCGCAACCTCACCGCCTACGGCGCCTTCGTGGAGCTGGAGGAAGGCATCGACGGCATGATCCACGTCTCCGACCTCAGTTGGACGCGCAAGATCAACCACCCCTCCGAGATCCTCAAAAAGGGCGACGAAGTGGAGGCCGTGGTGCTCGGCATCGACAAGCCGAACCAGCGCATCAGCCTCGGCGTCAAGCAGCTCGACACCGACCCCTGGTCGGAGATCGACGGCCGCTTCAAGGTGGGCGACATCGTCAAGGGCACGGTGGCCAAGATCGCCAGCTTCGGCGCCTTCGTCGAGTTGGAGGACGACATCGACGGCTTGGTCCACATCAGCCAGCTCAGCGAGGACCACGTGGCCAAGGTCAAGGACGTGATCAACGTCGGCGACGAAGTCGAGGCCCGCGTCATCAAAGTGGACAAGGTGGAGCGCCGCATCGGCCTCTCCCTGAAGGCGATGAACTACAGCGCCGAGGAAATCCAGAAGGAAAGCCAGGCGTTCGACGCCCTGCGCCCCAGCACGGACCTCGTCGGCCTGGAGCAGGCCTTCAAGTTCGCCACCGAGGAATGGCGCCCCGGTCAGAACTGATCCCGGTCGTTCCAACGCATACGCTTCACGGAGGGCGGCCCGCACGGGCCGCCCTCTTTGTTGGAGAGAAAATGACAGAGGAATGGGGACAGGGGAATTGACACGAGGCACAGGCTTCCAGACGACTCCGGCATTCATCCTTTGAGCCAGCCATCTCCTGCCCTTCTCAGGATCGAACTTCTCATTCCCCTGTCCCCATTCCTCTGTCATCTCTCGTTCCTTTTGTTTTTCGGTTGCACCACGCCGGGCTTCGGGCTCTTTACCCGCCCTCAATAATCCTCCAACCCGCATGTTTATCGAACTTTTCAGTCTGTTTGCCCAAGCATCCAAAGCGGGTGGAGAATCTTGCTGAATAATCCTCCAACCCGCCATCCTGTCATGTCCACCGACGCCAAAAACGACATCGCGCTCATGGAGAAAATCGTCTCCCTCTGCAAGCGCCGCGGCTTCATTTACCAAAGCAGCGAGATTTACGGCGGCATCAATGGCTTCTGGGACTACGGCCCGCTCGGCGCGGAGTTGAAGCGCAACCTGCGCGACCAGTGGTGGAAAGTCATGACCCGCGAGCGGGAGGACATCGTGGGCCTCGATGCCACGATCATCATGCACCCGGCCATCTGGAAGGCCAGCGGCCATGTGGATACGTTCGCAGATCCCATGAGCACCTGCAAGCATTGCAAAAGGCTCGTCCGCAGCGACCAATGGTGGTCCATCATGTGCGAGCAGCAGTGGGTGCAATCCCTGGCCGCCATTGTGGAGCCTTTCAGCCTCGCGCTGGACACTGGCGACCTTCTCAGATGGGCCAAAGGCAAAGGCAAAAACATGGCTCCCAATCTGGCGCTCGTGCGCAACCCGGAAGTGACGCTCTCCTGGCTCGTCGAGGATTGCCAAGCCGGCAAACGTCCGCAGGATGCGCGCGAGTACTTCCTCTATCTGGCCAGTGAGCAGAAAGGCGCCACCGGCTTCGTCACCCCCTGCCCTCATTGCGGTGGCGAGCTGACCGAGCCGCGTCCTTTCAACTTGATGTTCCAGTCCCACTACGGCCCGGTCATCTCGGATGACAATCTGTGCTACCTCCGCCCCGAAACCGCGCAGGCCATCTTTGCCCAATTCAAGAACGTCTTCGACTCGACGCGTGTGAAGGTGCCTTTTGGCATTGTGCAGATCGGCAAAGCCTTCCGCAACGAAATCACGCCCCGCAACTTCACCTTCCGCAGCCGCGAGTTCGAGCAGATGGAACTCGAGTTTTTTATCAAGCCGGACGAAGCCGTGGAGATCATTTGCGGCGAGGTGGCGGCGTGGCACGAAGGCGCGGACCTGAGTGAGCCGCGGCCGAATTGGGGCTGGGAGTTGTGGCATCGTTATTGGGTGGCCGAGCGCACGAGATTCTACGAGGGCATCGGCCTTGGCAGCGTGCTGGAGTATTACTGGCAGACGTCCGAAGACTTGGCGCACTACGCCCGCGCCTGCGTGGACATTTTGTGCGAGTTCCCTTTCGGCACCGAGGAGCTGGAAGGGATCGCCGCGCGCGGCGACTTCGATTTGTCCCAGCACCAGAAGCACAGCGGCAAAAATTTGGAGGTCTTCGACGAGGAACTCAAAAACGCCGCCGCCAAACTCAGTGACGAACAAAAGGAGGCGCTGATCCAGAAGCGCCTCGCCGCCGAAGCCGCCAAAACCAAGGGCGAACCGCTGCCGGAAGCCGAAGTGCGCGCGTGGTTCGAGCGTTTGTTCAAGGGCAACTACGTGCCGCACGTCATTGAGCCCTCCGCCGGTCTCGACCGCATGGCGCTGGCGGTCATCGCCAAGGCTTTCGACGAGTTCGAGAAGACCGATGACAAGGGCAAAAAGGAGACCATCACCGTGTTGCGCTTCCATCCGCGCGTGGCGCCGGTGAAGGCGGGCGTGTTCCCGTTGCTGAAGAACAAGCCCGAACTTGTCGCCAAGGCGCGCGAGGTTTATGCGCTGCTCAAGAAACACCTGAACTGCTTCTACGACGAGACCGCCAGCATCGGCCGCCGCTACGCGCGCCAGGATGAGATCGGCACGCCGTTTGGCATCACCATCGACTTCGAGACGCTGGGCGAGAAAGGCGACGAACTGAAAGACACCGTCACCCTGCGCCACCGCGACAGCGGCGAGCAGGAGCGCGTGAAGATCAGCGATCTGCTGCCGAAGCTGCTGGCGGCTTGCGCGTGAGAAAAGTGGCGCAACCATCTTGGTTGCGCGAGACTGTGGCGCGGCTCGCCGCGCTGCGCTCTCCGTGGCGCGAGCCGCTGGCTCGCCGCCCGTTTCATTCGGGCAAGCCAGCGGCTTGCTCCACTTTATGACTCTCACTGCCAAACAAGACGCGCTCATCGAGGAGCTGAACTTCCTGCCGGACCCGCACGAGCGGCTGGCGGAGCTGGCGCGGCGCGGCGCGCGGCACTCGCTGCCGGAGGAACTCAAAACCGATGACCGCCGCGTGCCGGGTTGTGTGTCGCGCGTGTGGCTACATCTCGACGGCGATGAAACCGGCGCTCTTCGTTTCCGTTGCGATGCCGACAGCCCGCTGGTCAAAGGTCTGGCCGCGTTGCTTTGCGATCTTTACAGCGGCGCTTGCCGCGAGGAGATCGCCGTCGTCGAGCCGCGCGTGTGGGAGGCCTGCGGGTTGCGCAAGATGCTTTCCCCCACGCGGCTGAACGGCTTGGCTGCGCTGCGGGAGCGCATCCGGCAGTTGGCGGCGGATTAAAGTGGCGCAACCATCTTGGTTGCGCGACATTCGAGCAAGCTGGAAGCTTGCTCCACTTTATTGCCGTCACACGCCGGCGAGTTCCTTGACGGAGGCCTTGGCGAAGTCGCGGTTGAGTTTGGCGATCCAGCTCACACTGATTTCCTTCGGGCAGGCGGCTTCGCATTCGTATTGGTTGGTGCAGTTGCCGAAGCCTTCCTTGTCCATCTGGCGCACCATGGCCAGGGTGCGGCGGTCTTTTTCCGCCTGGCCCTGCGGCAGGGTGTTGAGCTGGCCAACCTTGGCGGAGACGAAGAGCATGGCGCTGGCGTTCTTGCAGGAGGCCACGCAGGCGCCGCAGCCGATGCAGGCGGCGGCGTCCATGGCGGCGTCGGCCACGCCCTTGGGCACGGGGATGTTGTTGGCCTCCGGCGCGGAGCCGGTGCGGATGGAGACGTAGCCGCCGGCGGCCATGACGCGGTCGAAGGCGGAGCGGTCCACGATGAGGTCTTTGATGACCGGGAAGGCACGGGCGCGGAAGGGCTCGACCCAGATGGTGTCGCCGTCGCGGAACTTGCGCATGTGAAGCTGGCAAGTGGTGGTGCCGTGGCGCGGGCCGTGGGCCATGCCGTTGATGGTCATGGAGCAAGTGCCGCAGATGCCTTCCCGGCAGTCGTGATCAAAAGCCACCGGCTCCTGGCCGTCCTGAATCAATCGCTCGTTGACGATGTCCATCATCTCCAGAAACGACGCATGATCCGGGATGCCGGGCGCTTCGATGTCCTGAAAATGGCCGGACTGGGAGCCGTTTTGACGCCAGACTTTGAGGTGAAGATTGAGTTGAGCCATGAGGGGGATGGGGTGGGTTTGGAAAATCAGCGAGAGGAAGGGGTGTCGATTTCTTCGCAAATCTGGCCGAGGTTCAGGTGAATCCAGCGGGTGTCGCCGACATAATAATCGAGCGCTTCGGTGGCGCGCTGCTTGAGCTGGGCCGTGTCGAAATAACGCTGGCGGGCGAGTTCGAGGATGTCTTCCCGGTCGATCTCGGAAAAACGGGAGAGCTTGGACACGGCGAGATCGACCGGGCAAAAAACCCGCAGATGAATGAGCCGCCGTTCGTTGCCGATGCCTTCCCAAGCGGCGGAATCCTCGCGATGATCCGGGTGCAAGAGGGCGAAGGTGTCGTTGTAGGTAGGATCCAGATAAATATTCGACGGGCGCCCGCCGGAACGGATGTATTGGACGGTGAGTTGATCGTAAGGCAGCAGCATCCGCCGTGAAAAAGTGGCATCGACGTCCTCGGTGTAACGGCTGCCGCAGTGATAATGCACGGCCATCCCGCCGGCCAAGTACATTTCCACGGGTTCCCCTGCATAACCGCTCTCGCGCAAAATCACGTCCATCCGGTCCAGCATCTCGATCAAAGCCTGGGTGAGTTCAGGATGCAACGCTTGCATGACGCAGCTCCCTCCTGAGCAGGTTGGAGAAGCGCAGGCAATCGAAGCGCGCTTCCCGGAGAAAAGCACCCGCCTTGGCGGCGCAGCCCGGCACGATGGCCTCGCCCACGCGCAACAGTTCCCGGTGATGCCCGTACCAGTCCACTCCGGCCAGGAACAGGCAGGCCGCCGCCATTTCCTCCCGGCGGACGGGCCACTCCTCCAGCCACGCGGACTCCTGGAACGCTCCGTGCTGGCGCGCGCAAAAGTCGATGAGGCTGGCTTCGGAGTCACGGGTCATTTGAAACGGATCACTTGTAACTGCGCACCGAGAGCTTCAATTCCTCGAAGATCAGCGGCTCCTGGTGGAGGATGGGTTTGGCGAGGTCTCCGGTGTATTCCCAGGCGGAGACGTGGCAGAAATGGTCGTCGTCGCGCTTGGCCTCGCCGTCGGGGTATTGATGTTCCTCGCGGAAGTGGCCGCCGCAGCTTTCCTCGCGGGTGAGCGCG
>CAZNKC010000179.1:0-670 GCA_964573315.1 uncultured Verrucomicrobiaceae bacterium | reverse complement strand
AAGTGGGCGCCGCACGACTCCCGACGCTCCCGAGCGTCCAGGCAGAGCAGTTCGGCGAATTCCATGAAGTCCGCCACGCGCCCGGCTTTTTCCAGTTCCGGGTTGGCGCCGGCGGCGGCGCCGGGCACGGTGACGTTGTCCCAAAATTCGGCGCGGATTTCCGGGATGCGGCGCAGCGCCTCTTCCAGCCCGGCTTTGTTGCGGGCCATGCCGCATTTGTCCCAAAGCAGCAGGCCCAGCTCGCGGTGGAAGCTGTCCACGCTGCGCTTACCTTTGCTTTTCATGAATTTCTCAATGCGGCCGCGCGCGTCCTCCAGCGCCTTTTTGAATTCGGGATGACCGGCGGTGACGGTGCCGGGTTTCTGCGTCGCCAAATAATTGGCCAAGGTGCTGGGGATGACGAAGTAGCCGTCGGCGAGGCCCTGCATGAGCGCGCTGGCGCCGAGGCGGTTGGCGCCGTGGTCGGAGAAATTTGCCTCGCCCAGCACGTGGAGGCCGGGGACGTTGCTCATCAGGTTGTAGTCCACCCACAACCCGCCCATCGTGTAATGCACCGCCGGGAAGATGCGCATCGGGCGTTTGTAGGCATCCTCGCCGGTGATTTCGTGATAAATCTGAAACAGGTTGCCGTAGCGCGCGCGGATTTCGTTTTCACCCAGACGCTTGATGG
>CAZNKC010000178.1:0-12050 GCA_964573315.1 uncultured Verrucomicrobiaceae bacterium | reverse complement strand
TTGCCCACGGCGTCGTAGCCAAAGGAGACGGTGATGCCCGCGCCGTCGGTGGTGGAGGTCTGGCGGTTCAGCGCGTCGTAGCTGTTGGTGGTGACGCGCCCGGCGGGGTCGGTGACGCTGAGGATGTTCCCTCCCAGGTCGTAGCTGGTGAGGGTGACGGGATGGGCCATGCCGCCGCCCGGCGCGGGCACGGCGGGCTGGCGCACCTCCACGGGGCGGTTGGCGGCATCATAGACGGTCTCGGTGACCGCGCCGGCGGGGTCGGTGACGGCGATGACGTTGCCGGCGGGATCGTAGCCGGTGAGGGTGGCGGGGCGGATGGAACTGCCGGTGAAGGGGTCATAGACGGGCGGGCTGATGACGGCGATGGGGCGGTTGCGGGCGTCGTAACGGGTGCGGGTGACGTTGCCGAGCGCGTCGGCGGCGGCGATGACGTTGCCGGCGGCGTCATAAGCGCGCCGCTCCACCGGGGCGCGCAACTCGCCATCGGTGTCCGCCACCTCCGGTCTGATGACGCGGACGGCGCGTCCGGCGGCGTCGTACTCGGTGCGGGTCTCCGCTCCGGTCTGGTCCCGCTCCAGCCAGGCGAAACCCGCGCCGGTGTAGGCGCAGGCTTTGCTGGAGGCGTCCGGAAAGGTGGTCAGCAGCAGGCGCTTGAGGGGATCGAAGACCGTCAGGGTGCGGCGTTCGAGGGGATCGATGACGCCGCAGATGTTGCCCTGCACGTCGTATTGGGTGCTGGTGATGCCGCCGTCCGTTTTGCTGACGGCCACCGGGCGGTAGAGCGCGTCGTATTCCGTCTCCGTGACGCGTCCGGCGGGATCCACCTGACGGGTGGCTTTGAAGACGCTGCGGTCGAAGACGGAGCCGCCGGAGTTGGCTCCATACTCATAGGTGGTGGTGGCGGTCTCCGGCAGGCCGCTGGCCGCGGTCTCGCTGACGAGGCGGCCGATGGCGTCATAAACATGGACGGTGGTCACGCCGCGCGGGCCGGTGACGGTGAGCGGCAGGTTGTAACCGTTGCAGGTGGTGGCGGTGACGGCGTCCTGGCCGGGGCCGTCCTTGGCGCCGTTGGCGTTGGCGTCCAGGGTGGTGAGCACGCGGCGGTTCAGCGCGTCGTAGTCATGCCAGGTGGTGACGCCGCGCTCGTTGGTCTCGGAGACAAGGTTGCCCAGGGCGTCGTAAGCGCGGTGAACGCTCTCCGGGCCGGAGCCGCAGTCAGGATGGGAGATGCGGATGAGATGGCCGAGGGCGTCATACTCGCGGGTGGTGACGTGGCCGCGCGGGTCGTAGGTGACGGTGGGGCGGCCCATGATGTCGTAACCGTGCGAGGTGGTCAGCGCCAGCCCGTCCGGGTCCACGATCTCCTGGGCCACGCGGCCCCAGGCGTCCGCGATGTAGGCCGTCACCAGATCGACGGCCCAGTCAGGATCACCCGGGAGGCGCTTCAGTGTGCGCTTGGTCACAAAGGCGGGGAACCCGGAGTCTTCGTATTCCAAGACCTCGTGCCTCACCAGGTTGTCATCGGCGTCGAAGGTCTTCTCCTCCAGTGTCAGGCCGCTCAGCGCCTCCAGCACGCGCTCGATGCGGATGCCATCGGAGGTTTTCGTCAGCCGGCGCTCCAGGGAGTCCGGCGCGTACTCGAAGCGTGTCACCTCCCCGAGCGCGTTCATCACGGAGGTGGGCTGCGCGGCCTCGGAGTTATAGTCATACTCCGTGACGTTGCCGCTGAGGTCGGTGACGGAGGAGACCGCCATGCCTGCCTCAAAGTTGAAAAGGAAAGTCTCCGTGCCGGCCGGCGAAACGATGTCAAGCTGCTCGAAGGACAACACCACGCTGCTGCTCATCACTTCCGCGGCGGATTGGGGGGGATAGGCCATGACTTGCATGTGCCGGCGCGGCTGGCTGAAATTCCAGGTGAACTCCGGTTTTTCCTGCGCGGCGTTGTCCTCGCAGTCCACGGTGGCCGTGACCGAAAGCTCCGCCTCGATGACCTCTCCCGCCGGGTCAATCTCGATGGCGCGCACGCTGTCCAGCCGGGTGACGCGGCCGTTCGGCAGCTCGATGGCGGTCAGCAGCGGCGGCAGGCCGAGCTGGCGGCGCTGCATGGAAACCGCCCCGTTTTGGCCCAACTCATGCCGGGCGGCCAGGAAGTCCGTCCCGGCGTTGCTCGATCCCGGAGTATAAGCGCCGCGCAGCACCGCCGAGTCGCCCGCCGCCGGACTGCCTTGAATGCTTTGCAGCGCGTTCGTCTGAGCGATCCGGACAGTCTGGTTTCCCTGCCGGACCGTATCCAGAAGGCCGTGGAACGCGCCCGCATTGCCCGCCACGCTGCTCTGCGCGTTCGCCCCCTGTTGAAACCGGGTCGCGGCGGATTGCGCGGCGGCGGCGGCGGCGGTGCTCCGCGTGGCAGCCGCGCCTGCGGTGGTGCTCCAAGCCCCGACGGCCGAGCCCCCCGTATTCAAGAAGAGCTGGTTTCCGTAGCTGTGGAGGGTCTGGCCGTTCCACAACTGGAAGTCCGTGCCCGCGTTCATCATTCCCTGCACGACGGATTGGGGGCGGCTGCCGTTATTGAAGGCTGCGCCAATGCCGGCGCTCACCCTTGTGGAAGCGAACGGCCCGCCCCGTGTCGCCGAGGTGCCTGCCGTCGCCGAATCCGTCACCCGCCAGGAACCCGACTGCGCGGCCAGCGAATTCGCGCTGCTGAACAGTTGCAACGCCGCCGCTTGGCCTAGCTGGGTCAGGAGTTGTCCATGGTTTTGAAAGTCATTCAGGGTGTTGTTCGCCGTCATGCGGTTGAATGCGATCCCGGTCGCTCCCGGAAAGCCTCTCATGCCTTGCTGGCCTGTAAAAACCGCGGCATTGGCGCCCGCTGAAAAGTGACGGTCCGCCATCATGAAGGGTCTGATTCCCAAAGGAGTGGCGGCAAAACGTCCGCGCAGCGCTCCTCCACTGGAACCACCGGGCCAGCCGCCTCCAGCGGTGTGCTGCCTCACCACCACCCCGGTTCCCACGCCGAAAAATTGCCCCAACTGCGCCTGTCCCGGCGGCGCGAAGAACCGCCCCGTCGTATGACTGGCGTAAAAGCCGCCCACACTCGCCGCCATCCCTTCCGTATTCAGATCGAAGGTGGCGCTTTGGGAGGCAAAGCCACGCTGGGTCAGCCAGTTTTGCCAGGACTGGAAACTCTCTCTGCTGCTGCTCATCACTGGCGACGATGCTCCGCCATCTTGCATGGATACCATTCTCACAATGTCAGACTGCGAGTTCAGATAGCTTTGCAATTTGCTTTTCCAAAGCGGCAGCTCATACCTCGACGAGCCTTCGCCCGCCGGAGGTTCTCCATCATCCACTCCCCCGAAGCGGGCGCGATAGCTGCCGCCAAAGAAATCCGGAAAAGCCGTGCTGCGGGGCGCGTGAATGCCGCCCGGTTCGAGTTGGGTGCGGTAAAATCCCGGCGGCGGGTCTTCTCCGGGAGGGGGAGGCTCCGGCTCTGTCTCCGGCTCTTTCATATCCCAGTACAGGACGCTGTGATTCCACTGGTGGCTGAAACTGTAACGCTGCCCAAGCGCGTTGGTCAGCGCGGCCAGCACGCAATGATACCTCGGCTTTTCGATGTTGTTGCTGGAAAAGCGGGGCGTGGGATCCTCCTCCTCCCAGGCTTCAAATTCATACTGGGTCACCGCGCCCGCCGTCGTGGCGGAACGCAACCAATGGATCGGCCCGCTCGAATAGTGCATTTGATCAAACTCAGCGAACACGCCGGGTTCTCCCGATGCGTTCAAGGGGCTGGGGAACGTCTTGCCGCCGCTGAAAACCTGATACTCATAGGTCGTCTGCGTGCCGTCCGGCGCCCGCACCGCCGTCACCAAACCGCGCTCATCCTGCTTGATGTGGATGGCCTGATCCGGACGCCCTACCGCCGCAATCGCGGCAGGCACCAGGGTCTTCTCCTCGGGATGGTAATAACGCATCTGATTGCCGTAACGATCCTCCACCAGCACCAGCCGCAGCCAGGCATGCTGGATATAAGGATGCTCGACTTGGTTCAAGCGGCAGGATTCATAAACGCAGATCGTGCCATCCGGCCGGGTGAAAATGGCGCCGCGGCACTCCGGCCCGTCCCCCAGCGTGACCAAGTGATGCCGCCGCGTGAGCACGCTGTGCGCTTCCTCCAGGGTGGGAATCCAGGACGTGCCGTCATCCGCCATCACAAATTTTTGCACGGCCCCGGTTTCATCGATGACTTCCGCCTCCTTGTAATCCTTGATATGCACCCGCGCCGCCAGATTGCTCGTCCAGCCCGCTCCAAACGGGCGGTCCGGCCGCTGGCCCGGGATGTGCCCGCCGTTGCTGCTCCAGGTCTCCGCCGCCAAATCCCGCCGCACTTGCAGCGTGAGCAGGCTGCCCGGCAGGCGGAGCAAAATGTCCCGCTCCGAATGATGCAGGCTCTGGGAAAACGCATCCACATAGGTCTCCACGGGATTTTCCTTGGCGTCCGGATCAACCGCCGGCGGCGCGTCCGCCACCGGCATGCCGTTGAGCCCGATGCGCCGGTGAGCCGAGCCTGACGAGTCCGAACCCGTGAGGGTAAAGCTGAGCAAGCCTGTCTCGTTCGATTGATCTCTAATATAGCGCGCAAAACTGCAATCCGGGTCCATTGAGACCATTTTGGCCGTGTTTGGATCGGTTAACTCAACCGTAAGCACTTGGCTTAGCGGCTGCCCGGCCGGCAAGACAATGATCTCCTGGGTGAGCGGTCCCGAGGAAATGATTGAGCCGTCGCTTGCGCCAGGAACTCCGTTTTGGACATAAAGTACTAGCTCCAGATTGGCCGGCAAAGTTTCGATCCCGTCTTTCTCCGGATCTTGCTCGACACGAATTTGCAGGCGCAGCGTTTCTTTGTTGGAGCTTCCGAACGAATAGCCGGGCTCGATCACAATGGTTTCAGTGATGGGAATTGGCTCTCCTTCAATCACAATTTCGCAATTCGGCGAATCTGGATCGGGGCAGAGTCCACACACACATGTGCCGGCTGGCATAGTGGTGGGCTCACCTGGATCAAATCCCACAACCACCTCATCAGTCACTGGCGGAACGATCGTTTCATGACCGGTCCAACTCACAAGCTCCGGCAAAGTCACTTCCTCCGCGCTGGATTCGGTATTGTCGTATCCTTCGTCCGGATGCGTGTTCCAATTCCGCGTTTCAATGGTTTTGACCACATCCAATCGCACGGCGGGCTGTCCATCATCCAAGCTTCCTATGTAGTCGGGCACCTGCGCCTGCTGCCCCCAGTCCCACTCGCCGCCCATCCCGGGAGTGGAAAGGCCGTTCAAGTCCACTTCAACGCCTGAATCCTCACCGCCGAGACCAGCCCCCAGCAGGATTTCCTCTCCGTCACGATAGCTGTCCGTCAGAAGCGGGTGGGTTCCCAGTTGATACTCCCGGAGATTGCTCAAGCCGTCCAAGTCAGGGTCCACTTTCCCGTATTGCGCGATGTGCGCGGCAAGCAAGGCTGGATAAGCGGCCAGTGCGGCGGCATACTGCTCCGGGGCATCCAGAAAATCCGTCCCGACGGGCGGCGCCGGTGGTTGCGGAATCAGCGCGATCGTTCCGGCGTCCGTCGTGTTCATCGGGTCGAGATGGCTACGGAAGCGGTGCTCCCAAGCGTCCACCATGCCATCCCCGTCAAAATCAGCGGGCGCGGCCCGCTGGCGCAGCAGGTGAAGCGGCACCTCCGCCAAAAAGGCGCTCAAACCGTCGAGAATGCCGTCGCCGTTCCCGTCCGTTTCAGCCGCCCAGCTCTGCGTATTCCAGGACGCGCTGGCGGCGTCCGGCAGCAGCAGAGTGAAAGGTTTGCCGTCAGCGGCTTGCTGCTTGGAGACGTGCCAGATCCAAGCCGTCAGATCCCCCACGTTGGCGTATTTGGAAGCGGGGTTGCCGGGGTCGCTTTCCAGCAGAATCTCCGCGTAGTTCATCAGCCCGTCTCCATCAGCATCCTCCACCGCGTCCTTGAATCGGAACTTGCTCAAAATGCCGGGGTGGATGCTGTTCCAGCAGTCTTCCTTGATGTCGGTGATGCCGTCTCCATCCCGGTCCAAAGGATTGACGCTTCCGTACAGCACCAGTCCTTGCAGCCAAGCCGCCAAGTTGCTCACGCCATCCGCGTCGAGATCGCCCGCCGCGTCCGCGGGATTATTCGGGTTCAACCCGTAAATCTCTTCAATGAGGTCGGGAATGCCGTCTCCGTCGCTGTCGATAGTGTCGGCCAACTCCCAGTCGGTGTAGGGAAAGCGGCTCGGCCAGTCTAGCGGATGGCGTTGCTTGAGCAGGGAATGCTTGTCCAGCGGATTGCTGTTGAAAGCGCGTAACTCTTCATAGTCCGTCAGCCCATCGCCGTCGCTGTCCCGGTGCAGCGGATTGGTGCCGTATGCTATTTCCTCGCCATCCTTGAGTCCGTCGCCGTCGCTGTCGTGATGATTCGGGTTGGTGCCGTAAATCTCCACTTCGTCTTCCGCATTGAGTTCGTCGTAATCCCAGTCGCTCCACAGGGAGGAATCGTACGGATGGCTGTCGTCACCATTGAGCACGCCGTCACCATCTTCATCGGCATCGGGATCGAGACCGCCCTCCTCATCGTCATTGATGCCGTTGTAATCCCAATCATTCCACAGGTTGGAGTTGCTGGGATGAGAGTCCTCCGCGTCCATTACGTTGTCACCATCACTGTCTGTATTCCACGGGTCTTCATCCTCATCGTTGACGCCATTGCCATTGTGATCGTTCCACAAGAGCGGATCATACGGATGCGAATCGTAGGCGTCCACCACGTCATCCCCGTCGCTGTCCGTACTCCACGGGTCATAGGCAGGATCGTCACCGGGATCCTCCTCGTCTTCATCGTTGATGCCATTGTAGTCCCAATCGTTCCACAACGTCCAATCGTCCGGGTGAGAGTCGTAGGCATCCATCACGCCGTCGCCATCGCTGTCGGTGTTCCACGGGTCTGGTTCCTCATCCTCATCGTTGACACCATTGTCATCCCAATCGTTCCACAACGTCCAATCGTCCGGATGCGAGTCTTCCGCATCCACCACGCCATCGCCGTCACTGTCTATATCCTCACCCTCACCGCCCTCCTCATCCCCTTCTTCTCCATCTTCACCGCCTCCCTCTCCCTCTTCGCCGTCTCCTTCATCTTCACCGTCTCCATCTCCTTCCCCGCTCTCTCCATTGTCCGCGTCAAAGGGCCAGGGGTCTTCCGGGTTGTACCAGCCATCGCCATCCCAATCATAGACACTGTAACCGAAGCCCATCACATTGTGATTGACCGCCCAGCAACCGTGCCAAGCGTCGTGGTCGGAGTAGCCGTCGCCGTTGGTATCCCAGTAGAGCGGGTTGGTTCCGGTGAGGTAGAGTTCGTCGTAGTCGGAGATGCCGTCGTAGTCGGTGTCGGGGTTGTAGGGACTGGTGCCGAGCCATTGCTCGAACCAGTTGGGCAGACCGTCCTCGTCGGAGTCGTCAAGGTCGGGGCCTTCCGGGGGTTCGTCGCCATCGCCGTCGTCATGCCAGACGGGCTCGCCGGTATTGGGATCGGGCTGCCAAGCGGCGGGGGCGGGGGTGAAGAAAGGCGGGAAGAGGGACCAGAGCAGGACAACACCGATTTGCAGCCAGCGCACCCAGAGGTGGCGACGGAGGGTGTTGAGAGAAAGGAGAGGCGTCATGCCCGGAAAGGAATTTTCTCTTAATCCGGTGCCAGGGAATCAAAAATCGTGGCATTGGACAAGAAAAAAATGGAGGGAAAGAGAAAACGGAGGGCACGGCGGCGGGGGCATTGGTTAAGATTCCGCCTGAAGAATGGCTGTGGCGGGCAGGAAAACCCAAAGGCAACGCCCCGCCTCTCGCCGCAGCGCGCCGCCCTTTCTCCCACCCGCCTCGGAGAGGCGGGATACTTTGCGGGGAGCAGGCCGGAGCGCCGCCCAAAACTGAAAAAAAGCAACTTTGGTGATAAAATCTTTACAATTTTTCGATTATAAATATATTATTCATAATTATTGTAATAGATCATGCCTCACTCTCCCTCTCCCGCTCGGCTCCTGTCTGTCTTCCGTCAGGCTTGGTTTTGGCTGATTTTCCTGCTCTTTGGAAGCGGCCCCGGTTGGTCCCACAACCTGGACATGCAGATCAACTATTTGGTTTTTGACAAGGAGACCATTCAGCGTGTGCAGGCCCGGTCGGAAGCGGGCCAGCCGCTGATGCAGGCGGGGGATATCGTCGGCGTTATCCTCAAGGCCTTTCCCAACAAGGGCACCAAGACCGGCGCGGGGGGCTACTCCACCTTTTTTGTGCCGGTGGGCACCCAGATCGTCGGCGCTGAATACGGGGTGGTGCAGGATGGCACCGGCGATTTCCAGCCCCTGTCCATGAAAGGCCAGTCCATCCTGGTGCATGGCAACGGCCAGATCAGCACCAAGGCCGAGCCGTCCCTGAAAGGCCACTCGATCGGCCCGAACGTCCTCGGCATCTCCGCGCCGCTGACGGACAGCAACGGCTACCCCACCGGCACTCTGGCCGGACTTTACGGGGACACCGGCATTTTCTACTCCACCGACCCCGCCACCACTTGGAAGAGCTGGGAGGCCAGCGGCGGTCTCGACAAAAACCCGGCCACGCCGGCCGACAACACGCTGCGCAACAACCGCGGTGACTACATCATTCCGACGACGCTGTGGGACGCCCACCAGCTCATCGCCTTCGGCATCAAGAGCCCGATCAACCCGATCCTTGACCCGGACGGACGCGGCTCCACCCCCTGGGGCACGGGCACGCCAGTGGCCGGACCGGAAAGCGGCTACGCCTGGGGCTTCAACAAAAGCTACTGGGACGCCAACCCCACCAACCCGAACCGCCTGCGCAACTCCATCCAGATGGGCCCCTGGAAGCGCATCCGCTATTTCGGCAGCGAGATCACCAAGGACATCCCCGGCCGCCGCGGTACGAACCTCGACATCGTCGGTGTGGATGCCAACAACTACGGCATCGAGGTCACCCCGGCCAATCCGCTGCCGCCCACGAACAGTTGGACGGACAGCACCAGTCCCAAGGCGCTGCGTTTGAGCTGGGGCGGCCTGGAGCTTTACCGCCAGGAGTTTTGCCGCATTTTTGTCAAGATTCTGAAAAACCCCGGTGAGCCGGGCGCGCCGTTTGACTCCAACGGTTACCTTCAGCTTTTCGGAGAGACCTTCGGCGGTGATGCCGGCGGCGAGCATTTGAACGTGGACCACATCTGGCGCTACTACATGCCCACCATCATCGGGCTGAGCAGCTCGCCGATGATCGACGTGGTGGCCTCCAAAAAGGTCGTCGCGCCCAATGAGCTTTTCAATTTCGACATCCGCATCATCAACCTGGGCAACACGCCGCTGACCAATACCGTCGTCGAGAACCCGCTGCCCTCCAGCCTCACCTTTGTCAGCGCCGTCCCCGCCCAAAACAGCGGCCCCGCCAATCTAAGCTGGAATCTGGGAACGATGCCGCCGCAATCCGTCCGCACCATCCGGCTCAACGTGCGGGCGAAGTCCACCGGCATGATCACCAACAAGGCCACCGTCCGCACCACCGAATCCCCCACGCCCAAGGAAGCCTTCGATACCGTCACCTCCGGCGCCATCTCCATCCTTTACACGGACAAGACCGTCAATCCGGAAAGCGCCAGCCCGGGCCAAAAAGTCATCTACCACATCGTGGTGCGCAACGAGGGCACCGGTTTGAGCAGCACGCCCTGGGTCGTGAGAGAATTTCTTCCCGAAGGCTTCAAGTATGTCCGGATGGTGGATCAGTTCATCAACGGCAGCCGCACCACTTTCGGCACCTCCGGCGCGGTGGTGACCGCGAACACCTCCGATCTCAACCGCCCGCGCTTCACCATCTCGCGCGCCATCGATGTCGGCAAGACCCTGGAGCTTTTCATCGAAGCCCAGCTCTCGCCCAGCCAAGCCCCCGGCAAGTATTTCAACCGCATCGCCATCGACTACGACAACAAAGTCTATGCCACCGGCCTCATCGCCCCCGTCACCGTCGGCGGCTCGAAGGTTGGCGACTTCGTGTATCAGGATTGGAACGGCAACGGCCAGCACGATCCCGGCGAGCCCGGCCTTGCCGGCGTCGAGCTGCAAATCTGGACGGACCCCAACGGCGACGGCAACCCGGCCGACGGTGCCTTGGTGCGCACCACCACCACGAACGGCCAGGGTTTTTATGACTTTGGCGGCACCGTGTCCGGAAACTACGTTGTCAAGGTCAGCGGCGGCGTGCCGGAGGGCTACCAGCTCACGGGTGATCCGCAGGGCGCCGTGGACGGCATGGCCAAGGTCGCCCTGAACGATTCAGCCGATCAGTTGTGGGTGGATTTCGGCTACAAACCCCAGGGCAGCCGCTCCGTCTCCGGCATCGTCTATTCCGACACGGTCAACGACGGCATTTACCAGGATGACAAAGACACCCCCATCGACGGCGCGGGAGTCTCCATCCATTTCGACGCCAACAACAGCGGCAGCGTTGATGACGGCGACATCCTGGTGGGCAGCACCACGACCGCGTCCGGTGGCGCCTACACCCTCACCGGCCTTGCCCGCGGGCTGAATTATGTCGTCAAGGTGGCCACTCCCTCCTCGGTGCTCAACGCTTTCTTCGAACCCAACACCTACAAGCCGAGCAGCCCCGTGGAGATCGCGGTTCCCAATCTCCAGGACAACGCCGCCAGCAAGAACTTCGGCCTCTTTGCAAACCTGCCCGGCTCCATCGGCGACCAAGTCTTTCAGGACATCAACGGCAACGGCGTCTTTGACTCCGGAGACATCGCCCTGCCGCGCGTCACGGTCCGGCTTTACCGTGACGAGAACAACAACAAGCAGCCGGAGCCGGAGGAATTCGTGCGGGAGATGGCCACGGACGGCCTCGGCAAGTATCTCTTCGCCGATCTGGGCGAGGGACATTACGTCGTCGAAGTCGATCTCACCGACCCGGACATCCCCAGCGGCCTCGCCCTCGCGCCGCCTTATCTGGCCGCCACGGTGCTGCCATCCGAGCACAGGCTGGACATCGACTTCCCGTTGAAACGCGTGCTTTCGCTCACCGTCAGCCCCACCGGCTCCGCGCTTCCCGGCAACCGGCTCACCTACTCCATCAACGCCAACTATCCCCAGGTCACGGAGTTCAACAACGTCACCGTCACCAACGTCCTGCCGCAGGGCACCACTTTTGTCCCCGGCAGCATCACCGGCGGCGGGGTCTATTCCGCGGGCGCCGTCAACTGGAACCTGGGCCGCACCCGCGCCGCCATCGTCCACGACTACATCCCCGTCATCAACTGCGTGCGCAACATCCGCCTGGAGGAGCCGTCCACGATTGAGGACACCTACATCAGCGCCGCGGCCACCACCACCAACTACCAGAACGCCACCCTGCGCTTCCGCCCCTCCAACAGCGCCAACCAGCGGCATTCGCTGATCAAGTTCAACGTCGCGCAAGTACCCGCCGGAGCCACCATCCGCTCCGTCTCCATCGGATTCCGTGTCGGCACCGCCGCCAGCAACCAGACCGTCACGCTTTATCCCATGAAGACCGCCTGGATCGAGTCCCAGGCCACTTGGAACGATCCCAACGGCGCCGCCGCGGGCAGTTGGGCTTCCGGCCCCACTTTCAGCAACGCCGATTTTGAAACCAGTCCGCTCGGCACCTTCACTCCGAGCACTGTCGGCTACAAAACCGTCACCTCCACCAATTTAAAAAACTTGGTTCAGGCCTGGGTGAACAATCCGTCCAGCAACAAGGGCATCGGCCTCATCGTGAGCGGCAGCAGCACCGCCGAATCCCAGATCTTCAACTCCGAATCCACCGCCAACAACGTCCCGTACATGGACATCGAGTTCGAGTACACCGCCGCTGACGCCTGCACCGTGAGTTCGCACGGCATGGCCTACTGGTCCCGCACCAATTTGGTCAATGGCCGCTGGGCGCGCTGGAACGGCGGCAACTTTGGCGACATC
>CAZNKC010000177.1:0-12149 GCA_964573315.1 uncultured Verrucomicrobiaceae bacterium | reverse complement strand
GGGATTGTATTCCCGCCCATTTGTTCGTGGGCGGAGGTGGCGCGGAGCCGGGAGCGGGGAATGAGAGAGGGGGAGAATGAGGGAAGGAGAGAGGTTCACAACGGCTCCCACTCGGCCACCTCACACCGTGCCGCCGCGTTCAGGCGTTTCACGGACGCCGGCTCACTGCTTGAAGTATGTCTCCAGCCCGCACTGAAAACGGCGGTCGGGCACGGCGGCGGTCAGTTCCTTGTAGGCGGCCCCATCCCAAAGGATAAGCCTGAGCGGCGCGCCGGGCGACAATGCACGGATGAAGTCGTATTGATCCATGCTTTGGACAGCATAGCCATCAAGGGCGACGGCCACCATGCCCGGCTGGATGCCGTGCTGTTCCGTCAATTCCGAACGGGTGGTGAAGACGGCGCCGTTCCGGGGAGGATCTTGAAAGTCCTCAAGCGCGGCCTGTTTCATTCCCTTTGGGAAAATTTTGCCGACCCAAGCATTGAATTGCGCCTCAACATCGGCCACACGGTCTTTGTATTTTTGCAGATATCCGATAAGCGGTCCGAGATTGCCGTAACGCTCAGCGATGGCTTCGAAGTACTCTTGAGCATCCACCCATCGTTCCATGCGGATCATGAGATTGGCCGCGGCCTCCAGCCCGCGCGCGGAATAGACCTCCGCCGCTTCCTCCGCCACGGTCAGGGCTTTTTCTTTTTCGCCCTTGTCAAAGTAGTAGTTGATGAGCCAGTCGCTGTTGTTGGACATGCGCACCCTGTCGGTGGCTTTTTCAAAAGCGGCTTCATAGGCGGCCGCGGCCTCATCGTTCAAGCCGCGTTTTGTCAGATAGCTGCCCAGATTCATATAAGTGTTGGGCGAGATGGCGGCCACCTTTTGCATGGCTTCGATGTAGGCCTTCGGATCGTGCTGCGACTGGTCGGCAATGTCCCATGCGGCGTTAAGATGATAGTCCGCGATGGGGTCCAGCGTGCTTTTGAGCGCGCCCGCCAATCCGCCGGGTTTTTTGGAAGCCCAATCGTACAGGATGTGATACTGCCAGGGCGCGGCTTCAGCGAGTTTGTCAGCGGCGGTGTCTCCTCCCGCCGGGACACAGTGCAGTTCGCAGTGCCTGACCGGATACTCGAAAGGCGCTCCATAAATCAGCCCCTGGGCGAACCAGCGGCGAGCCGGAGGCGGACGCGGTCCGTCTGAGCGGCCGGCTTTTGGATTCTCCAGAGCTGCCCAGACGGCGGCGGTTACGGACTGGGGATGCGCTTCGCAGAAAGCGACGGCTGCGGCGCGATCGATAGGAAGAGCATCAACGCCGCAGACTCCGGCGGCTTGCAGCAGCGGATAGAGGCGCAGCTTGGACAATTGCTGCTGGACCATTTCCTCCAGGCTGGCGGCCTCCTCCGGCACGCCCCAGCGCTTCTGGAAAAAGAAATGCGTGCGCTCCACCGCGTGAAACAAATGACGCTGATGAAAGGCTGCCAGCGTACCCCAACTCAACACTTGAAGGCGGGCGCCCGCCTCGTCCTGCTTTGTCACGGCGCGACCAGCCGGGTCATCCAAAACAGCGGCCAACTCGGGCAGCTTCTGCAGTTCCTTGCCCGACCATTCTTTGTACACCGCCGCCGCCGCAGAAAATTCCAAAGGCACGCTTCTCATCGCGAAAACATGCCCTTCCTCGACGGAAAAATTCGTCTCCAAAGCCAGCCGGGACCAGTCCGGCACGGATGGCGGTTCGTGCGCTTCGATGAATGCCTGCAACGGCTGCGCATTCACGGAACGGGTCAGGCTGCGCGCGTGGGCGATCTGCTCCAGCAGCGTCGCTTTCCCCGGGGATTTGAGAAGACGCCAGTCTCCGGTGGCACGCGATCTCAAGGCATTCGCCCACGGTTCCATGCCGGCCGCCAAACCGGCCGCCGCCTTCGCCGCGTCCGCCTGCCGGTCGATAAGCGCCAGTTGCAGCGCGCCGGCCAGTTGGCCGCAGAGGCCCGCTTCTTCCTCCATGGCGCGCGCCAGAGCGAGATGCGCGGTCATGCGGGAGAGCGCCGGCCGGATGTCGGTGAAGCGGCCCGCCGCTTCGCGAAAAGCCAATGTGCCCAGCACCAGCGCGGCTTCCTCGTGCAGCGCCGCCTGGAGCGGATGGCGTGTCAGCGCGTCAGACACACGCTTGCTTTCTCGAATGAGGGTCACCGTGTCAGGCTGGGTGAGTGCGCCGGGCAAGCCGGCGTTTTCAGCGGACGGGTCACCACTTGGTTGCGGCTTCCATTTCCCGATCAACGACTTGGCCAGAGGCGCGTAATTGCCAGCCGCCCACAGGTGATCCTCCAAAGCCAATGCGTATTCAATCTTTTCTCCGAAACCGCGCACAGCGACCTGATAGCGCCTGCCGTCACCGCCTTCGGGCAGCGTCGCGACCTCAACAGAAGCGGGGTCCAATGCCGCGCCTTTGCTTGCGAAGGCAACCATCTCAGCCACGTCTCGTATGATCTCATCCACCAACCAATGCTGCTCATGCGTCCAGGTCGATTCCCTGGAAAAAGGCGCTTCCGGCGCTGGGGCCGCCGCAGCTCCGGAGTCTTTGCCGCTCTCGCCGGCGATATTCTCCTTGCCATCCATATCCCGCCATAGCATCCCGCCGAAGACAACGAGCAGCACTGTAAGAAAGACAAAATACTTGGTGTTCGCCATGTGCCATACCTAACAGAGCTTGAGCGGCAAGCCAAGCGAAATGCGTATTCGCACGAAGCAGGTGACAAGGAGCGGCGGTTTGCAACCGCCGAGACGCTTACAAAGCGCTTTTCCTTGCAGGCGCTTGCAAAGCGCCCCTCCTTGGGTGTTTCACAAATCATCCCACTCAACCACCTCGCACCGCGCCGCCGCGTTCAGGCGCTCCACGGATGCCGGGTCTTTGAAGCCGCTGCCGGTCACCAGGCACACCACGGGCGCGTCCGCTGTTAGTTCGCCGGCGCGCGCCGCCTGCAATGCGCCGGCCAGCGCCACCGCGCCGGCGGGTTCGCAGAAGAGACCTTCCTCGCGCGCCAGCCGCGCTTGCAGCGCCCATACTTCATCGTCCGTTACCGTGTGGCCGGTGCCGCCGGAAGCGCGGCAGACGGCGATCACTTCGTCGCCGTCGATCACGCTGGCCACTTGCAGGCCGCTGATCGCCGTCCGGCAATCCACCGCCACCGCTTTTTCCGCGCCGGCCCGCAACGGTCCGGCGATGGTGTCGTTGCCCTCCGGCTGCACGCAATGCACCGCCGCCGCGTGACCCGCTTTGCGCAGGCCGCGCGCCACCGCCAGCGTCAGCCCGCCGCCGCCCGCCGGGCAAAAAACATGCTCTGTATCCGGCATCTGCTCCACCAACTCGAAGGCGATGCTTTCCACGCCTTGCATCCCCAGTGGGCTGTAGGCGTAGGCGCTGATTTGCAACGCATGACCCGGCTCGGCGCCGCGTTCTTCCAATCGCTCAAAGGTCCGCCGCGTCACTTCCGCGTCCGTGCCGAAGCCGCGCACGCGCACGATCTCCGCGCCATAGGCGAGCATCTGTTGCAGCTTGCCCGCCGGCGCCGTCTCCACCACGGCGATACGGCATTTCACGCCAGCCGCCGCGCAATACGCCGCCAGCGCCGCGCCGGTGTTGCCGCTGGAGGTGGCGACGCAGGTGTGCTGGCCGTTTTCCAGCATATGCGCCACGGCCAGCGCGGCGAAGCGGTCTTTGTACGACCCGCTCGGATTCGCCGTCTCCATTTTGAAAAACAGATTCGCCAAACCCGCTTCCGGCCCGATGCGCCGCGAGCGCACCAACGGCGTGCCGCCCTCGCCCAAGGACAACCGGCGCGCCTCCGGCAGCGGAGGCGTCCAATGCTCCTGCCAGCGCCAGATGCTCATTGGTGCATTATAGCGGCGGGTTGGTGAGGCGCAAATGGGCAGAGCGCAGGGGGCGCGTGGAGCGAGCCGCTGGCTCGCAGAGGGCAGGGCGTGGAGCGCGACAAACACCCACTCCCGGCGCAGGGCGCTTTGCCCCCTGCGAGCCAGCGGCTCGCTCCACGCGCCCCGCCCCCCGCGAAGATCAGGGACGCGCACAACGCGTCCCTACCCCGCCACCACGCCGAGCGAGTCACCCGCGTTCACGCGCGGATGCCAGCGCAGGGTCACCACGCGGCCCGTGTGTTCCGCAGGGATTGCCACGGACTGGTCGCCCAGGATGGAACTGACCATGCCGAGCGGCTGCCCGGCTTCCACCCAATCGCCCACGCTCACCGCCCGCTCGAAGAAACCCTCCAGCGGCGCGGGATGACAAATCTGCATGTGGCCCGACTGCGGACGGTGATCCTCGATCACCTCCGGCTCGTGCGGCTCCTCCGCTCCCGCCAGCACGCCGAGATGCCGCATCAGGTTCAGGCAGCCGGCCACCATCGGGTGCTCGTTTTTGCCGGCCTCCAAAAAGGCGCGTTCCGGTACGGCGCTCCAGTTGCCCGCACCGGGAGCCACCGACTCCACGGCGCCGCCGAAGTACTCCACATAAATCGCCGGCACGTTCGCGTCCCGCGCCACGGAGAGCGATCGCCCCTCCAACTCCGCCGAGGTACCCCACACCAGCGGCAGCCCGAACGCGCGCGCCATGCCGCGTTGTTTCTCCAAAATCCCCGCGTCCCGGTGCAGCACGTAGCCCGCCAGCGGCCACACGCAATACTCCGTGCCGCCCGTGTGCAGGTCCGCGTAAAAATCCGCCTCCCGGATCAGCGCGCTGAGTGCGTGCGCCGTGCGCTCCGTCGCGCCGCCATCGGCGCGGCCCGGGCAGGTGCGCGCCAAATCCAGCCCGTCCTCTCCGCAGCGCCGCCCCAGGCGGAAGGCCGATTCATTGACCACGGGAACCAAAGTCACCCGCCCCCGCAGCGCGGCCCGCAAGGCCGCGTCCGTCTCGAAGCGCCGGATCAACTCCCGCACCGTCAGCATCGGGATGTATTCATCTCCATGCACCCCCGCCGTGATCAAAAGCCGCGGCCCGTCCCCGCCGGCAAAGCTCCGTTGTTGCAGTTCCATGCTCATGTTTCCGCCAACGGCTACACACTTCCCCGCCCGCTGTCACGATGGAAATGACGGGAGAAGAAAATTGACGGGAGCGCCAAACGCGGACATCAAAAGTCATTCGATGAGCGAACCCCCTCCCACTTTCGAGCAACTGCTGGCCGCGCTGGGCCGCCGGCTGGATGAGGATGCCGGGCTGCGAACGCTGGCAGGGCAGTTGTTTTCCCGCTTGGGCGGAGCTGCCGGTGATGCCGAGCCTGCCCCGTCCCCAGCGCCCGCACCGCCGCAGGCGGCTGCCGCTGCCGCGCCCGCAAGCGCAAAAACAGCGGCGCAAACCGTGGCGGAGCCGGCTCCGCAGGCAAAGCAGCCCAAGCAATCGAAAGCCAAACCGCAGCCGCCGGAACCCCCGCCGGACCTTGCCACACAGGATGATCTGAAAAACGCGCTGGAACGCATGTTCCAAGCCGATGCCGCAGACGCCGCCGCGTCCGCTTCCGACCGCCAGAATGCGCGCGCCGCGCGCGGCGGCGGGGAAGTCGATGTCGCCCTCATCCACACGCGCCTTGGCATCAAGCGGCGCGCCCTGCGTCTGGCGCAGCAGCGCGCGGAAAGCCGGCTGGCCGGAGAAGACCTGCCCAGGCGCTCGGAATGGTACGACGAAGTCATCTCCCAAGCCCAGCAACTGCAGGAATGTTACCTGTGGATGATCCACATCGAGCACGTCGAGCCCGCGCAATGGGCGCGCGCCGAGCGCTGCTTCGCCGCCCTCGACAGCGCGCTGCGGATGACGCTGGACATCGTAGGCGACGACCAAGCCGGTGACCTGCTGGAAGAAGCGCTCCAACTCCTGGCAGAAGCCCAATCCTTTGTCCGCGCCATCACCATCGAGTTCAAAATCCCCATCGACGACTCCGACCAGCGCGACGTGTTCGACCTCCTGCGCGACCTCAGCTCCAGCCGCAGCATCTATATCAGCCGTTTCATGCGGCGGGATGACATCGCCGATCCCAGCCGCGCGCAGGAGCTGCTGGACGAAGTGGCCGCCCTGGCCTCCCGCCATGACGAGCGCCGCCGCCAGCGCGCCTCCGTGGAGCAGAGCTTCAGCAAAATCCGTTATGAAGCCAAACGGCTGGATGACGACCCCGCCGCCGCGCTCGAGCGCTGGCGCAAGATCGTGGACCGGGTGGACCAGCTCATCAGCGGCGGCCTGCCCGCCAGCAACGCCCGCCTGCGCGATCTGCTTTTGGATCATCTGGAGGACATGCCGGACGAGGACACGCTACCCCTGCCGCAGACCTTCCGGCGCTTCCTGCGCGCGGCGGACGCCTATCTGTCCGCCCAGGAAATCAGCCTCTCCGGCTCCGAGCAGGAAGCCGCTCCCACCGCGGAGGTCAAAAAAGTGCGCGCTTGGCTGCAAGGCGGAGAGATCGTCATCATCGGCGGCGAATGCCGTCAAAACGCGCGCCGGGCCATCATGAAAGCCTTCGCCCTGGGCAACCTCAACTGGATCGAGACCCGCCCGCACGAATCCACCGCGCCCTTTGAAGCAGCCGTGGCCCGCCAGGAAGCGCGGGTCGTGCTGCTGGCCATCCGCTGGTCCAGCCACTCCTACGGCGATGTCAAAATCTTCTGCGATCAATACGACAAACCGCTGGTCCGCCTGCCGCGCGGCTACGGCGTCAATCAAATCGCCGCCGAAATCTGCAAGCAATGCCCGGTGGACGAGTTGTCCGCCGCCGGCGCAGTGTGAAGGCAAGGTGTTTCATGCGGGTGTCCCTGCTGAAAAGGCTCAAAGCGGCGGTCTATCGGGAGATTTGCCGGAACGCGCGGCAACCGGCCCGCCTGCGACTCAATGCCTCACACAAAAGAGAGCAGCCGTTTTCGCTGCAATGAAAACTTGCGGAAGCTCGCATTTTCGCTATACAAAAGAGTGCAGGTGAAAGAAGAGATCCTCTGAATGGAGCGAAAATAAACAATCGATTTTTCCATAATTTGGATAATTTCCTTCAATTGTAAAAAATATCTTGCAATGCAGGAATTTTCGTTGATACTGTGTGCTTAATGCGGGTATAGCTCAATGGTAGAGCTCTAGCCTTCCAAGCTAGCTACGTGGGTTCGATTCCCACTACCCGCTCCAGACACAGAGCCTTAACCGCGAAAATCCTGCACTATGAAAGCGAATCTTTCTTTCCTACCGTCACGACTGACGGCATTTCTGGCCGTCCTCGGGTGGGCCACCCTCGCTTCCGCCGCACCCAAGTGCGACCAAATCTCCGAAGACGTGCGCAAAGCCGTCGCCACGGACCCCGCCAAGACGCTCATGATCGTCGAGGACGCCCTCGTCATCAACGAAGCCTGCGCCTGCGAGATCGTCAAAGCCGCCATTGAAGCATCGCGGGCCGACGAGGTGATGAAGCAGCAGATCGTGCAGACCGCCTTGGCCGTCGCGCCGAAGATGGCCCCGGTCATCACCGCCTGCATCGGCATGACCGGTGAAGTGCCCGTGGCCTATGGCGAGGAGACCGACCCCACCGCCTCCGGCAAGGGCGGCGGCAAAGGCGCCAAATCCGTGCTGCCGGTCATGCCAGTGGAGGAAGTGCAGGACTTCACCTACATGCCGCGAGACATCCGCGGTGTTTATCTCATCGCCCCAGGCGGCGTCGGCTTCATTGGCGACCGCACGGTCAAGGAAATTTGCCACGACAAAAAGGACGACAAGCCTCGCCGCCGCATCACCCGGCCCATTTCCCGCTCGATCGCCGCCAGATAAGCACGCCAGCCACCCCTCCCCTCCTTCCCTTCAGCCATGCGCTCTCCCACCCAGTTCCTCCTTGCCGGATTCACGCTGCTTCTCGGATGCACGACCGCCGCCGCGCAAGGGCTGCTGGCGGTGCAGCGCTCGGCGGACTTTTCCCAACCCCAGCCGGTCACTTGGTCCGTCGGCGTCAACGGCGGTTACGACAGCCTCAATTACAAGGCGAGCAATGAGTTCTTCCCGGACATCGAGTCCTACTTCGTCCAGAGCGGCGTCGGCGTCACCTACACCGATGTGGACCGCCGCACCCCGTGGAGCTTCTCCCTGGACGGCGGCATCCTGCACTACCTGGACGACGCCCCGCGCAATGACGACACCTTTTACAGCGCCCGCGCCGCCTTCAACATCGCCCACGAAATCTCGCAGCGCCTGAAGATCAGCAACAACCTCTACGCCGCCTACGAAGTCGAGCCGAACACCGCCATGGGCGCCTCCACCACGCTTTGGAACGGCCAGTACTTCTACGGCTATGAAAACTTCAACATCAGCTACGCCTGGTCCCGCCGCATCACCACCACCACCTCCTACACCATCGACGGCATCAACTACGACGACGAATTCGTCTCCCTCTCCGAGGACCGCCTCTCCCACCTCATCGCCCAGCAGCTCTCCTACTCACTGAGGCCCCGCACCCAGCTTGTCGGCGAGTACCGCTACCGCATCGTCAATTACCAGAACCGCTCGGACGTCGATTACCACTCCCACTACATCCTGGCCGGCATCGACCACGCCTGGAGCCAGCGCCTGTCCACCTCCCTGCGCGGCGGCGTGGAGATGTTCAACTCCGATCGCAGCGACCAGACCGCCCCCTACGGCGAGTTCGCGCTCGATTACTCCGTGGACCGCCAGACCTCCGTCCGCTGGTTCAGCGCGCTTGGTTTTGACGGCACCGAACTGCAAAGTTACGACTCCCGCTACTCCTTCCGCACCGGCATCAACGCTTGGCACCAAGTGGACCGCCGCCTCGGCCTCAACGGCGGCCTGTCCTATGTTTATAGCGACTTCGACGGCGGCGACATCAGCCCGAGCGTCACGGAGAACTCCATCCTCGTCTCCGCCGGACTCAGCTACCTGCTCTGGTCCAACGTCAGCCTGAACGCCAACTACTCTTACACCATCCTCAACTCCGACGACCCGAACCGCGAGTTTGACCGCAACCGTGTCGCGCTCGGCATGAGCGCCAGCTTCTGAGTCCCTTGCCCAACAACCTCCCACTCTCTCAAACCGGCGGTTTTGCGTGCGCAAAACCGCCGGTTTGTTGAAAATTGGAGAAAATTTAGGTTTTCTTAATTATCTGGCTGTATAAAATCCCACCGTCATGAACGAACACGGATCTGAATCGCAGAATCACACCATCGATGCCTGGCAGGTTATCCGCAACCGCTTCGGCCTCATCCTCGCCTCCTTTGTCCTGGTCTTCTTCGTCGCCGGCATCATCACCTACATCATGCCGCGCAAGTACCTCGGCCGGGTGGAGATGCGCATTGAACGCCGCGACATAAAAGTGGATGTGTTTGATGACCGGCGTTCCTTTGACGCCATGGTCATGTCCGAGCAGTGGATGAAAACCGAGATCGAGACCATCACCAAGGCCGAGACCCTTTACCCCGTCGTCGATGCCCTGGAACTGCAAAAACGCTGGGAACTTCCCACCCGGCAGATGACCCTGGGCCGCCTCCAGGCCAATCTCGACGCCCAGAACACAATGCGCTCCGACCTCGTCGTCATCCAGTTTTACGACGAAGACAAGCAGCTCGCCGCCGACGTCGCCAACACCGTCGCTGACAGTTACATGAGCAAGCGCATCAGCGTGGACCGCGCCCAGAAGCAGGAGGCGCTGGAAGCCGTCCGCAAGCAGATCGCCGAACAGGAAGCCCTGGCCGCCTCCGCGCGCGAACGCAAGCTCGCCGCCCAGCGCACCGCCGGCATCATCGGCGAGATGCCCTACGGCGGCCCCTTCTCCCGGCGGCCGGGCTATGAAGTGTCCACGCCGGAGGAAAATTTGGAGATGACGCGCCAGACGGAGCTGGTGAAAGCCAACCTCGAGATCCAAGCCCTGCAGGCCGAGTTGCAGGAGATCGGCAAGCTCACCACCGACGAGATCGCCCAGCGCGCCTCCGCCTTGCGCATTCAAAACCCGATCCTGACCTCCCTCCAGGCTGAACTCGGCCAGCACAATGTCAGGCTTCAGGGCCTGTTGAACTCCGGCCTCGGCCGCAAGCACCCCAACGTCCTCGGCATCCAGGCGCAGATTGAGGAAACCACCAAGCTCATCGTCGAAACCGTCCAAGGCCATCGCGCCGGCCTCGAAAACAAGTTCGCCACCGTCCAGGAGCAAAGGAGCAAGCTCGAAGCCTTCAACGAAGCCTCGAAAGAGGACGCGCTCGACCAGCAGGCCGGCCTCAGCGACTACATCGCCGCCAAACGCGAGTTGGAAGAGCTGGAAAACCTCCTGCTCAAGCTCAAAGAGCGCTACGCCGAGGAAAGGTCCGGCCTCGACCTCGTCAAGTCCCCCGCCACCATTCACGCTAAGGCCGAAGTCCAACCCAAGCCCGCCAAGCCCAACGTCCTCCTCAACCTCGCCCTCGGCGGCGTCCTCGGCCTCATGCTCGGCGTCGGCCTTGCCTTCGGCCTCGAATCCCTCGACACCACCGTGCGCAATCTTGACGACGTCGAACGCCTCCTCGGCGTGCCCGTGCTCGCCGTCATCCCGCGCGACGTCGGCGTCCTGCACCGCACCAGCGGCTTCGCCCCGGATGCCGAAGCCTACCGCATCCTGCGCACCAACATCGAGTTCAACCGCAAAAACCCCAACGCCAACTGCATCACCGTCGTCAGCGGCGGCGCCGGCGAAGGCAAATCCACCACCCTCACCAACCTCGCCTTCGTCTGCGCCCAGGGCGGTTACAACGTCCTGCTCATCGACGCCGACCTCCGCCGCCCCCGCCTGCACACCCTCTTCGACGTCGGCAACACCCGCGGCCTCACCAACTACCTCTCCACCCAGGTGCCGCTCGAAGAAGTCGTCGTGCAGACCCCCGTCGAAAACCTCTACTTCCTCCCTAGCGGCCTGCTCCCCGCCGACAGCGCCGGCATCCTCAACACCCAGCGCATGTCCGAGTTGATCGAGGATGTCAAAGCCCGCTTCGACCTCGTCCTCATCGACTCCCCGCCCATCCTCGGCGTCAGCGACGCTTCCGTGCTCGTCAACGAAGCCGACCTCACCCTCATCGTCGTCCAGCACCGCAAGCTGCCCCGCCAGATGCTCCTGCGCGTCAAGCAGGCCATCGAAAACGTCGGCGGCACCGTCCTCGGCGTCGTCCTCAACAACGTCGATGTGCGCAGCGACTCCCAGTACCAGTATTATACCAGCTACTACACCTATTACAGCCCCGCCAACACGGATGCTCCCGTGGGAGGCAAATCCGGCAAGAAAAAACGCCGCGCCGCGCCAGCCGTGACCGCCGCCCAGACTACGGCGCCTGCGGCTTCTTCATCGAACACTCAAGACGCCGATTTGTTCTAACCTTAGCCCTCAATCCCGCCATGAAAACCCTGCTCTATCTCCTCCTCATCGCGCTGCTGCCCGCCGCCGCACTGCGCGCTCAGCGCTCCGAACTCGTCCTGGAACGCGGCGACCGCATCGCCATCACCATCGGCGGCGTGCCGAACGATGAAGTGCCGCAGATCTCCAAAGTGTACACCATCAGCGACAGTGGCACCATCTCCCTGCTGCACATCAACGAAGTCCGCGCCGTCGGTCTCAAGCCCTCCGCCCTCCAGCGCAGCATCGAGAGCGCCTACAAGAGCCAGGAAATCTACACCAACCCCGTCGTCACCGTCTCCATCGACGCCATGAACGACACGACCGCCCGCCAAGTTTATGTCTCCGGCGTCGTGCAGCCCGGCCCCAAGCCCTACAAGCCCGGCTTCACCGCCATGCAGGCCATCATGTCCGGCGGCGGCCCCACACCTTACGCCAGCTTGCGCAAAACCCGCATCGTCCGCACCCACAACGACGGCACCCGCCAGACCATCGCCGTCGATCTCAGCAAATACTCCAACAACCCCGGCGTCGATGTCCCCCTCCAGCCGGAGGACCAAGTCATCGTGCCGGAGTAAAGCCGGGATACCGGCGGAAGCCCGGCCAGTACAACAAGGAGCGGCGGTTTGTAACCGCCCACCCCGGAGGGCGGGGCTCTGTTCCCGCCCATTCTCCCGCGGGCGGAGGTGGCGCGGAGCCTGTCGCCATCCAGGCTTCAGCCTAAAAGCGGGGTTGATGGTTGAAAGTTGATGGTTGATAGACTGAAAATAAGCG
>CAZNKC010000176.1:0-12162 GCA_964573315.1 uncultured Verrucomicrobiaceae bacterium | reverse complement strand
CGCCGTTGAGCGCCGGGTGCCGGTCGATCGGCCCGGTGAAGTCCCCGATCAGGTTCCCGTCCAGGTCCTCCACCACCAAGCTCAGCGTCACCGTCGAGGCCGGCGCAATCGCGTTGCTCGCCGTGATGATGACTGAGAACGTCCCCGCCGTCTGCGCCCGCCCACGGATGTTGCCGTCGTTGTCGATCGCCAAGCCCTTCGGCTGCCCTTTGATCGTGAACTTCGTCGCCGCTTTCGTCGCGTCCTCCACTCCCGGCTCGCTCTCCGCCATCTTCACCCGGTAGTCATACCAGGCTCCCACCACCGTCGCGGGCAGGCTGCCTCCCGGCGTTTCCGCGATCTCAGGCGCGGAGTCGTACACCAGCACTTCGTTCAGCCCGCCGTCCAGATCCCCCGCAAAGCCCGACACTTGGCAGTAGAACAGGTGCCTGCCCGCCGCCAGGCTTCCCGGCACCGCGTAGGTCTTCGCCGTGTTCGCTCCCGGCGCGGGCGTCGCATCGACTCCGTCGCTCATGAACCACAGGTAGCCCGTCGCCGGCCCGCCCACGTTCACGCTCAGCGTCGCGCTGCTCCCCTGCCGCACCACCACCCGCCGCGGCGCCGTGTCCACCACCACCACCGGCGCTTCCGCCGACGTCGCCGTGCTCGAGCCCGACGCCAGGTTGTTGCTCACACGGCAGGTGTACAACCCGCCGTCGGCCAGCGTCGCTCCCACCACTTGCAATGTCTCGCTGTCCGCTCCCCCCACGTTATCCCCGCTCACGTTGGCGTTGCCCTTCCTCCACTGGAACGTCTGCGGACGCCCTCCGCTCGTTTCCACGCTCAGGTTGAAGTTGTCTCCCACCGCCACGATCCGGCCCTCCGGATGGCTGTCAAACGTGATCGTCACCGCTCCCACTGTCAGCGCCGCGTTCGCGCTCGTGGCGTCCGATCCAAACCCGGTGACCACCACCCGGTACAACCCTTCCGTCGCCGCGCTCACCAGCACCTCCAGCGTGTCCGCCGTCGTTCCGCTGAAGTTCGGCCCGTCCACCAGCTGTGTGCTGCCCCGGAACCACTGATACGTCAGCGTGTCCCCGCCTCCCTGCGCCTCCACCGTGAACACCGCCCAGTTGCCCTCCGGCACCGTCTGCGCCTGCGGCTGCGTCACGATCTCCACCACTCCGCTCACCGCCAGCACCGCCGGCTCGCTCTCCACCGTCCCGAACGCGTTGGTGATCTCCACCGTGTAAGCCCCCGCGTGCTCCTCCTCCGTGATGTTGCTGACCAAGTAGTCCGGCAAGTTGGGCGCTCCGTCAACCGGCTCCCCGTCCTTCTTCCACACATACTCCAGCGGCTCCGGCCCTTCCGCCACCACCTGCAACAGGTAGTTCGATCCGGCCACCACCGTCGCTCCCTGCGGCTGCTGGACGATCACCGGCTCCGTTCTCACTTCCAACTCCGCGGGCGCGCTCTCCACCGGCGTGCCCCACCCGTTGCTCACCCGCGCATGGTAGTTCCCCGCGTCCTGCCACACCACCGCCGGGATCGTGTAGCTCAGCCCGTTGGCTCCCGGGATGTCCTCCCCGTCCTTCACCCACTGCACAATCCACGGCTCGCTCCCATCCACCACCACACTAAACACCGCGGGCTCTCCCACGTTCACCGACACCGGCTCCGGATCCACCAAAATCGACACTTCCTCCGTTTCGGCTCCTGCCACCCGCACGATCCCATCCGTGCTGAACGCACTCACGTCCCAGTCCACGCCCCCGGGCAACAGCAGCCTCTCCGTCCAGTCCACCAGTCCGTTCTCCAGCCAACTGTTCCAGCTCAGCAACTGGAAGCTTGCTCCTGCCTGCGGCACGTAGCCGTCCGCCAGCGTGAACTCAAACCACGTCGAGGCGTCCACATACGCCAGCGTCTCGATCTCCAACGCCGTGAAGTTCGTCTGCCCCAGCAGGAAGTTCACCTTGCTCCCCGCTCCCAGCGTCAGCGTCCCCTCGATCTTCAGCAGCTCCAGCCCGCCGGTGATGCTCTCCAGCCCTGGCGCCAGCACCGCCTCGTTGCCTGCCGTGCCCGTCAGCATCACGTCCCCCGCTATCGTCCCCACCCCGCCAAACACCGCTCCTGTGCCCACCGTCACCAAGCTCGCGTTCAGGCTCTCCCCGATGAACAGCGATCCCGCGCCCACATTGGCCACTCCGCCCAGGCTCACCGGCCCGTTGAGCGTCAGCGCTCCGGTCCCCGTCTTTTCCAAGACCCCCGCTCCCGCCAGGCTCGCGTCGATCACCGTGTCCCCGGCGTGCCCAAAGGCAAACCCCGCCGAGGAGTTGATGCCGCCCGCTCCCGTGATCCCCACCCCGCTGCCGCTCGTGCTCACCTGCCCGACGTTGATCGTGTGCCCGTTGAGCGCCAAACTCGTGTTCGTCCCCAGGCTCAGCGCTCCCCCGGTGATCGCGTCGTCCGCTCCCAATACCACGGCACCCTCCTGGATCACCGTCGGCCCACTGTAGCTCCCCGTCCCGTTGAGCGTCAGTGTCCCAAGCCCCACTTTCGTGAAACCGCCCGCTCCCCCGCCACCGATGCCGTTGGCGAAGGTCACCTCGTTGGCCCCGATGTCGAGCACCCCGTTGCCCACGCCGAACACCACCCCGAGCGTGGAGAGGTCAAAGCCCTCGCTGCCAGCCCAGCGCAGGCTGCCGCCGTGGAAATTGACGCTGCCCGCGCCCAGATGCTCCAGACTCTCCACCTCGATCACCCCTTGGTTGATCCATGTGCCGCCATAATTATTGGCTGCGTTGCCCAGCACCAGAGTGCCGGCGCCGGATTTGACCAAGGCGGCGGAGCTGGTGAGCGCGGAGCCGATGGTGAAATGACCGTCGTTGTCCGTGACATAGACGAGGTACTCATTGGCCGCGGTCCGCAGCGCGGAGAAGCCATCCAGAGAGATGGCGTTTGTCCCGGCGGCGAGCAAAGCACCGCTGGTCAGGGTCAAGGCATCCTCCTCCAAACCTTGCAGATCGATCACTCCGGCGCTGGAGTCCAGCACCAGGGAGTTGATGGTCCTGCTGCCGCCGGTGAGGGGATCCTCCGGGTTGACGGCAAAGCGCACGTTGTCCGTGGTCACACTGGCCAGCCCTTCATAACCATCCGCATTGAGGACGTACTCCGTGTCCAGGTTCAGCGGACGCAAGCCCTCGGCGGCGCTCACCCAGGTGACAAAGGAGTTGCCGTTGAGCAGGGCCAGATTGACGTCCGTGGTGTTGGCTGCCGTGCTGTGGCCGATCAGGTAGGGGATGATGGTGAAATTGGTCTCATCCACTGTCGTGCCCGCAGCGACGCCGCCGACAGCGCCCACGGGCACCACGGCGGGAGCGATGCGGCCGCGGGCGATGGTGCCCCCGACGCCGAGGTTGTTGCCGCGGACCAAAGCGGTGGCATGGCCCTGCCGGATGAAGTTGGTGATGGTCATGGTGGAGATGCGGGCGCTGTTGGTGCCGGCATTGACGGTGGCTTGGATGACGTTGTGCCCGGAGCCGAGCGCCACCGTGCCGATGGTATCCGCGCGGTTGCCATTCTGGTTGTTGTTTTGCAGCCAGAGACCACGCGCCGCGGTGCCCAGTGCATTGATGCCGGCCGTGTTGTTGAGGGTGACGACCGTGGCATTGCCGATGCGGTCGATGCTGGCGCTCTGGTTTTGCACGTTGTACAACTCACCGCCGGCGTTGAGGGTGATGGAAGCCGCCGCATTGAAACGGCCGACGGCGCCGGTAAGCTGCAGCGTGCCGTTGTCAGTGACGATGTGGCCGGTGAAGTCCACGCTGTCGCCCTGGAGAATTTGGATGAAGCTGCTGTCTTTGATGGCCAGCGTGCCATTGCCTTGGAAATTGCCGGAGAAGGTGGCATTGGCAAAGGTGTTGGTAACGGTCAGCGTGTGGGAGCCGACATCGACCACCGCCAGATGCCTCATGCCGGCGCTGGCGTGGCCGCCGGTCAAGCGGCCGATGGTTTCGTCGGCGATCAGCTCCAGCTTCGATTCCCGGTCATCTGACAAGACCAGCATCGAGGTGTCGGGGATGGCGTTGCCGCCGCCCACCTGGAGCGTGCCGCCATGGATCTGGGTGGACGCAGTGTAGGTGTTGTGGCCGGTGAGGCGCAGAATGCCGTTGCCGGTCTTGGTCAGGATGCCGGTCGAGATGTTGGAGGAAATGGTGAAGACCTCCGAGCCATCGTGGGTGACGACCACTTCGTTGACGCCAGTCGTACCCGGCGCCGTGACGATCAGATTGCCTCCGTAAATGCCGGCCTCGCCGGCCACCTTATCAGTCACCAGGATGCCGCCGCTGAGAATGTTCAGGACGCCCTCCACTTGCACTTGCGAGCCGGATGCGCCGTCAAAGCGCAGGCTGTTGATGGAGGCCCAGTCGATCGTGCCGGTGAAGCCGGCGCCGTCGTCGGTGATGTGGTCGCCCAATTCCCATGTCGAGACATCGTTTTTCACCGTCGATTCCATGCCGGTGATGTAGGCCATGGCGCCAAGCGTGGCAAACCAGGTGTCGCCGGCGGCGTCGCGCACGGTGGCGTAAGCGGGGCTGCTGTTGGAGTTGGCGGCGCCGGTGGCGCCCAGCAGCCCATGCACGGGGTTGTTGCCGGTGGTATTGGAAACCACGCCGCCGCTTTCAGGCAGGTTGATGCGCAGCGTGCCGCCGCTGATGATCGTGCCGGCGCTGGCGGTGGCGCTGTTGCGCGTGATGGCGCCGGTCATCCCCAGCTCGACGGACTGGCCGGGGCCGCTGACGAGCGTGATGGTATTGAGGCCGCCGAGGGTGCTCTGGTGCAACGTGATGCCGCCGACTGTTTGCTGAGTGTTCTCGTCTTCGTTGCCCAACAGGGTCACGCCGCCGCCGCGCATGTCCAGCACGCGGTTGATGGGGATTTTGATGGTGTTGTGCGTGGTGTAGTCGAGGGTCAGCGTGCCGGCGTCAATGCGCGTGCCGGCGTTGACGGCGCCGGTCAAGCCGCTGTTGTCGCCGGAGAGGATCGCCTCTCCAAGGCCCTGTTTCAAGATGGTGGAGCCGCCGGCGATGTTTGCCGTCACGATGCCCCGATTCAAGACCAGACCGTTGGCGTGATCTGTGTTGGTGCCCAAGAGGGTGATCGTGCCGGCGCCCTGCACCACGCCCTCGAAGCCCTCCGCGATGCCGCCCACATCCAAGCGGGTCACCGTGAGTTCATGACCGTTGAGGTTCAGGGTGGCCGTGCCCGCGACGGAATCCACTCCGATCAGAATGCGGCGGATGACGCCGTTGTTGTTGGCGGCGTAAAGTTCCGTGCCCAGCGGGTTGTCCGCCTCGATCTCCAGGATGGAATTGCCGCGGATAAAGATGCCGGGATCGGTGTTGCCCGTGGCGACCACCGTGGTTTGCACAATGTTGGTATCGGCCAGCCGCAGGATGGACTGGCTGGCCGCGCTGTTGACGTAGATGTCATCGCCGATGATGATGGGCGCTCCCGAGAACGTCCAATCGCCGCCGGTGATGGCCAGATCCGCCGCGATGCCGGTCATGGTGACGCCGCCGGAGATCTCGCCGACGCCGTCCGCGCCGATGAGGCTGGTCAGCAGAAGCTGGTTGCCGCTGGCCTCGTTTTGCAAGGTGATCGGCCCGCTGTAGGTGATTTTTCCGAGGCCGTCGGCGGCCAGTCCGGAGTTCGCCACGGTGGTGAGAATCGGGCGGCTGATGGTTAGCGGATCGTCGCCGATGTAGGAGAGGAGGCCGGCGCTGAGGGTGAGGGAGGTGGAGGCATCGCCCAGGTTGTTCTCCTCGGTGTATTGCAATCTGCCGGCGGTGACGATGATGCCGTCCAGGCCGGTGTTGTCCCCGGCCAGCTCCACCCAGCCCGCGCCGATCTTGTTGAGCACGCCATTGCTCAACACACCGGAGAGCACGGCTTTGTCCGTGGTGGACAGGGTGTTGTCCACTGCGTTGACCACGCGCGTGCCGCCGTTGAGGTCGATGTTGTGGGTGAAGTCCGTCACGCTGTCCGCGGTGGTGGAGCCGAAGATCAGCGGCGCGCCGTCCGGCACGAAGCTGGCGGTGCCGCCCCAGACCAGGGGATCGGGAGCGCCGGAGAGCGTCACGGTCAAAGCACCGCCGCGCGCGGCGAAGCCGCCGCCCGTGGTGCCCGCGGCCCACTGCACTTGGCCGCCGCCCGTGCCCAGGGCGCGGTCGAAGAGGCCGCTGCCCTCGTAAACCCCGCCATTGAGCACAAGATTGGAGGCGGCGGCGCTCTCCAGGCCGGTGATGGCGCCGGCGGTGATCTGAATGGAGCCGGTGAAGAGGTTGTTGGCGATGCCGCTGATGTCCAGAGTGCCCGCGCCGGTTTTGTTGAAGAGGCCGGAGCCGGTGAGGGTGTCCATCTCCCAGACCATGTCGATTTCTATGGCGGCGTTGTTGTTGATCGCCACGGTGGTGTCCGTGGAGCCGAGGTCGAGCGTGCCCAGGCCGCTGATGCGGGCGGGATTGAGGCTGCCATTGGTGCTGGCGGTGTAGGTCACGTTGCCGTTGACGGTGAAAGTGCGCCCGGCGCCGATGGCCAGCTCCGCGTAGAGGCTGGCGGCGTTTCCAATCACCAAGTTGGTGATGCTTTGATCCACCGTGCCGGTGCTCAGGACATCCACCAAACCATGCGAGATGGTCAGGCTGCCGGCGCCCAATCTGCCGCCGCCATCGAGACGCAGCACAGCGTTGCCGCTGGCGTGGCTCACCGTCGTGTTGGCGCCCACGGGCGCCGTGGTCTGGGTGGTATTGGCGCCCAGGAGTGTCAGGCTGCCGTCGCCGGTGTAGGAGAGGTGCAATTGAAAAGCGGTGGTGCTCGTGATGTCCCCGCTGATGATGGTGTCGCCGCTGCCATTGATCGTCCAGGTGCGGGCGGCCGTGATGGCGTCGGCAATGACGGGGCCGAAGGTCAGGGTTTTGCCGCTGGCGATGTTGTTGGTGGTGACGGAGGGGTTGCTGCTGGTGGCCAGCAACTGCAGGGTATTGGTGAAGGCGAGGCTGTGATCACCGATAAAAGCGTTGGTCGTGTTGTTGGCATGCCTGATGACGTTGTCTATGGTGCGGTCCGCGCCATAAGCGAACACGGTGCCGTTGCTGAGAACCAGCCAACTGTCGCCGAGGGCTGTGTCGCTGCCGATGCCCAGCGCGCCGGCGCTGACGGTGGTGTTGCCGGTGGTCTCGGAGGCATGGCCGTAGGTATTGTCGCCGGTCAAGATCCAGGTGGCGCCGCTGTCCAGAATGATGGAGAGGTTGCCGCCGTTGTTGTGCAGATCACTGGTGATCATGTTGTTCATGTTATTGGAGCCGCGCAAGGCCAGGGTTTTGGCTCCCTCCGTCATGTCATTGACCACGTTGGTCAGGATCAGCGGACCGGTGCCTTCGGCGTGGATTGAATTGGTGGCGGTGGTGGTGTTGATGCGGATCATGCGGTCGCTGGTCTCGCCGCTACCGACATATTGCAGGTGCCCCGTGCCGGTGGTGCCATTGCCCAGGGTGATGGCGTTGCCGGCGAGGTTGGCATCCGTGGAAAGCCCCACGCTCGTCGCCAATCCCGGCTCCGCGCTATTGCCCAGAGAAGTGACCACCAGCGTGCCCGCCGTGTGCGCGGTGACGCCGGTGTAGGTGTTCTCCCCGAGCAGCCGCAGCGTGCCGGCGCCGACCTTGGTCAGGCCGCCGGTGCCGGCGCTGTCGCTGATGACGCCGAGGATCGTCGCGTAGTCTGTCCAGGTGGCGCTGTTTTCAAGGACATTGATGGTGCGGACACCGCCGTTGAGGTCGATGGAGTTGCGCCACTCCACCTCGCCGAGCGCCGTCACCGAATTGAGCACCAAGGAGCCCGGCGCGGTCATGAAGCCGCCCTCGCCCCAGACAAGTTCGGTTTCCGTGCCGAGGCCGCCGATGGCGACGGTCAGCTTGTCCGTGTGGGCGGCAAAGCCCGCGCCGCCGGTGGTGCTCCAGCCGGCGCCGCCCCCCCAGGTGACGGTGCCCGCGCCGGGCGCGGGTGAATCGGAGAGCGACCGGTCAAAGAGGCCGTCCATTTGCAGGACAGCCGTGGCCGTCGTGGCGGCAGCCGGAGCGGTAAAAATCACCGGGCTGGCATCGGGCAGGCTGCCAGCCGTGGCCAGAGCCAGGATGCCGTTTTCGACCGTGGTGGCTCCGGTGTAGGTGTTGTCCGGGTTGCCCAGAATCCAGACGCCCGTGTTGGTCTTGGTCACGCTGGTGATGTTTTCACCCTCGCCGCTGTCGGTGATGCGGGGATTGAGCCGGTTGTCCCCGGCCGAGGTACCGGTCAGAATGAGATTTTGCGGACCGACGACGCCATGCGCGATGTCCCCGTAGTTGCTCCAGACAATAGAGTTGTTGTTGCCCGCGGTGCTGGAGAGGGTGGCGCCGGTACCGGCGAGGGTGAAGAGCCGGTTGGTGCTCGCGGATTTCGAAAGCGTGGCGAGGTGCCCGCTCAAAATGACGCCGGAATACACCAGGCCGCCCGCGCTGCCGTTGAACACGAGGCTGGCGGCGTTGCTGGCGTCATCGGTGGCGTCCCCGGCGCCGATGCCGCTGGCTTGGCCGATGTCAGCCATGTGATAGACGGTGATCAAGCTGGTGGCAGGGCCGCCGATGATCGTGGCTCCGGTGTGAGTGTTCCAATTGTTCCAAGTCTGCGCTCCCGAGCCGACCTTGGCCACGCTCAGCGGCCCCGTGCCGTCCTGGAAAATGCCGGCCCAGGTGCCGGTGCCATTGACGTTGCCCACCGTGATCGTCGCCGCGCCGCCGTCGTTGGTGATGACACCTTCACCGTTGAGGGCGGCAACACCGAAGGAGTTGCCGCCGACATCCAGCACCCCGCCGTGGAGGCGCAGGGAACTGAAGTTGAAAAACTCGTCCCCGCCGAGGCGGGCACCCGGCCCCAACTCCAGCTCGCCGCCCAGGATGCGGACTTCACCCAAGAAAAAATTGTCCGTGCCATTGAGGATCAGCTTGCCATCGCCGTTTTTGTTGAGACCGCCGGTAAAGCCGTAGAGGTTGTTGTTGATCGTCAGGCTGTCATCGGCGCCGTTCACGCGGATGCCCAAAATCTGGCTGCCGGTGCCGCCGATGAAACCCGGCCCGTCGATCACGGCATGGCCGTCTGTGGCCAGGATGTTGCCGGCGGTGTTCACCAAGTTGTCGTTCAAACCCAGCGGGCCGTCCAAGGTCAGGGTGACATCGCCCTCCAGCTTCACCGAGCGCTGGACAAGCGCGCCGCCGGTGGCCATGTCTTCGGTGATCCAGGCGTGGTTGTCTGCGATGATCGTATTGACGGGGCTGAAGTTGGCATCCGCACCATACTCCGGCGCCCGCACCGTCCCGTTGTCAAAATAGGCGAAATCCGCCCCCCCGAAATAGAGCCGGCTGTTCTGGTGATAGCCATTCACTCCGGTGACGATGATGGAGCCATTCTCCGGCACAATGAAATTCACGGCAGCGTTGCCATTGACCGTGCCCAAAGCGGAGAAAACCAGTTCGGCGGTGCCGCCGTCACCTGGCGTGACTTTCACCGTGCCCATGCCCGCGGAGGGGGTCAGCGCGCCGAGGGACTCCGAACTCGGGCTGCCGTCCGCGCCCACGTATTCCAAAGTGCCGCCGGCCAATCCCAGAGTGCTCTGGAGGATATTGAAGGTGACCGCCCCCGTGCTGCCGATGACATTGCGAGAGCCGCCATCGTAAGTGTCCTGAATTTTGAGCGTGCCGCCGCTGATGGTGGTGGTGCCGGTGTAAGTGTTGGCGCCGGCCAGCACCCAGGTGCCGGGACCGACTTTGCCCACATTGACGACCCCGCCGGCGGCATTGTTGGGAATGATACCGTTGACGAGGTTGTCGGCGGTGCTGGCGCCGCCGAAGCTCAGCGTCTTGGCTTGCGCATCGCTGCCGCCGGTGGCGGTGAAATCGGCGTTGAGGATCACCGGATCGGATCCGGCTTGATTGGCGTAAATGTTCACCGCGGCCGTGGTGCCGGCGAGGTTGATAACTTTGTCAGTGATCAGCCCGGCGGCGGTGGGCGTGGCGGAGGTGCCGATGAAGAGGCTGCCCACCGTGCCGCTCGTGCCGATGTTGATGATGCCGGTGTTGTTGTTCAAGCTGCTGAAATCCGTGACCTCCAGCACGCCGCCGTTGATGTTGACGCTGCCGGAGAACGTCGATTCGGTGCCCAGGATGGTGAGGATGCCGCTGCCGGCCTTCTGGAGATTGTGGGCGGCGCCGACCGCCCGTATGCTGCCGGTGATGAGGCCATTGCCGTTGCCCTGGATGATGAAGGTGCGCGCGGTGCCGTTGTTCAGATTGTACATATTGCCATCAAAAGTCAGCAGGCCGCCCAAGTTGTTGTTGATGGTCAGGTTGGCATTGCCGGCGATGACGGCCAGCCCGCCGTCGAAGTACATGCCATAGCCGTTGCGGCTGTTGAACTGGCGCGCGGGCGCGGTGTCGGCGGTGGTGGTATGGTAGGTTCCAAACGTGGCCATCCCGTTGACCGCCTGACTGCCAATCGCGTGATCGGCAAACAAAATGTTGGCGCCGGTGCTTGTAGAGGTGGAACGGGAATAGACGTGCCTGTCGATTTTCGGATCGTCCATGCGAAACTCAAAAATGCCCCCGTTGAGGTCGATCGTGGAATTGGTGGTGGTGCCGATATTGCCGCCGATGGCGGCCGCGGACGTGATCAGGATCGACCCGGCCGACGCGCGCAGGGTGCCCGTGAAGCCGCTGGCATCCGCGGGATCCAAGATCAGGGTGCCAACGCCGGTCTTTTGGATGGTGCCGGTGCCGGTCAGCGTCCCGGTGATGGCAAAACCACCGATGCCCACGCTGTTGGAAGTGCCCATGGTGGTGATCGTGGTGGCCGGCGTGCCGTTGACATGCAGGTTGCCGCTCAGGGTGAGCCGGCCATTGGCCGAGGTAAGCCAAGTATTGACCGCTCCCGTGGCGGTGGTGACGCTGCCGGAAAGAGTGTTGTTGCCGACACTGACCAAAGCTCCGCTGGTCAAGGTATGAGGGCCCGCGCCCAGCAGGGAAATGTCCCGCGCCAGAATCATGCCCAGCTCGTAGCCCCCGGCCAGCACCAACTGTCCGCCCCCAAATCCGCGCGAAGCCGAGCCGCTGATGACGATTTGCGAATCGTCGTCCCCCAGGGCGGCGGGATCGCTGATGACCAGTATGCCGTTGGTGACGGAAGTCGCCCCCGTGTAATCGTTCGCGGCATTCTCCAAACGCAGCACGCCCCCGCCGGTGACGTCCAGCCCGTTGCTCCCGCTCAACACGCTGCCCAGCTTCAGCACGCCGGTCCTGTCCACGCGGATGCTGCCGCTGCTGAGCGTCAAGCCGCCGCCGGTGAATTCATACTCATCCTGGATTTGCAGGCTGTTCGCTTCGCTGCCCGCTCCGAGTTGGATCTGTTGCGGATTGGGCAGCGTGCCCGGATTCGGCACGGGCGAAGCAAGCAACACATCATCGCTGAGCGTGGGCGTCCCGCCGGACCAGTTGCCAGCGTTTTGCCACTCGAAGTCCGTTCCGCTTCCGGCGGTCCATTCGCTCGACTGACCATGCACAGCCAGCGGCATGAGCAGCAGGGTGGCCAGAGCGATGCAACGCGGCATGAATCCGCTTGATCCCGGTGTGCGTCCAGGCAGGCTTGGGCAAAGTTTAAGGGAGACGGGCGGGAGCAGGTTCTGGGGCAGGGTGGTGGCGGTTCGCATGGCGGCTTTTTTTACGGTGTTGGAGGGAGGAGGGGGCTGCATCCGGGCGGTGGTGGACCGGGGCTGGATGAATTCTTTTCTTTTTTGTCACAAATCACACAGTTCGGTCAATATTTCCTAGGTAAGTAAATGTATTTTATTTGGTATTCTATTGATTTATCTTATATTGTTGGGCTTGATGTTGTACAAACCATCAGGCTGATCCAGAAAGGTTTGTTTGCCCTATCCGGTTGAAGGCAAAGGCTTCGTCCCAAGGGCCGGGGATTTGCCAAATGCGGCCAAAACTCCCGGGCACAGGCACTTGGCCGCGCTCTTGCCCGCTGGCCTGAGACTCCTTATCCTCCCGACTAACTTGACTTGAGTTACGCAGCCGGAGCGAGAGTGAAGCCGAG
>CAZNKC010000175.1:0-12163 GCA_964573315.1 uncultured Verrucomicrobiaceae bacterium | reverse complement strand
CGCGTGCCCTTTTCGGTGTCCCGCCGAAAAGATTGAGCGCAGCGAACACGCGGGGGGCGCTTGGCCCTGTTTGAAACGATGCATCCGCTCAAGCGTGTGCGCGGAGGATATTTTTCGGTGGACGGCCCGGGTGACCGTGTGCGGCTGCCGCCGCAAGGCATCCGGCGGGACGCCGGATGCGGCACGCGGGACGCGTGCGCTCAATGCCCTGAGCCAACGACCATGAGCACGATGAAAAACGGCAACGAACCGCGCATCTACCTGCTGCCGACGATGATGACGGCGGGCAACATCCTGGCGGGGTTCGTGGCGATTTTGCAGATTTTCCAGGGCCGGGCAGGGGAGGCGGCGGTGCATTATCATTATGCGATCCTGGCGATCCTGGCGGCGTGCTTTTTCGATGTGCTGGACGGGCGGCTGGCGCGGCTGGGCGGGCAGGAGAGTCCGTTCGGGCGGGAGCTGGATTCGCTGGCGGACATCGTGTCTTTCGGCATCGCGCCGGCGCTGCTGGTGCATGACATTGTGCTGTCCGGCATCACCAAGCCGCCTGGCACGGGGTCGCTGATCGCGGCGGCTTATCTGGTGTGCGGCGCGGTGCGGCTGGCGCGGTTCAACTGTCTGGCGGCAGCGGACGAGAAAAGCAGCAGCAAGAACTTCCGCGGCTGTCCGATCCCGGCGGCGGCGGGGGTGATTTCGTCCATCACGCTGCTGCTGCTGTGGATGGAGGAGGGCAGCAAGGAGATCGGGCCGTGGAAGTACGCGCTGGCGGTGCTGATGGTGCTGCTGTCGTTTTTGATGGTGAGCGACATCGAGTATCCGAGCTTCAAGGCGGTGAACTGGCGGACGCGGCGGTCGCTGCCGTGGGTGATCGTGTCGGTGCTGGTGCTGTGGTTTTCCGTGTACAACTGGCAGTGGACGCCGGCGGTGTTTTTTGTGAGTTACCTGCTTTACGGGCTGGCGCGGCCTTGGGTTTCCCGGCGGATGCGGCAGCGCATCGAGATCGAACTGGAGGAGCCGGAGGAAGCGGAAAAACCGGAGGAAGGGCCGCCTGGGCAGAATGTCGAAATCTGAAAACAGGAGAGACAGGCTGCCTGTCCGGCGCCCACGCTGGAATGATTCATCCAGCGGCGGAAAGGAAGCTGCCGTGATTTGATGCGTTGGGGGCTTGCCAACCGGCGGCAACGTGTGCTCATGTGGCGTGCCACGCATGGCTGACTTCCTTCAACACCCTCAACTCCCGACTTTGCATCATCTGGCCTCGCCGGAGGCGGGGGCGTGGGAGGCGGATATGCAGGAGTGGGCGCGGCAGCGGCCGGTGGCGTTGCTGCTGCCGGCGCTCTTCGCGGAATGCGGCCGGCCAGCGTTTCCGATGATCCTGGAGGAGGTGTCGGAGGTGGAGTTCGTGGACACGGTGGTGGTGACGATGAACGGGATGCGGGCGCGGGAGTGCAACGAGGCGCTGGCTTTTCTGCGCCGGCATTTGAAAGGCAAACGGGCTTGGCTGCTGTGGAACGACGGGCCGGAGATGCTGGCGGCTTGGCGGCTGGCTGAGGCGGCTGGCTGCCCGCCCTACTTGGCGGGGAAAGGCTCCAACATCTGGGCGGGGCTGGCGTGGCTGGGCGCGGCGGGCCATGACGGGCTGGTGGTGAGCCATGACACGGACATTTTGAACTACACGCGGGGGCTGCTCTGGAAGCTGTGCCTGCCGCTGCTGCACCCGCGCATGGGCTACCGCTTCGCCAAGGGGTATTACAGCCGGGTGGCGGACCGGCTTTACGGGCGGGTGACGCGGTTGCTGTTTTTCCCGCTGGTGCAGGCGTTCGCGGACGTGCTGGGGCAGCAGCCTTTGATCGGGCACTTGCAGGCGTTCCGCTATCCGTTGTCCGGGGAGTTCGGCGGGGACATGCGGGCGCTGGAAAAGTTCGCGGTGCCCTCCGGCTGGGGGTTGGAGGTGGGGCTGCTGGCGGAGGCGCACCGGGCGCTGCCGGTGGAGGCGATGTGCCAAGTGGATCTGGGCTTCCACTACGAGCACCGGCACCGGCGGCTGGAGCCGGGCGGCGCTCTGCGCGAGGAGGGGCTGATTTCGGCGGCGATGGAGGTGGCGCGTTGTCTTTTCCACCAAGTACTGGCGGAGGTGGATCCCCAGGGCGGGACCGCGCTGCTGCGGGCGGTGCTGCCGCGCTACCAGGAGCGCGCGCGCGAATGGCTGCGCCGCTACGAGCACGTCAGCCTCATCAACGGTCTGGCCTACGACGAGGCGGACGAGACGGCGGCGGTGACGGCTTTTTCCGAGGCGCTGGAGCGGTTGATCGCCGGTCAAAACGGAGCGGGGGTGGCGATGCCGGGCGTACGGCCCGGCGTGCGGGAGGTGCTGGAGCGGGAGCCGGGGTTCGCGGACAGCTTGCGCGGGGCGGCGGTGGCGATTTGATCCGTTGTTTTCGTCCTCCTGCTCGTCCTCGTCCTCGAATGGCCGCCTTTGAAAACGAGAACGAGTAGGAGAACGAGTAGGAGGACGAGGATGAGAACGAGTAGGAGGACGAGGATGAGGATGAGGACGAGGACGAGGACGAGGATGAGGATGAGGATGAGGATGAGGATGAGGACGAGGACGAGGACGAGGACGATGGTGGGCCGGGCCGGCTACTGCGCATCGAGATCACCGGGGCGGATGGAGCGGGGGGGGAAGGGCTGGTTGGCTTTTGGGGTGAAGCCGGGGTCGGCATCCCGTTTTTGGACAATTTGCCAGGCTTCGTCCACCAGCCAAGGGCGCTGCACGCTGGCGTCGATCTCGTTGCGGCGGATCATTTCCAGGCCGCCTTCGGGGCCGGGAAAGCCGTTGACGCCTATAATGAGCAGATCCTCGCGCGCGTCGTTTTGCCGCGCCGCCTGATGCACGGCCAAGGCCAGGAAGTCGTCGTGGGCGAAGACGACGTCCAAATGCTGTTGCAGGCGCAGAGCGTCCGCAAACCGGGCTTTGGCCTGCTCCGGCTCCCAGTCCGCCGGGGCGTCGTGGACTAGGACGATGCCGGGATGACCGCGCAGGGCGTGCGTGAAACCTTGATGAACTTGGGCGCACCAAGATGAGTTGTCGCTGCCGCGAATCTCGAGCACACGGCCTTGCGGGGAGGCTTCGCCACGGTCGGCGGCGCGGCGGGTGAGCGCGCGGATGGCGATGCCGGCGGCGGCTTCGCCGATTTCCTTGGGGTCGCAATAGAGATCAGCCTGCGGCGCGCTGTCGCCGGGGCGGGGCCGGGTAAGTGAGTCCAGGGTGATGACGGCGACACCCTTGCCGCGTAGATCGGCGAGCAGCGGGGCGACGGCTTCCAAGTCCAGCGGTTGAATGAGCAGGGCGGAGGGCGGGTCGGCGGCGAGTTTGCCGAGCTGGGCCGATTGCGCCGCGGCATCACCCCGCGCGTCGTGCAAGTAGGCGGCGAAATGGTCATCGGTCGCGTCCAGATGCTGCAAAAATTGGGCTTGGGCGCGGTGGAAGGGGACGCGTCCGTCGGCGAGCAGGCAGGCGATGGGCTTTTCCCGGGCCGCTTCCGCCGGAGCAGCGGTGAGCGGCGGCGGCTGGATGCCGGAGAGGTCCAGCACCGGGACACCCGGTTCGACGGCAGTGGCATTGGGCTTGGTGGGTTCAACGGAAGCATCAGGGATTCTCTCTCGGCAGGAAGCGCCCAGCAGCAGGCACAACAGCGCCGTCAGGACCGGCAGCATCACGAGATTGGAGGTGGGGAAGGGCGGCATGAGCGCTCATTCAGCACCATGGTGACGGAAAAACAAGCATGTGACGCTTTGCTTTTGCTTGCGGTTTGCGGGAATCGCCCACAAATTCGCGGCCTTTCCGCACCTACGCACTGTTCCATTCGATGTCTTCCACCAAAAAAACCGCCGTTGTCACCGGAGCCGCTGGCTTCCTGGGATCGCATTTGAGCGACCGGCTGCTGGCTGAGGGCTGGCGCGTCATTGGCATCGACAACCTGCTCACCGGCAGCCTGCGCAACATCGAGCACTTGGCCGGCAACCGGGACTTTCATTTCATCCACCACGATGTGACGAATTTCATTTACCTGCCGGGGGAGGTGCATCTGGTGTTTCACTTTGCCTCGCCGGCCAGCCCCATCGATTACCTGCAACTGCCGATCCAGACCCTGAAGGTCGGTTCGCTCGGCACCCACAACACGCTCGGCCTGGCCAAGGCCAAAGGCGCGTCCTACCTGCTGGCCTCCACCAGCGAGAGCTACGGCGACCCGCTGGAGCATCCGCAGAAAGAAACGTACTGGGGCAACGTCAACCCCATCGGCCCGCGCGGCGTCTATGACGAAGCCAAGCGCTTCGCCGAGGCGATGACCATGGCCTACCATCGCTTCCACGGCGTGGACACCAAGATCGTGCGCATTTTCAACACCTACGGCCCGCGCATGCGGCTGGAGGATGGCCGCGTGGTGCCCGCCTTCATCGGCCAGGCGCTGCAAAACCGCCCCCTCACCGTGTTCGGCGACGGCTCGCAGACGCGCAGCTTTTGCTATGTATCGGATTTGATCGACGGCATCTACCGCCTGTCCCAGGGTGACTACCACGAGCCGGTAAACATCGGCAACCCGCGGGAAATGACGGTGCTGGAGTTCGCCCGGCAGATTTTGGAAATTACCGGCAGTCAGGCGCCGATCGACTTCCGTCCGCTGCCGGCGGACGACCCGAAAGTGCGCCAGCCGGACATCACCCTGGCGAAAAAACAGCTCGGCTGGGAGCCAAAAGTGCCCTTTGAAGAGGGAATTGTGCGGACAATCGATTATTTTCGCGACTTTCTTGCAATCCCTTCTTGATGCGGATGCGGCTTCCCTGTTAAAAACGAAAAAATAAACCGGACCCGTTTTCTCTCAAAACACCTCTTACCCCCTCTTCTCCCATGAAATCGCTCAAAATCGGATTGTTGGCCATGATGACCGCGGGCGCGCTGTGCGCGCAGGACGCCACCCAGGTGAAGGTCGATGTCAAAGGCGTGAAGCTGGAGCAGCAGCAGACGCCGCAAATTCAGGCGACGAATATTGTGGACAAAAGATGGCGTCCCAAGAACTGGTTGGAGATCGAAGTGGCGTTCGATATCAAGCTGGCCCGTGACGTCGGTGGCCGGAAGGGCAGCCTCGACGCCATGCAGGTGAAGTACTTCGTTGGTCTCAACGCGAAGGACGACACCGGCAAAAACATCGTGCTTACCGGCACCATGAATTACAAAGACGTGCCGGCGGACACCACCAGCTTCGGCCTCGCCTTCGTCTCCCCCTCCACTTTGAAGCGCGTCCTGCTGAAGGACAACGGCGGCAAGTCCGACGTGCAGGCTTACGGCGTGGAGGTCCTGGTGGGTGGCCAGCGAGTGGCCTTCGGCTCCAGCCCGGGTTCGTCACCCTGGTGGTTCGACCCCAGCACCCAGGGTCTCTCTGACAGGTTTGCCTTTGAGGATGGCGCCGTGCTGTCGAAGGCCAAAACGCCTTTCGCTCCCTTCTGGGGAGATTACGACTTGCCCGTGGAGGTCACTCCCTGAGCCTCCCCCCCGTCCCGGCCGCCTGACACGCCGTTCACGGCCTCCTCCGCGCGTCCCCGTCCTCACTCTCATTCCGAAAAAACGACCCAAACCAACACATGGCAGACAAAAAACAAATCGCCGTCCTCAGTCTCGGCTCGCAGCGCCTCGGCGGCGCGATTTACAGCCAGGCCGGGGGCGATCTCGTCCTGAAGAAGTTCGAGTTTGTGGAGCTTACCGGAGACCCGACCGTGGACGTCTCAAGGCTCCCGCAGTTGAAGGTGGGCGTCGAGGAACTGGCGGAAAAGCTCGGCCTCGCCAAAAAAGACGCTTGGTACGCCGTGGCCGGGCACACGGTGTTCACCCGTTTCGTGAAGCTGCCGCCCGTGCAGGGGGACAAGATGGACCAGATCGTCGAGTTCGAGGCCCGGCAGAACGTGCCGTTCCCCATCGACGAAGTGATCTGGGACTACGAAGTCGTCGGCGAGCCGCTGGGTGAGATCGAAGTGGTGCTGGTGGCGATGAAGGCCGACTCCCTCAACGAGATCAACGAGCAGATCACCGCCAACGGCATCCGCACCGCCGGTGTTGACCTCGCGCCGCTCGCCCTCTACAACGCCTTCAAATACAGCTACCCGGACGTGTCCGAGCCGGTCGTGCTCATCGACCTTGGCGCCCGCTCCACCAACGTCGTATTCGTTGAGCAGGACCGCTATTTCACCCGCAACATCCTCGTCGGCGGCGCCACCATCACCGCCGCCGTCGGCAAGGAATTCGGCTGGGGGTTCAGCGAGGCCGAGGAGCAAAAAGTCACCCACGGCTTCATCGCCCTCGGCGGCGCGGTCGAGGCCCATCCAGACCAAAACATCGCCGCCCTGTCCAAGGTCATGCGCAACGCCATGACCCGCCTCCATGGCGAGGTGATGCGCACCATCAATTATTACCGCAGCCAGCAGCAGGGCTCCGCGCCGCAGCGCGCCTTCCTCTGTGGCGGCGGCGCGAACATGGGTTACGCGGTCGAATTCTTCCAGGAGAAGCTCAAAATCCCCGTCGAAGTATTCAATGGCCTGCGCGGCGTGCAGTTGGACCGCGGCGTGGACAACGATTCGGCGCTCGCCGAAGCACCCGCTTTTGGCGAGCTGACCGGCTTGGCTCTGCGGCACTTCGGCGCCTGTCCGTCCGAGGTCGAACTGGTGCCGGATGAACTCGCCGCCACGCGTGACGCCGCCCGCCGCTCCCCCGCCATCGTGATGGCAGGGCTTTGCCTGCTGGCGGCCCTGGGCGCCGCCCTGGCCTATTTCAAGAAAGCGGACGAAGTGGTGCGCTCCAAAGTCTCCGCCATGGAGACCGAGCAGCGCAGCCTGAAGGGCGTCTCCGACCAACTGCGGGATATCGACGACAAGCTCGACAGCCTGCGCACCCAGAGCGCGCAGATCGAGTCCGCCGTCAACACCCGCTCCTACTGGGTGCGCTTGGCGCAGGAGTTGAACACCACGATGGAAAACGACCTCATCTGGCTGACGCTGGTGGAGCCGGTGTCCAACGGCAAATCACTCACCCCCGCGTTCGGTTCTTCCAAGACGGAAGAAGCCGCCGCCGGCGAGCAGCAGGCCGCCAAATCCACCGAATCCGCCCACGAACTCCACCTGCAAGGGCTTTACCGCAAAAACGACGCCGGCCAGGAAGTGGTCTATCAATACGTCCGCGCCCTCGCCGCCAGCGAGTGGTTTGACGTGCCGGACGTTGACAAAAAGCTCAACGAATACGTCAAGGCGGAGACCGGCATCGAGGAGGACCGCTACGCCTACAAGTTTGACATCCGTCTTCCCCTCAAACAGCACATCGAATTCAAAAAATAAAGAATGGACTGGATCCGCGAAAACAAAACATTGGCCACCCTCATGGGTGTGTTCCTGGCCGCCGCCGCGGCTCTGGGCTTCTTCGTCGTCAAGGGCTGGCTGGCCTTTGGTGAATCGAAGGAGCGCTTCAACACCACCAACAACAGCCTCGCCGCCATGAAATCGGCGGACCTCTTCCCCAGCCCGGAGAATTTGGAGAAGAAAAAGAAAGCGGTGGACGAGTACGAGAAAAAAGTCACCACGCTCAGCAAGGTGCTGCTCAGCCTCCAGCCCGCGGTGGACCCCATCTCGGAGACCGACTTCCAGGCCAAGTTGAAAACCCGCATCGCCGAGGTCCGCGCCCAGGCCGGCAAAGCCACCCGCCTGCCTTCCGACTTCGCCCTTGCCTTCCCGGAGTACACCGCCAGCCTGCCGAAATCCGCCGCCATTGCCCGGGAACTTTCCGGCTATCTGGACGCCACAGACGCAGTCGCCCGCACCCTCATCGAATCCGGCGTGGAAGCCGTGGACCTCTTTGAGCGCAGCCAGCTCGCCTCGGAGAAAGGCGAAGCGCCTCCTCCCCCCGCCCCGCCGAAGGCCGGCCCCGGCGCCAAAGGCAAGGCGCAGCCCGGCAAGCCCGCCGCCCCCGTCCAGGAAGTGGCGAAACTCGTTGAGCGCAACACCCTCACCCTCTCCATCACCGCCGACCAAGGCGCGTTGCAGAACTTGCTCAACCGCCTGGCCAGCCCCTCCCAGATGCCCTACTTCACCGCCCTGCGACTCCTCCGCGTGGAAAATGAAAAGAACGAAGGCCCCCTGCGCTCCGCCGTCGCCCAGGAACTTAGCAAACAGACCGCGCCCGCTTATGTGGACCCCGACAGCCTGCAGGAAGTCACCATCACCCCGGACGGCCAGCCCGCTGCGCCGGCGGAGTCCAAGCCGGACATCATCGCCCCCGCCAAACCCGGTTTGAAGGACGCCGTCGGCGTCATGGGACAGGAGAAACTCAAAGCTTATCTGGAGATCGACCTGATCCTATTCGTCAATCCCGAAGCCGAAACCGCCGCCCAAGGCGAGTGATCCCGCCCGCACATCTCTCATCATCCTGGCAATTATGAATCAAAGACAAGGCAATTACGAAAAGAAGCTGCTCGTCATCATGGCCCTGCTCGCCATCGCGGTGGCCGCGCTGCTGATCTGGCAAAGCCGCGGCCTGCCGGACACTCTGGTAGTGAAGGCGGTCGCTCCCAAGGACGAACTGGGTGAGATCCCCATCGAAAAAGCCGACGAGGCGACCAAGCGGCTGACCACCGTTTTCGATTGGAAAGCGCCCGTGCGCAATGGCAAGCCCGTGCCTCTGAACAAATCCATCCTGCTCGTGGTGAAGGGCGACCAACTCTACGACCTCTTCGTGCCCGACCCACCACTGCGTCCGCCCATGACCAACGAGTTTCTCGTCGGCAACAACCTGCCCGACATCCTGCACGCCAACGTCGGCGAACTCGACCCGGACGAGGACGGCTTCTCCAATGAGGAAGAGTTCCTGGCGAGGACCAACCCCCAGGATCCGAGCAGCAAACCGCCGGCCACCAACAAACTCTACCTCAAGGCCCGCATCACCAACGACTACATCCTCAACTTCAAAAGCAGCACCTCCATGCAGGTGGCGCGCCTGAAGCCGGAGCCGGTGAAAAACGTCTTTGTCACCGTAGGCCAGGACTTCGGCTTCGACCCCGGCGTCGCCCGCTTCCGCGCGCTGGATTTTGAGAAAAAAGAAGCGCCTGACCCGCGCACCACCGTCCGCGACGTCTCCGAGCTTAAAATCCTCGACACCGCCAGCAACAAAGAGTTCGTGCTCGTCCGGGGTGATGACACCAACCTCGCTGAATATGAGGCGCAGTTTGAATACCGCCTGCATCAGCTCAGGGAGTTCACCGTCAAGAAAGGCGAGCGTTTTCAGCTTCCCGGCACTGGGGAAACCTACAAAGTGCTGGACGTGACCGAAACTGAGGCCACCATCGCCAAAATCGACACCAACGGCCAGGAAGGCCCCCCTCTCAAGATCCCCATGCGCTAAAAAAACGCCTCAAAGACAAAAAAACCTCGCCAAGTCAGGTGAAAACCTGATATTCACTCACCTCCATTGCAAAAAATCGCTCTCAATCCAAGTATGACTCGTCTCTCCCGAAAAGTGTTGAAAAACCGCCGGCTGGCAGTTGTGGTTTCCTCCGTGTTGCTCACGGGCGCCGTTCAAGGCGGTGGAACCGGCAATGTGCCAAGTTTGGCCGAGCGTGAAATCGCCCGCCGCATGGGACGCGTGCAGGACGCGCGCATCGCCATTGAGCAAGGTGACAAATTGATGGCGGAGGGGGACACCGAGGCCGCGCTGGGCCAGTACAAATCCGCCGTCGATGCCCTGCCCGACGCCGCCATCACCGCCGAATGGAGCGAATACGCCAAGGCCAAGTTCGCCGATTGCAGTGTCATCCTGGCTCGGGAACGCGCTAAAAATGGCCGTTATCAAGAAGCGCGGGAGCTGCTCAAAGGCGCTCAGGAAGCTGTGCCCGGCCATAAAAAGGCCGCTCAATTCTCCAAGGAATTGGACGACCCGGACCGCTGGCCGGTGGCGCTCACCCCGGAGCACGTCGTCAAAGTGCAGGAAGTCGAGCGCGGCCTGCTGAAAGGCAAAAGCAACCACGAACTCGGCAACTACGACGAAGCCCGTGAGGATCACCTCGATGTGCTGCGCAAAGACCCTTACAACACGGCTGCCCGCCGTGCCATGGAGATGACCGAGCAGAAGCGCGCCGAGTATTACAATGCCGCGCGTGATCACACCCGCGCCAGAATGCTCAATGAAGTGAACAAAGCCTGGGAGGAGACCGTGCCGGTGCAGGCCATGCAAGGGGACATGATCACAGGATCGGTCGGTCCCAGACCCTCGGCTGAAATCACCGCCAAAATGGCGCGCATCATTTTCCCGCAGGTGCAGTTTTCCGGCGCCTCGCTGGAAGAAGCCATCGACTTCCTGCGGATCAAGAGCCGCGATCTCGACACCTTCGAAGTGGACCCTGCCAAAAAAGGCGTGAACATCCTCCTCAACACCGGAGACACTCCCGTCACCAACACCATCAGCATCGATCTGACCAACGTGCCGATGGACGAAGCGCTGCGCTACATCACCGATCTGGCCGGCATGAAATACAAAGTGGACCGCTTCGCCGTGCAGGTGGTGCCCCTCTCCGCCACCAATCAGGAGTTGTATCAACGCATCTTCCGCGTGCCGCCGGACTTTTTGACCCCTGCGGATGGCGGTGGCGGTGGTGGCGCGGCGCCCGCGCCGGCCGATCCGTTTGCGGCAACTCCCGCGGGAGGCGGGACCGCCCTGCCGCCGCGGAGAACGGCGATGGACATTTTGAAGGATAACGGCATCACCTTTGGCGATGGAGCCACCGCCGTTTACAACAAAGCCACCTCACAACTGATCGTGCGCAACACCCAAGCCATGCTCGATCAAGTGGAGTCCTTTGTGGATGCCCAGCAAGGTCTGCAGCCCAAACAAATTTACATCACCTCCAAGTTTGTGGAGGTGACCCAGAAAAACACCGAGGAACTGGGTTTTGACTGGTTGCTCGGCGGGTTCAATGTTCCCGGCAGTGACGGCGTCTTCGGCAGCGGCGGCACAACAGGCAATGGCTCCGCGGGACCGCTTGATGCGGTGGATTATCCCTTCTCCTACCCTGGCGCCGCCAGCATTCCGGTCGGGCAATCCCCCGTCAGCCGCGGATTGCGTTTCGGCACCAATGCCATTGCAGCCGACTCTATCGATGGCTTGCTCGCCACCTCCGCCGCGGCTTCCAGCATGTCGCCCGGCATCGCGGCTTTTGCCGGTGTCTTCACCGACCCGCAGTTCCAAGTCGTCATCCGCGCCCTCAGCCAGAAAAAAGGCGTGGACCTGATGAGCGCCCCCAGCGTCACCGCCAAAAGCGGCCAGCGCGCCACCGTCGAGGTGGTTCGTGAGTTCATCTACCCGACCGAGTTCGACCCGCCGGAAATCCCGCAGCAGTTCGGTGGAAATATTGGTGGAGCCTTCGGTGTCGGCGGTGGCCAGTCCGCTGCTGGTTTCCCGGTCACGCCCACCACCCCCACGACCTTTGAGATGCGCCCGGTGGGTGTGCGCTTGGAAGTCGATCCGACTCTTGGCGGCGATGGCTACACCATCGACCTCATCCTCGCTCCGGAAGTGACGGAATTCGAAGGCTTCATCAACTACGGCAGCCCGATCCAGACCGGCTCCACCGACGCCCTCGGCAATCCGCGCACCATCATCCTGACGGAAAACGTGATCAACCAGCCGATATTCTCTTCCCGCAAGGTGAACACCTCGGTGACGATCTGGGACGGCCAGACCGTCGCTCTCGGTGGCCTCATCCGTGAGGACGTGCAGGACGTGGAAGACAAAATCCCGGTACTGGGAGACCTCCCCATCCTGGGCCGTCTGTTCAAAACCCGCGCCGAGGACCACTTCAAACGCAATCTGATGATCTTCGTGACAGCCAGTGTGATCGACCCGTCCGGCCAGAAAGTGAAAGCTGCTGTCAGTGCTGACGCCGGACTCCCTCCCGCCGAGGCCCCCGGCATGGGACCCAACCCGCTGCTCCCGGCCATCGGCCCGTAAGAACAGCCGCCAGACAGTCACACCATTCGACAGGCGTCACTTTGCCAGTGACGCCTGTTTTGTTTTTGGCAGAGGGCAGGGGGCAGGGCGCAGGGCGTCCCAAGGAGAGGCGGTTTGTAACCGCCT
>CAZNKC010000174.1:0-12168 GCA_964573315.1 uncultured Verrucomicrobiaceae bacterium | reverse complement strand
TGGTTGTCCAGCACGCGCACGCGCTGGCCCAGGGCGAGCAGTTTTTCCACGAGATGGGAGCCGATGAAGCCGGCGCCGCCGGTGACGAGCCAAGAGCGCGGCGTGGCGCGGAGGGTGTCCAGGAAATCGGGGCTTGTCATTGAGGGCGGAATTCCTTACAATAAGGGGCGTTGTTCTGCAAGAAGCCCTTTCGACAGGCGTTTCCCCTTATTGAATCCTCAGCCCCTTCCCGCTTATGTTCCGCATCCCTGGTGTTCCCGGCAAAGACTTGTGTGACAAACATCTCGGCTTCTCCCGCCGCGACATCCTGCGCGTGGGCGGGGCGTCGATGATGGGATTGACGTTGAACAACCTGCTGCGCGCGCAGTCCGCCAGCGCGGCGAGCGCCCAGGCCGGACGCGCCGGCTGGGGCAAGGCCAAGCACGTCCTCATGATTTACCTCCAGGGCGGTCCCAGTCATCTGGACCTGTGGGATCCGAAGGAAAACGTGCCGGACAACGTGCGCTCCCAGTTCAAGAGCATCCCGACGAAAATCCCGGGCGTGCATTTCACCGAAATCCTGCCGCAACTGGCCAAGGTGAACGACAAATTCACCATGATCCGCTCCATGAGCTACACGCCGGTGGGCCTGTTCAACCACACCGCGGCGATCTATCAAATCATGACCGGCTACACCACGGACAAGGTCAGTCCGTCCGGCCAGCTCGAGCCGCCGAACGCGAAGGATTACCCGAACTTCGGCTCCAACATCATCCGCCTGAAACCGGCGGACGAGCCGATGCTGCCCTTCGTCATGCTGCCGCGTCCGTTGCAGGAGTCGAACGTGGTGGGCAAGGGCGGCACCGCCGGCTTCCTCGGCAAGGCCTTCGATCCTTACACGCTCTACCCGGAAGGCGATGACCTGAACATGAACAAGCTGGACAACATCAAAATTGACGACCTCCAGCTTCGTCCCGATTTGTTCTCTCTGCGCCTGCAACGCCGCGCCAAGCTGCGCGACGCCATCACCGCGCAGATGCCGACCATCGAGGCGGCGGTGAAAGACATGAGCCTGGACACCTACTACGATCAGGCGTTGAGCCTCATCGCCAGCGGCCGCGCGCGCGATGCCTTCGCGCTGGAGCGTGAGCCGGAGAAGCTGCGCGACCGCTACGGCCGCAACACCTTCGGCCAAAGCTGCCTGCTGGCGCGCCGCCTGCTGGAGGCCGGCACGCGCGTGGTGGAGGTGATCTGGCCGAAAGTGGCCAACTCCGACAACCACTCCTGGGATCATCACGTCAGCCTGACCAAGCGCATGAAGGACCAGTCCGGCCCGATGCTCGACCAGGGTCTGTCCGCCTTGTTTGAAGACCTCGACGCCAGCGGCCTGCTGGACGAGACGCTGGTCGTGGCGCTGGGCGAGTTTGGCCGCAGCCCGGAAAAAGGCGTGTCCACCTCCGGCAACAACAACAGCGCCGACGGTCGCGATCACTGGCCCTACTGCTACACGGCGGTGGTGGGCGGCGCCGGCATCAAGCGCGGCTATGTGCATGGCAAGTCCGACGCCACCGGCTCCGCGCCCGCGGAGAACCCGGTGCATCCGACCGAACTGCTGGCCACGATCTACCACGCCGTCGGCATCGACTCCGAAACCATCGTCTATAATCACCTCAACCAGCCGCGCGAGCTGGTGAAGGCGAAGCCGGTGACGGAGTTGTATGCGTGAGCCGTCTTGCTGGACATGCCGCTATGAACAGAACCCCGGAGGGGTTCCCCATGAATAGCCAGGGGTGGAGCGCAGCGAAACCCCTGGAACGATGTGCCGCAGTCTCCGGTTTGTTGCAACCCCGTAGGGGTTGCCCAATGCTGGCAGAGTTTGTTTTGTCCCTCCACGCCACGCCGTCAAAGCAGCGGTTATCCTCAAAGCGGAAATGAGGAAGGCAGGAAATCAAGAAAAGAAGTGGGAATACAAGCGCTGGCGAACTTGCGAGCCTTCACTCAAAGGAGGAGCCGGCCACTCTGCCAGAGAAGCCTCTTCCCTATCCCTTTTCCTGCCTTCCTGTTTTCCTTATTCACGAATTTAGGGTTATTGGCAAAGATGGCAGATTTTCCCCGCATTGGGCAACCCCTCCGGGGTTGGCCCTTGAGAGGCCGGGGTGTTTGTCATGAACCAGGGGTCGTTCGACCCCTGGCTATTCATGGATAACCCCTACGGGGTTAAATTGGCGCATCCGGTGGAATGGTTGTGAATGGAAGAATAGAAACACTGACGGCGAGCCGGCGGCTCGCGCCACGGCGTGTGTAGCTCAGGCATTCTGCCTGAGAGGTGTGATGCGGGCATTTTGCCCGCATTCCCGCTCCCCAAAAAACGACAGAATCATGAAGGGTAAAATCATGTTCTGAGGCAAGTGTCTGCCTTCCATGATTTTACCCTTCATGATTCTGTCGGAAAAAAGGCGGCGAGCCAGCGGCTCGCGCCACTTTATGCTTCCAGTCCTTCGATCTTGACGCCGAAGCGGGCGCCGAGGCGGAGCCATTGGGAGCGGGCGCAGGCGGCGCGGAGTTGGGTGAGTTTTTCCGCCGGGGTTTGGCCGTCATTTTTTTTCAGCACGCTGGTGAGGCCGAGCAGGTGGCCGAGCGTGACCCAGCGACTTTGGGACAGCCTGCCGCGCAGGCGGGCCAAGCCGGCGAGCGCGGAGCGGTCTTCGCGCAGGCGGTCGTGGGCTTCGCGGAGCTGGTCGAGCTTGCGGCTGAGTACGGCGGCGGAGAGGGGCTCGGTGCCGTCGTAAGCGCCGGCGAGAGTGCGGTTCGGGGCGGTGTCGAATTCGGGGCCGGCGAGGGAGGCGGCGAGGGCTTCGAGTTCGTCTTCGCCGGCTTTTTGGGCGAGGCGGGCGAGCATGATTTGAAGCATCCCGGCGTGACCGCTGGACATGTTTTCCCACAGAGCGTGCGAGTACTCGTAGAAGCGCCGCCGTTTCTCCGGGCTGGCGGCGAGTTCATCGGCGTAATGGCGGTAGAGGTCGAGGTGCATGCGCAGCATCTCGCGGATGAGCGGCTCGGGTTTGGTGCTGATGGTGTTGGAGCCATGCACGCGGTACTGCATGAGCACTTCCGAGCAATAGACGATCTCGTCCCGCCAGGCGGCTCCGGCGAGGAAGAAGTAGTCGTGATTGAAGCGGTAGGGGCGGAAGGGATTGGCGGTCAGATAGGCGGCGCGGACGAAGACGTTGCTGGTGGTGGCGATGAAGTTGCCACGGCCCATCCATTCCGCCGGGCTGAGCTGGCCGGAGTCGCCGAGGGATTGCACGCCGTAAAACCAGCGGGCGCGCGGCTCGTCCTCGCTCATGCGGGCGCCGGCTTCGTCGATGACTTCGAGGCGGGTGGTGATGACGGATTTTCCGGGATGCTGCGCGGCGGTCTCGAAGCAGCGCTCGAAGCGGCGCGGCAGGTAGCGGTCGTCGGAGTTGAGGATGCTGATCCAGTCGCAGTCCCGGGCGGCGAGCGCGGCGAGTTCGTTGAGGGTGTTATGGGCGCCGCGGTTTTCGCGGCCATGCACTTCGACGCCACGCGCTTTGAACGGTTCCATGACGGCGAGGGAGTCGTCGCGCGAGCCGTCGTCGATGCAGATGACTCGGTCCGGTTTCCGCGTCTGGCCGAGCACGGACTCCAGCGCTTCGCCGATGAAGCGGGCGTGGTTGTAAACCGGGATGATGACGGCGAGGCGCATTGAGGGAGGGGGCAGAGGGCGGTGGGCAGTAGGCGGTAGTCAGTGGGCGTTTTGCGCTTTGCGCTCTGCGCTCTGCGCTGTGCTCGGAAGGGCTTGGTGGATGCGGTCGAGGAAGGCGCGTTCCAGGGTGGCGCGATCCGGGGGCGGGGCGGTGATTTTGCGTTTGATGCGGACGGGACCGAGGCGGAGTTCGGCGTGCTGGACGGGCGCGCCGAGCTGGAGGTCGTCGGCGCTGGGGCAGGAGAGTTGCGCGGCGAGCTTGGGATCGGAGACGCTGACGAGGTCGAAGGCGGGCAGCAGGCGCGCGAGCAGGGCGCGGGACAGCAGCGGCTCGTGCTCGATGGCGCAACTGAGATGCAGCGCGGGCAGCAGTTGCTTCAGTAGCCAGGCGGTGAGCACGGTGTCGCTGAGGCGTGCGTGCAGGTGGCGCGTGCCACGCTTCGGCAGCACTTCGGCCAGATAGACGGCGTGGCGCGCGACGGTGTAGAAGTCGGAGCCGCTGATGTGGTCGGTGAGCGTGCCGCGGCGGTCTTCGATCAACTGGCGGGCGGCGGCGCGTCGCAGCCAGATGGATTCGATGACAGTGGCGTCGGGCAGCAGTTCCAGCTCTTCCAAGGTGTCGCGGTCGCCGCCGCTCTCCGGCCAGGAGCCTTGCGCGGCCATCCAGCGCACACCGTCCGCCAGGCGCGGGCCATGGCGCAGCAGCGGCTCGCCCTGCCATTGATGGGTGAGATAGACGACCGGCAGTTCCAGGCGCGGCGGCGCTTCTTTGCCCGCGCAGAGGTCTGCGAAACGCTCGCCCAGCACGCCGGCGGTGGCGGGGAAGGTGAAGAGCCGCTCGGCGCGTGCGCGGCCCGCCGTGCCCAGGCGCTCCCGTGCCTGCGGGTCGGCGCCGAGGCGGGCGATGGCGGCGGCGAGCGCGGCTTCGTCCATCGGCTCGACGAGCAGGCCGGTCTCTTCGTGCGCGACCATCTCCGGGATGCCGGTGACGGTGGTGGAGACGACGGGCAGGCGGCAGGCCATGGCCTCGGTGATGACGGTGGGCAGGACGTCGGACGCACCGACGGGATCGACGACACTTGGCAGCACGAAGAGATCAGCGGCGGCGAGTTCACGTTTGATTTCCTCCTGGCTGCGTACGCCGAGCAGCTTGACGTGGTCGCGCAGGCCCTCGCGTTCGATGCGCGCCTCCAGCTCCGGGCGCATGGGCCCTTCGCCGATGATGCGCGCTTCCACGGCCACTTCCTGCTCCTTCAGCAGGGCGCAGGCGCCGACGAGATGCTGGAAGCCTTTGAACTCGATGAGCCGGCCAATGGTGACGATGCGCAGCGGGTTGCGCTGGCGGACTTCGGCGCGCGGGAAGTCGTCGAGTTCGATGCCGTTGTAGATGCGGATGATTTTGGACTCGCTCTCCGGGCACATCTCGGCGAGCAGGTCGCGGCTGTAATCGCTGACGGTGACGACGAACGCGGCTTCGCGCGCCATTTCGGCGAGCAGGTCGTTGCTGCCGAGGTCGAACATGAAGTCCTGGGCGTGGGCGGTGAAGCTGAAGTCGAAGCCGAGTTTTTTGAGGAACAAGGCACTGTGCGTGGCGCGGTTGGCAAAGTGAACATGGACGTGCCGGATGCCGAGCTGGCGCAGGCGGCGGGCCATGAACCAGGCGTTGCGGGCGCGCGTGAGCGGTTTGTAACCGGTGCCGTAGCGTTCCTCGTGATCCTTGACGAGAGCGCCGAGTTTTTGCCGGAACTCCGGCGTGTCGCACAAGGCGGCCAGCACGTCGGGCGGCGGGGGGTAATGGATTTCGGCTTGGAGGCGGTCGAGGCGCTCGTGGCGGAAGGAGTTCGGCGGACGGTTGAGGGAGCCGATCTCGATCTGGAAACCCATGCGCTCCAGCGCCAGCATCTCGGAGTCGCAAAACGTCTGCGATACCACCGGGTAACGGGAGAACAAGTAGGCAAGACGAGGTTTGGCGGCGGGCGCTGGCATGGGCGGGGGACAGCTCGCATGATGAGGAAGGAAACGCGCCGTGGCAAGGAGGGATATGATATTGTGGATCAGGCCGCTGGCTCGCCGGGACGCTCTGCGCGGGCAGGGCAAGGAGGCGCCGCTTCTATTGCCAAGCGCCGCGTTTGGCTTTTTTGGCCTCGGCCTCCAGCTTTTTCAGATGACGTTCGAACCCGGTTTTTTTGCGGCCATCCGGCAAGTCGGCGCCTTCGGTGTAGATGCGGGCGAGACCGGCGCGGACGAGTTTTTCGGACAGTTCCTCGCCGTCGTCCTCGAAGAACACGAAGGCATAAAAACGGCCGCTGTCGAAAACGGGCCGCCAGCGGGTTTCGACACGGAACGCTCCCTCGCTCATCAACTCGCCGGCGAGCATCTTCGCCTGCTGGCCGATGGCGATGGTCTGGCTCCGGCTGAGGCCGCCGAAGTAGCGGCCCTGGTGGTCGAGCCGCTCGCCGTTGTGCTGATGCAGGCGTTTTTCCGGGGCATCGACGAAATAAAGCCGGAACTCGTGCATGCCGCCGTCGTGGCGGATTTTGAAACTGTCGCCGTCGTTGTTGCGATCCTCGACGAGAACGCAGCCGGTGAGGACTTCGTAACCGGAGACGGCAGCGGGTGGACGCTGCGATTTGGCGGGCGCCGGGCGGGGAGACGGCGGCGGCGCGGGCGCGGTGTCTTTTTGCCTTTGATCCCAAAGCTGGATGCCGACGGCCAGAACGATGAGAAGAATCCAAAGGAGGTTGGAGAAACGCTTGCGCCACATGCGCGGCATCCATGCACCGGCGCGGCGATTTTGTCCAGCAGCGGGGCAGGCTTCCAGCTTGCGGGCGGGCTTGCGTACGAAACACGCGCATCGCGCAGACAGCCTGCCTGGGGTTCTGATGGGTGGGCACGCAAAGACGCAAAGGCGCAAAAAATTCGTTTTCTTTGCCTCTTTGCGCCTTTGCGTGAGACTTCTTGACGACCTTGCCAGACAATTTTGACATCCAATGCGAGCAACCTGGCAGGCTGCGTCGCCTTTGTCCGGGCTTGACCACCCGGGCGGGAGAGGCTTTGAGTGAAAGCCACCGATGCCGCAAGATTTTTCCGCCTACCTGTCCGCCCGCCGCCAATTCGTCGATGCGCTTTTGGACCGCGTGATCCCCTCCGCAGAGACCCGGCCCGCCACATTGCACCAAGCGATGCGGCACAGCGTCTTCGCCGGCGGCAAGCGGCTGCGGCCTGTGCTGTGCCTAGCGGCAGCGGAGGCCTGCGGCGGCAGCAAGGAGGCCGCGGGCTTCAACGCCTGCGCGGTGGAGTGCCTGCACACCTACACGCTCATCCACGACGACCTGCCCTGCATGGACGATGACGACCTGCGGCGCGGCGTGCCCACCTGCCACAAGGTGTTCGGCGAAGGCGTGGCGGTGCTGGCCGGGGACGCCCTGCAGGCGCTGGCTTTTGAGCTGATCACCCGCACACCCGTGACCGTGCGCCACACCACGGGCGACATGGTGGCGGAGCTGGCGCGCGCCGCCGGCAGCCTGCACCTCGTCGGCGGCCAAGTCGCGGACCTGGAGGGCGAAGGCAAGCGGTTGCCGCTGGAGGAGTTGCGCTTCGTGCATGAAAGCAAGACGGCGGCGTTGCTGGCCTGCTCCGTGCGGCTCGGCGGCATGGCGGCGGACGTAACCCCGGCGCTGCTGGACGCGCTGCACCGCTTCGGCATGGCGGCGGGACTGGCTTTTCAAATCATCGACGACATCCTCGACGTGACCCAGACCAGCGAAAAGCTGGGCAAAAGCGCGGGCAAAGACGAGGCCTCGGAAAAATCCACCTACCCTGCCCTGGCCGGCCTGGAAGCCTCGCGCGAGGAAGCGCGGCGGCTGACCCGTGAGGCGCACGCCGCGCTGGAAATCTTCGGCCCCGCGGGAGCGCGCTTGCGGCAAATCGCGGATCATCTGCTGGAGCGGGAGTATTAGGCCTCTATCGGGCAAAAGAGTTTCAAGGCTCAAGTTTTCAGATTCTTCCGGGAAGATGGTGCGGGATTTCGATTCCTGCCGGGCCAGAATAGGGATGAAAGCGGAGGGCAAGCAGCACGGCAACGACCCGGATCGTCCTCGGAAAAATCGAAAAGGAGAACGGGGAGGAGCGAACCCGATGCCGGAGGCATCGCAGCCATTAGCAGGTGGTAGAGCGAGGCACGAGCGACACCACCGGTGGCAAGACCCAGCCAGCCCCGCTGCCAAGACGCACGCCGGAGGCGTACCAGCAGGCACGGCTCGCGGCATGGCTGCCCTCCCTGCCCAAGTGTCCAATGCGCCGAAAACCAGCACACCCAAAAATTACTGTGGCCGTCTTATTTTAGAGGCAAATGAAAAAACTGTAATTTTAATATTGATTAATAGCCTGATTACTGTTAATTTTATGGAAATTATTTCACCATATGAAACCGCTGACTCGTCTTATTCTAGCGCTGGCTGTTTGCTCCGGCGCGGTTTCTTGTGCTTTGCCGTCCCGCTTTGCCTCTCCCTCCAAGAAGCCGCTGGCTTTGCAGGAAGGGATGCGCTACGAGGTGCGCAAAGCCCTCCCCGCCACCGCCGCCTTTGATCCCGGCAAAGTGAAGGGTTACTTTGTCATCGTCGCGCCCACCCAGCATCCGCCGCTCATGGCAGCCGCTAACGGCTCCCGCCGCACCGTGCGCACCACCGCCTACTGCCATGACGAGAGCGACCACATCGCCTACGGCAACCGCAACGCGATCGGCACGCCGTTGCGGTTCGGATCGATCCGCAGCGCGGCGGCTGACTGGTCGCGTTACCCCCTGGGCACGCTGTTCCGCATCTCCAGCCAGCCGGGCGTGGTTTATCAAGTCGATGACTACGGCAGCGCGCTGGTCGGCACCGACACCATCGATCTCTACAAACCCACCCAGCAGCAGATGAACGACTGGGGCGTGCGCCATGTGGACATCGAGGTCATCAAATGGGGCTCCTACCAGAACAGCATGCATATCATCAAGGACCGCACCCGCTACCCGCATGTGCGCAAGATGTTCGACAACTTGCAGCAGCGGCTCTATCAGACGGGGCTGACTCGGGGTTCGGCGTCGCCGCTGGTGATGCTGTGAGGCAAGCAGTCAGTCAAAAGGGCCAGACTTGACCTTCCTCGTTCCAGTCCGTTCCGATCACGACCTTCGGGTCTAAAGAAACGCATCCCAGCCACCCGCGAGCGCGGCATCCCGCGCCTCAGCCACGGAAACCAAACGGCCAATCGGCGTCAGCGGCAGTTTGGGAAATCGTGCCGTCCAGTTTGGCAGCAGACGCGCCAGCGCTTTTTCCGGCACGGCGAGGAGCAACTCGTAATCTTCGCCGTCGCTCCAGGCTTGTTTGACATTGCAACCGCGATGGCGTGGCAGTTGGTCAAAGTTCACCTGAAAACCCAGCCCTGCCAGCGCGGCCAGCCGCGGCAGGTCTTTGGCGAGGCCGTCGCTCAAATCCATCATCGCGTGAACAGGCGCATTGGCAGCCAGCCAGCGTCCCTCCTCCAGCCGCGGCTCGAAGCGCAAGTGGCGGGCCGCGATGGAGCCACCCAGCCGCCCCGTGACCAGCAGCACGTCACCCGCCTGTCCGCCGCCGCGTGCGGCCCAGGCGCGCTCCGGCGCCGTGCCGGTCAGCGTCACGGAGATCAGACGCTGCCGCGCCCGCGTGGTCTCGCCGCCAACCACGCTCACTGAGTGCTTCTTCGCCAAGGCACAGAGGCCGGTATAGACAGCGTCCACCCAGGCCACGGGCGTCTGCGGCGGCGCGGCCAACGTGACGAGAGCGTGCGCGGGCCGCGCGGCCATCGCCGCCATGTCGCTGAGCACCCGCGCCAGCGCCTTGCGGCCCACCAAACGCGGCGGCGTGTCCGCGGTGAAATGCACGTCTTCCACCACGGCATCCGTCTTGAGCAGCAGCACCTCGCCGCGCGCCGGACCGCGCACCACCGCGCAATCGTCGCCCGGCCCCGCCAACACATCGGGGCCGGGCGGCAAGCGCGCCACCAGCCGCCGCACCAAGGCGTCCTCGCCGAGATCGCGCAATGTTTTGTTCATCCTAAAAACCGGGATGGTAGTTGATCGTTCATGGTTGATGGCCTGAAAACGAGCAGCTTGCGCCGCGGAAAGGACTCGCTCTCTGATGAGTGAGCGTTTCGTTGCAAGCAACTGGCACTCAACTCTCAACTCTCAACTCTCAACTCTCAACCCCGCATTTAGGCTCATAGCTGCGGCCCGAAGATTAACAGCACCGCCAGCGTCACGCCATTGAACAAAGCGTGCATGAGCATCGGCACCAGCAGCGATCCGGTGCGTTCGTAGGCCAGGGTGAATCCCAGCGCCAGCACGAACAACGGCAGCGCGCTGCCGAGATGAAAATGCGCCAGCGCAAACAAGGCCGACGACACGATGGCGGCGAAGAAGGCGTCGGTATGGCGTTTCACCACGCCGTACACGAATCCGCGAAACACCAACTCCTCCACCAGCGGCGCCACGATCACCGCGGCGACCGCCATCACCAGCTTGTCCGCCAGACGGCTGCTCTCCGCGAACATCTGTACCGCATCCTGCGGCTTCAGGTCCGGCCAGTACTCCTTCAGCCAATCCGTGAATACCATGCTGCTGGCCAGCGTGCAGGGCACCGCCACCAGCAGGGCCAGGATGCTAACACCGAGTACGCGCGCCAGCGACAGCCGGCGCAGGCCGAAAAGTTGCGCCGGATCCAGCCCCCGCACCTGCCGCAGGTAGAACAGCAACGCCATGCAGATGAGCAGCAGGAAAAGCACATTGGCCAGCGCGTCCACCGCCGACGGCACGCGCTCCTCCGTTTCTTCCACGGTTTGCGCTGCCACGGCTTCGGCCCCCTGCCCCGGCGCGTCGTGCGCGAGGCTGTTGAGGTTCGCCCAGATCAGCCAAGCCAGCGCCAGCACCAGACATGCGTCCACCGCGCGGAAGGCCGCCACCTCCACCTGACCGCGCTCGCTCCAGCCCAGACCGGGCCGCAGCGAACGCATGGCCTTGTAAGCGCCCGCGCCCAGCAGCAACGCCACCAGCATCCAAGCCGCCGCATCGGCCAGGACGCTCAGGCTCGTGGGATCGGTCATGAAAAAGCGGAGGAACGGCGGCTGCCCGCGATCAACGACCCGGCACCGAGAGCGGCGCGATGTAGTAAGGCAGACCCGGCTTCAGCGCCGGCAGCATTCCCGGCGCGAGTTCCACCCGCAGCGGTTCCGCGCCTTTTTCCGCACGCGCCGAAGCCGCCGAGAAAAGCTCGAAAAAGCCCGACTTGCGATGGTATTTGACCACCATCGCGCCCGCCGCGCCGCCCAACTCGCGCGCCAGCGCGTAGGCGTCCTCGACATAGCCGATCTGGTCCACCAGCCCGGCCTCCAGCGCCTCCCGGCCCGTCAGCACACGGCCATCAGCCGCGCCGTTGCGCAACACGTCCTTCGGGATGTCGCGTCCCTCGGACACCACGCCGAGAAAGCGCTCGTACATCTGCGACACCAGATTTTGCACATAAGCTTTTTCATCCTCGCGCATCGGACGCGCGCCGCTGAGCGAGTCCTTGAAGGCGCCGCTGACGAAGGTGTTGGCTTGCAGGCCCACCTTGCCGAACAGCTCGCTGTAGTTCAGCGTGTCGATGATGACACCGATGCTGCCGGTCAGCGAGGTCTCGCTCGCCACCACCTTGCTCGCTCCGCAGGCGACGTAATACCCGCCCGAGGCCGCGATGGCATCCATGAATACGACCACCGGCTTTGTTGCGCTCGTTTGCTTCACCGCCGCATAGAGCGTGTCCGAGGCCGTCACCTCACCGCCGGGCGAATTCACGCGCAGCACCACGGCCTTCACCCTGTCATCCCCGCTCGCCTGTTCGAGCTGCCGTTTGACGCTCTCCACCGAGGACAGGCCCATGCCGAAAAGACTCGTGTCACCCATCGAGGAGATGATGCCTTCCAAATCAATATGGACAATCCTGTCCGCGCCGGAGCCGGTCTGCTGCACCACCTCGCTCAGCCGTGGCTTTTTCCTGGCGCCGCCCACCGCCAGCGAGTCCGCCGCGCCCCCCAGTCCGGCGGAGAATTGCAGCAGATTGACAAACAAGCTCGTCAGCAGCGCCACCACCAGCAGCGCCAGGAGACATCCAAAGGTTCGTTGTTTCATGGTCGGCGAGATTAGACTGAGTTTGCGGCGGCGTCACTTCTTTTCGAGGGTAACGGGCGGCGATTTTTGACAGGATGGACAGGATTTTGAAAGGATTAACGGGATGGGCTTCTCCGTTGGAGTTGAGCTTTCAGGCGATCATTCAGAACAGGGAAGCACGCAAGGGACGCTTCGGAATGATCGGCTAAAAGCCTTGACTCCAGCCTCGTGTCCTGCGCGCTGTCATTCGGATTTCGGATTTCGGATTTCGGATTTCGGATTTCGGATTTCGGATTTCGGA
>CAZNKC010000173.1:0-12198 GCA_964573315.1 uncultured Verrucomicrobiaceae bacterium | reverse complement strand
CCCAGGCCGGTTCCGAAGTGTCCGCGCTGCTCGGACGCACGCCTTCCGCGGTGGGTTACCAGCCCACGCTGGCCGCCGAGATGGGCGCCATGCAGGAGCGCATCACCTCCACCAAGTCCGGTTCCATCACCTCCTTCCAGGCGGTGTACGTGCCGGCGGATGACCTGACCGACCCCGCCCCAGCCAACACCTTCGCCCACCTCGACTCCACCGTCGTGCTGGAGCGCTCCCTGGCGGAACTCGGCATTTATCCGGCGGTCGATCCGCTGTCCTCCGTGTCGAAGGCGCTCGCTCCCGAAGTCGTCGGCGAGGAGCACTACCGCGTCGCCCGCGGCGTGCAGTCCGTGCTGCAACGCTACAAGGATCTCCAGGACATCATCGCCATTCTCGGCATGGATGAGTTGAGCGACGAAGACAAACTCACCGTCTTCCGCGCCCGCAAAATCCAGCGTTTCCTTTCTCAGCCCTTCCACGTCGCCGAAGTCTTCACCGGCACCCCCGGCGTCTATGTGCCGGTCAAGGACACCGTCCAAGGCTTCGCCGAAATCCTCGACGGCAAGCACGACAACGTGCCGGAGTCGGACTTCTACATGAAGGGCGGCATTGATTCGGTTGCGAAATCCTGAGCCGTTTCGCCGTTGAAAATGACGAATGCGGAATGTCGAATGCCGAATGAATGAAGAAACGCCAAACCTCCGCGAACCTCCAGCCATTCCGTCTTTGTCATTAGCCGCTCATTCGTCATTCTAAATTCGTCATTTTACCGCCATGCCCCTCAAACTGGAAATCGTCACTCCCGAAGCCCGCGTCTTTTCCGATGACGTGGACACGGTGGTCCTGCCCGGATTCGAGGGCGAAATGGGCGTGCTGCCCCTGCACGCGCCGCTGGTGACGACGCTCCAGCCGGGCGAGTTGCGTTACAGCAAGGGCGGAAAAACCACCGACTTGGCCGTGGGCGAGGGGTTGGTGGAAGTCACCGGCCAGAGCGCGCGCATCCTGACGGACATGGCCATCCACGTCGAGGACATCGACGAAAAAGCCGTCGAAGAAGCCTTGGAGCGCGCCAAACACGCCCTGGAGAATATCAAACCCGGCGAGCACCAGGAGGAAGTCGCCGCCGTCATGGCCAGCATCCAACGCTCCACCGCCCAGCTTCACCTCAAGCGCCGCCGCAAAACGGTATAGCACAGCTCGTCCAGGCTGTGTGTGGCATAGGTTTTCAGCCTGTGCCGAGTGGACCGGGCATTCTGCCCATTTCCACCCCAAGATTCGACTGCCAGTCGAATCTGCAATCAATCCGTGAAAAACCAAGGCTGCGTCCTGCGGTCGAACAATTCCAGCTCAAGCTGCACTTCCCGCTGCTTGGGCGACTCCAGGGAACCGCGTCCGATCTGGCTCGCGTTTTGAATGCTCGAAGCAGGAGAAAAAACCATCCAAGCGCGAAGCTTGCGATACCATTTGCCAAAGCGGGGGCGGGAATCATTTTGCATGAGAGATCGGGAGTATGAATTACCCGGATTAATAATATGTTCTTTTGAACAGTCAATCAAAAACAAAAGAACTGACAAGAATGGGTGGAAAAATTTCAGAGCCCAATTGCTGGAATTGAAATTTTTCCACCCTCAATCTGGCTACCCTAAAAACCCGCTCGCTTCGCGCCCAACCCTGCCCTCCATCGACCCCTCGGGAAGTTGGAAGGCGTTTTCGATCACATTGAAACGCGGCGGATGGCCGGGCACGAGCAGAACCTCGGCAATATCAAAACGAAACGTGATCGGCGGATGTCCCAGCCGCCGCAGCCAGTCCTGCGCGCCGCGCTGGATGAGCCATTGCTTGTCCCAAGTCACCGCATCCGCTGGACGGCCAAAGGCATCGCCACTGCGCGTCTTCACCTCCACGAACGCCAGCACCCGGCCATGCCGGCACACCAGATCCACCTCGCCGCGATGCAGGCCCCGGTAGTTGCGGTAGAGCACCTTGCGCCCGCGTGTCGCCAGCCAGCGCGCCGCGAGCAGTTCGCCCAACTTGCCCAGCTCCGTATTGTCCAGCCGCCGTCCCAGCAGCATGGGATTATGCGGCCCGGTGCGCAGGGAGCGCCAGCGCAGCAGCCAGCCCCGCCACGGCGCGCGCCGCCGCCACGCCTCCAACCTTTGCTGCCAGGACGGCGTTTTCGTTTTCATCGCGCCCGCAGTCAATCGCTCCACGGCACGCGCGGCGCGTCGTTCCATAGATCCTCCAGCGCGTAAAAGCCGCGCTTTTCCCCGGCAAAGACATGCACGACCGCCCCGGCATACCCCAGCACCAGCCATTGGCTGTCCAGGCTGCCGTCGCTCACCAGTGGCGCTTGGCCGTGCTCCAGCTTCATCTGATCCGCCACTTCGTCGCGCACCGCTCGCAGATGCGGCGCGGAAGTCGCCGAGCAGATCACCAAATAGTCCGTGATCGGAGAAATCCCACGCACGTCGAGGATGGCGATGTCCTCCGCCTTCTTGCTGTCCGCGTAATGCGCGCACAGGCGGGCAAGCTTAAGGCTCTCCAGCGAGACAGGGGGTGCGGTGGTGGTTGCAGTCATGCGCATGGATAACCCCAAACTTAGGGGTAAAGCAAGTACTCAGGCCCACCAAGGAGAGGCGCTCTGCAAGCGCCCCCACCAACGCCCAAAACTCAAGGATAAAGCAAATACCTCTGACGCTGGCCGCGGAAAGAATCGACCGAGCGCCGCCAGCCCGCCACGATGCTGGCGGGCGAAGCCCCGCGCCGCAAATCCTGGTACAACCGCTCGCTGCCGTACACCTTGTTGAACAGGCTCAGCTTCGAGCCGCTCATGTTCGCCAGCACCTTGCCGCCGGACTGCCGGTTGAGTTCCGCGATCAAATACACATCCAGCGCCGTGAGGTCCGCCTGCGCGCGCGGATGAATGTCCAGGCGCGCCCCGTTGAAACCGTTGCGGGAGTAGGGCGTGAAACCCACCCCCGGCATGTTCCAACGCCGGCACGCCGCCACGAACGTGTCGGCATTGACGCCGCGCCCGCCGGCGTAGCCAAAAGGATTGCCCGTGCCGATGCCGATGTCCACCGCCGACGCCCCGCCCAGCATCCCGGTCGCCACGTAATAGGCCGGCGAGGTCGCGTGCGGGATGTTGGGCGACGTGCGATACCAGCGCAGCCCCGTGTCCTGCCAGATCATGTTGCGGCGCCAGCCCTGCATCCGCACCACGCGCAACTGCGGCGAGCGGGAGATCCATTTTTGCCCCGCCGTCATCATCGCCAGTTCCCCCGTCGTCATGCCATGCACATACGGCACCGGGATCTGCCCAACGAACGACTTCCACTTCGGATCCAGCGGCGGCCCCTCCACCCGCACGCCGCCCAGCGGGTTCGGACGGTCCAACACCACAAACTCCTTGCCGTTTTCCGCCGCCGCCTCCATTGCCACCGCCATCGTGCTAATGTAGGTGTAGCTGCGGCAGCCGATGTCCTGCAAATCAAAGACCAGCACATCGATGGGCGCCAGCATCGCCGCCGTCGGCTTGCGTGTCGGCCCGTAGAGGGAATAGACCGTCAGCCCCGTCACGGAATCCTTGCGCGTGCTCACATGCACGCCCGCGCCGATGGTGCCGTCGATGCCGTGCTCCGGCGCGTAGAGCGCCCGCAACTGCCCGCCCAGCGCCCGCTGCATCACCACCCGCGTCATCTCGCCGCGCCCGGTCATGCTGGTGTGGTTGGTGATCAGGCCCACGCGCTTGCCGCGCAGCAGGTCGAAATTTCGCGCGGCCAAAAAATCGATCCCCAGCATGAACGGCCCGCCGCTCGCCGGAGCCGCGCTCCGCGGCCCCACGCCCCCGCTCTGGCACCCCGCCACCGTCAGGCAGCAGGCCAAAATAAAAATCCGGCTCAGATGTTTGCAAAGCATCCGCCTGTTCTAAACCCTGCACGCGCCCTCGGCAAAAACAAAACGATCCGGCAGCGGCACGCAGCCGCCTCCATTCCTCCACTTTTTCATTGTTCTCGACGATTCGAGAACGAAAACGAAGGTCTCAATGGACCTCAAGCAGTCTTTTGGACACGTCAAATGGACGATTCAAATAGCAATAAGGGTGATTTAGATAATAAATGTAGTCAATGTAAATTAATTCGCTAAATTGACGCACTGATTGACCTGCAATCCAACATGAGACCCAAAACACACACCATCCTGCTCACAGCCGCGCTGCTAGCTTTTGTTAGCCCTCCCTCCCCGCTCGCCGCCCAAACCATCACCACCGAACTCACCCGCATCGGCTCCCAGGCCTTCTACTACGATGCCCAGGACATCACCTACGTCAGCGGCGGTACTGGCGAGGCCTTCGGCGGTTCCGCGCAACTCCTTTGCATTGACTATGGTGTATCCGCGCCCAGCCAGGGAGTCACGCTCACCTATGAGGTCGTCCCCGCCATCGACATATTCGCCAACACCACCGGCGCCGAGCGTGGGTTCGACTACATCAACTGGGTTTTCGATAATTACTTTGATGAGGCATTCAACATCGCCCCCTACTACCTCAACTACCGAAGCCAATTTCAGAGCGTATTGTATGAACTTGTCACGGACTACAATGGAACCCTCGCCAGCCTCAGCCCCAGCACAGGATTGATTCAGAATGGTCTCTCCGAGGACTACTACATCGGCATCCTTGATGACCTTGTCACCTCAGACCCCTTGATTCCGATCGGCTACCGTTCCAGCGAATTCCAGTTCGCTTTTCTCACCAACATGAGCGAAAGCAGCCAGAACATGCTCCTCTTCTCCCCCGTGCCCGAACCATCCGGGGCTCTTTTGATCGGTCTTGCAGGCGCGCTTGCCCTGTTGCGCCGCAAGCGCAAGTGAGCGCTATTGCCTAACCCGGCTCGTCTTTATCTGGAGAACCGGCTAGCCGATCTCATTTTCACGCCTCCGTCACCCCGGTCATTTCCCCGCACCGAGCCGCGTCATACCCCGGCAGATCATCCACCAGCCGCCGGTAAGCGTGGCTGCGCAACAGGCGGATCAGCGCCTGGATTCTCGGATCATGCTCCAGCGCCGCCGGGAAGCACAGGTCCAGCGACTCGGTGCGCACCGGCAAAAAGCGCAGCCCAGCCTCCTCCGCGCACAACCTCACGCACACGCCCGCCTGCGCCCAGCCACCGCGCACCATCTCCGCCACCGCCGCGTGGCTGGTGACCACGCGCTGGTTCCCCACCGGCTTCTCCAGCAGATCGTCCAGACACTCACGCGCCGCCGCCCCTTTCTCGCGCGCCGCCCACCGGCGGATGTTGCGCGCGCAACTCCGGACACTGCGCGTGCGATCAGCCGCGGGCAAAGCGATCCCCTCCTGCCAGTCCACGCAGCGCAGCAGCCGGTAACCGCCGCCGAGCCGCTCCCGCACCGTCTCCAGGTTGCGCAGCGGCCTCTCCGCCGTAGAGCGATGCAGCGCCGCCACATGCACCACGCCGCGCGCCAGCAAATCCAACGCCGCGCCGCCGCCGCGCGAAAAAGCCAGCAGCCGGAAACCCGCCGCCGCCGCGTACTCCGCCGCCAGCAGTCCCGCCGCCGGATCGCATCCCGCCAGCACGAGCGTCCGTGAGGCATCCCGTTTCCCATGCTCATGCAGCACGCCGTCCCGGCACAAACCATCATGCGGCCAAGCGCCGCCGGCCAGCGGCTCCGCGGGATAGAGCAACCGGCGGCCACCCGTCTCGGCCGCCCAGTAACGAATGGTCTCAAACCCCGGCTGCCAGGCCCATTCATCCCCCTCCAGACCCGGCGCCTGACCGCCTCCAAACAACTCCTCCACGCCGCGTTCCAATGCCTTTGCCACCGCCAGCGCCGCGGTGACGGAAGGCGTCAGCCGGCCCGCCTCGATGGCGCTCACCGAGCTGCGCGGAATGCCGGACATCGACGCCAACTCCGCCTGCGACCAGCCCAGCGCCTTGCGACGCTGGGCCACCGGGTGAGGCTCTGATATTGGCGCTGACATGATGCTGCCAGACTCCGCTCCGAAAACCGCCGTGTCAATCCATGCCACGCAGTAAGGCGGACGTGTCGTCCGCCTTGTCAAGCGGGCTTGCAGCCCGCTGCCCCCGCGGATTTGAGCCGCGCAATGATCCCTGCCATTTCATGCTCCGTGGAAAGGCCATGAACCCGCCTCATATACGGCATGAATTCTTTGAGCGGCGCGCATGATTCTTTTGTTTGACATGATTATGTCGTTTTACGACAGTTTAATGTCATCAGTCAACGCCGCGCACCCAATGGAACCCCATGCCACCACGCTCAACCTCACTCCTCCCCCTGCTGCTCGCCATCTCCCTCTCCACCGCCGCGCGCGCGGCGGAACCCGGTCCCTTTGAGCTCGGTACCATCGTCGTCACCGCCGACGTTGACGAGCCCCTGACCGACACCATCTCCAGCCACATCACCGCCGCCGACATCCGCCGCTTCGAGCGCACCGACCTCGCCGAAGCCCTGCGCCTCAGCCCCGGCGTCGTCCAATCCAACGTCGGTCCGCGCAACGAAGCCGGCGTTTACGTGCGCGGTTTCGACCTGCGCCAAGTGCCCGTCTTTGTGGACGGCATCCCCGTCTATGTTCCGTATGACGGCTACGTGGACCTGCGCCGTTTCACCACCGCGGACGTCGCCGACATTCGCGTCTCAAAGGGCTTCTCCTCCGCCGTCCACGGCCCCAACACCCTCGGCGGCGCCATCAACGTCGTCACCCGGAAACCCACCCGCCCGATGGAGGGTGACTTCCTGGCCGGTTGGTTCCAGGAAGGCGGCGTGCAAACGGCCGCGAACCTCGGCATTCTCAGGGACCACTGGTACCTCCAGCTCGGCGGCTCCTTCCTCGACGCCCAGTCCTACCCCCTCTCCGACGACTTCCGACCCCGCCCCGGAGAAGACGGCGGCCAGCGCGACAACGCCTGGCGCCAGGACTGGCGCGTCAGCGCCAAACTCGGCTTCACGCCGAACGAGACGGATGAGTACGCTCTGGGTTACCTCCTCCAGCGCGGCGAAAAAGGCAACCCCGTCTATGCCGGGCGCGATTCGTCCACTAACCTGCGCTACTGGCAATGGCCGATCTGGGACAAACAAACCGTGTACTACATCGGCAACACCCATCTCGCCCCCGACACCTACATCAAGCAGCGTCTTTACTGGGACCAGTTCCAGAACAGCCTCTTCGCCTACGACGACTCCACCTACTCCACCCAGCGCCAGGGCAGTTCCTTCCGCAGCCATTACGATGACTACACCCTGGGCGGCAGCCTCGAGTTCGGCACCCGTCTCAGCGAAAACAACACCCTCAAAGCCGCCGCGCACGGCAAGTTCGACCACCACACCGAGCAGAACGACGGCGAGCGCAAATACACCTTCGAGGACATGACTTGGTCCTTCGGCATTGAGGACACCCAGCGTTTCACGGAACGTTTCAGCGTCGTCGCCGGTCTCAGTTATGACCGGCGCGACGTTCAGGAAGCCGTGGACACCAATACCGGCTCCAGCCTCGGCGGCAACGCCTTCGACGCCTTGAACCCCCAGCTCGGCTTCTTTTACGAAGTCCCCGAGCACGGCACCTTCCACCTCACCGGCGCGCGCAAAAGCCGCTTCCCCACCATCAAGGACCGCTACTCCTACCGCCTCGGCCAAGCCATTCCCAATCCCGATCTGGAACCCGAAACCGCCTGGCATGCGGACTTCGGATACGATGGCAAACTCGGCAAGGAACTCACCTTTTCCGCCAGCCTCTTTTACTCCGGCATCGAGGACACCATCCAGCGCGTGGACAATGTCCGCCCCGGCCTCTTCCAGCTTCAAAACGTCGGCCGTTCCCGCCATCTGGGCGCCGATCTCAGTCTGGATTGGGAGCCGCACGAAGCCTTCCAATTCGGCGTCACCTACAGCTACCTCGACCGCAAGAACCAAAGCCAGCCCGATGTCAAGCTGATCGACACACCCAAGCACGCCCTTTTCAGCTACGCCGAGATCAAGCCCGTCTCCTGGCTCAGCATCATCCCCAGCGTCGAGTACGGCGGCGACCGCTACTCCACCACTTACGGCATGGTGAGCGGCGCCTACACCGTCGCCAATCTGAAAGTCTCCGTGCGGCTGTCCCAGGACGTCACCCTCAGCGCCGGCGTCAACAACCTCTTCGACCGCGACTACACGCTCACCGAAGGTTTCCCCGAAGCCGGACGCAATGCCTTCGTCAATTGCCAGATCAAATTCTAACCGGCGGACTCCCTCGATGCTCATGCGCTGGCTCGCCCTCTCTTTTCTGTTGGCCGCTCCGGCGGCCGGCCAGACCCTGGAAGTCCGGGGAGAAGTGTCCACGCCCCTCAAGCTGGCCTTATCCGACCTCGAAGTGATGCCCCGTCAAACCGTGGAGGCGGCGGATCATCAGGGCGGCAAGGCCCGCTACAGCGGCGTGCCGCTCTTCCACATCCTGCAGCGCGCGGGCGTCCCCTTTGGCGACCAGATGCGCGGCAAAGTATTGAGCCAATACGTCCTCATCACCGCCGCCGACGGCTACCGCGTCGTGTTCGCCCTGCCCGAACTCGATCCCCGCGCCACCGACGACCCCGTCCTGCTCTGCGACCGGAAAGATGACAACGCGCTGGACCAGTTCGAAGGCCCCCTCCGCATCATCCTGCCAAAAGAAAAACGGCACGCCCGCTGGATTCGCCAAGTCATCCGCATCGAGATCCTCAGCGCCCCCGCCGTCGCGGACTAATCGTCCTCGTAGGCCAAGAATGGCAGGCGAAGATTTGTCAAGCGGCGTTGGGGAACAAAAGGGCATTAGCTACCGCAACGGAAACAGCCGCAGCCGGGTGGCGCGGGGGCGTTCTCCGCAGGTGACGGCGAGCCAGCCGCCATCCGGCGAGAGGGAGAGGTGGGAGAAGGCGTCCGGGACCGGCAAATGCGCGAGTTCGCGCCAGGTTTCGACATGCCAGAACCGAACGCCGTCCAACCCGCCAAGGCTGAGCAGGGTGCGGCTGTCGCGGGAGAAGGCCACATCCACGGTGGAGCGGGTGTGGGCGGCGAGCCGGATGGCGGCGGCGCCCGGGGTTTCCCGGGCCGGCCAGACGAGGATATCGCCATGGTCGGCCCCCGCCGCCAGCCAGCGTCCATCCGGGGAGAAACAAACGTTGGTAAGGCTGCTGTCATGGGCAGGCAAGGGCGTGACCGCCAGCGTGGTGGCATCCACCAGCCAGACCTGATGGGGTGGCTGATCCCGGCAGGCAACCAGCCAGCGTCCGTCTGGGCTCCAAGCCAGCGCGCGCACGGTCCATTTCTGGCCGGCGGCGGGCTCCTCGAACACACGCGCGGCGCGCGGTGGTTCCCCGCCGGTCAGGGGCCTGATTTCAAGCATGCCGAAGTTGTCCAGCCGTGCGAGGTGTTTGCCCGTGGGAGAGACGGCAAATTGGTCCATGGTATCCGTTTTTACCTCGGGCAATGGAACCATGCGCGCTGGTTCGCCAGCGCCGCGCGGCCACCACTCCAGGCGATGATACCAGAGATTCCACAACAGCGCCTCATCCGTCGCGGTGACGCCCAGCGCCTGAAAATGCGCGGGGTATTCCTCCAGCGGCTCCAGGTCCGCGCAGCGCCAGCGCCGCAAGCTCAGGTCCGGGTATTCGCCGCTGGCCATGAGGAAGGAATCGCCCGAGGGCGAAAACCGCGCGCGTTGATAGCGCGCGGGCGCGAACGTGTTGTCGCGGCGGGTCAGTTGCGGCGCCTCCCAGAGCAGCACGCGCCCGTCGCGCCCGCCACCGGCGAGCCGGCTGCCATCGGGACTCCAAGCCAGGCACCAGACTTCGCTCTCATGGCCGAGCAGTGGCAGCGCCTCCTCCTCCGGCTTGTCCAGGGACCAGACGCGCGCCACGCGGTCGGTGCAGGCCGTGGCCACCCGGCCGCCATCGGGTGAAAAAGCGGCGCCGGTGACGTGATGGCCGCGCGGATGCCGCAAAGCGCGCGCGGCAGGGTCGCCACGAACGTTCAGCACCCAGGCATGCTCGGGGCCGGCGGCAACTAGGCGCTGGCCGTCGGCGGAAAAACTCAGCGCGCAGACGGGCGGCAGTTGCCAGCGGCGGAGCGCCTCCCCGGCGGACACATCCCATAAAACGACATCGCCGTCGCGCCCGGCGGTGGCCAGACGAGAGCCATCGCCGTTGACGGCGGCGTGGCAGACGTTCCGCTCCGGCGCGCTCCAGACGAGGCGGCGCGCCTGCGTGTCATAGACGCCGGCGGTTCCGCCCTGGCCGCGCTCGTAAAACAGGGAACGCGCCGAGCAGAGGGCCGCCCAGCGGCCATTGGCGGAGAGCCGCGCCTGGCGGGCCTTGGGGCCGGCGGAGGCTTCCCCCAGGCTGCCGTCCGCGCGCAACGCGCGGCTTTCCAGTGTTGTCTCCCCACAGTACCAAACGCGCCCGTCCGCCAGAAAACAGGATGACCCCAAGCGCGCGCGCGCGCCGGTGTCCTGCCACTGGCCGCTGGCGGGATTGAGCAGAAAAAGCGCCTCCTGGTTGTCGGTTCCGGCCAGGGTTTGACCGTCGGGAGAGAAGGCCAGCGCCGTGACGCAGGCCTCCCCGTGATGCAGCACCCGGCCGGTCTGCCGCCGCGCCTGCAGGGCGAGCCAGTCCCATTCGATACCGCGCGCGGGATCGTTCTCATGGTTTTGCAGCCAGCGCCAAGCGCCCACCGGATGACTGGCTTCGATCTCCTGCGCGGCGGCGCGAATGTCGGCGGCGTAGAGATGGCTGGACAGCTCGGCGCGCAACTGCCGCGCCGCGTGGTGCTCCTGCCGCAGAGCCTCTGCCTGGCTGGCGTTGAGGGTGGCCTGGCGCCAGACGAGCGTGCTGCCGGCCACCAGCGAAACGAGAAAAGCCAGCGCCAGCGCCGCCAGCGCGCGGTTGTTTTTGGCCCAGCGCCAGACCTGCCCGGCGGCGCCGGCCGGACGGGCCAGCACCGGCTGCCCGGCCAGGAACCGCGCCAAGTCATCGGCCAGCGCGGCGGCTCCGGGATAGCGGCCGGAGGCCTCCGGCTCCAGGCACTTCTGGCAGATCGTCGCCAAGTCCGCCGGCAGGGCGGGATGAAGCTTGCGCGGGTCCACCGGCCCCGCGCCCAGCGCGCGCGCCAGCACGGCCTGCGTGTTGGGACCGGTGTGCGGCGGCTGCCCGGTGAGGGCCTCGTGCAGAATCGCGCCCAAGGCATAGACATCCGAGGAAATGCTGGCCGGCTCGCCTGCCGCCACCTCCGGCGCCATGTAGGCGGGTGTGCCCAGCACACCCTGGGTCAGCGTCAAGCGCCCGGCGCCGTCCTCCGCTTCCTCGACCAGCCGCGCCAGCCCAAAGTCCGCCACTTTCGGCTCCCCCGCGGCGGTGAGCAGAATGTTGGAAGGCTTCAAGTCGCGATGCAGCACGCCATGCTCATGGGCGAAGGCGACCGCGCGCGCGATTTTTTCCAGCAGCGCCGCCACCGCGCGCGGCTGGCGGCGCTCAGAGGCGATCCACCCGGCCAGCGAGCCGCCCTCCAGCAGCTCCATCGTGTAATAGGCGATGCCGTCCACCTCTCCCGCCTCATGCACCACGGCGATGCCCGGATGCCGCAGACGCGCGGCGGCCAGCGCCTCGCGCTGGAAACGCGCCAGAAACGACGGCCGGGCAAAGACACCGCCCGGCAGCATTTTCAGAGCCACGGCGCGCGCCAGGCTCGGCTGCCCCGCGCGATACACCGTGCCCATGCCGCCGCGGCCCAGCTCATCCTGCAGCTCGTATTCCCCGAAGAAACGCGACATGCCGCCGCTGCCGTCCGCCTCCTCCGCGATCGCCGCGGCCAGCAGGCAGGCCGCGCACTGCCAGCCCAGCCCGAAATCGCTCAAAGCGCTTCCGCAGGCCCGGCACAAACCGGGAGACGCCGCCGCGCCAAGCTCGCTAAGGGAGGAAAGTTGCACATGGCAATTATACGGCAGCGCGCGCCGGCGATGACACAAATTTCCGCCTTTTTGCCGTGGCGCAGGGCTTGCGCGTCAAAAACGGCTGACCACAGAGGACACTGAGGAACACAGAGATTTTTCGGGAATAAGGAAAGCAGGAAGGCAGGAAAAGGGGGATGGAACGAACTTTTCTCGGTCATCCTGGATTCGTGAGAGCCAAATGCCACCCTTTGAAGTTCCCTCCGTGTCCT
>CAZNKC010000172.1:0-12238 GCA_964573315.1 uncultured Verrucomicrobiaceae bacterium | reverse complement strand
GGTTGCGCCGCGCGGGGGAGCGGGCAACTGTCGCGGCTTGAACGAGACCACGACAGATGACACGAGACCCGGCCCGGACACGGAGCAGGCGGAGACGATGGCGGCGCTGGGCGCGGAAACGGCGCGTGGCCTGGGCCGGGAGCGGCGGCAGATCGCGCTGCTGGTGCTGGTGGTGGCCGGTTTCATGGCGCTGGCGCATTTCACGCCGTTGAAATCCTGGCTGGACAACGCGCAGGAATGGAAGCGCGCGGTGCGTGACATGGGCTGGGCGGGCCACGCGGGTTTCTTCGCCCTCACCGCCGCGCTGGTCATGCTGGGCGTGCCGCGGCTGACGCTGTGCGGCACGGCGGGATTGCTGTTCGGATTTGCCGAAGGCTTCGTGGTGTCGCTGCTGGGGTCCACGCTGGGTTCCTACGGCACCTTTGTGGCGATCCGGAAGGGCTTTCGCAAAAGCGTGACCGCGCAGGCGGAGACGCGCCCGTGGCTGGCGCGGATGTTGAAAAGCCCGTCGCTGCTGAAAGTGTTTTGGGTCCGGCAACTGGCGCTGCCGGGCGTGGTGCTGAACGCGGTCCTGGGCGTGGCGGACATCCGGCACCGCATCTTCCTCGGCGGCACCCTGCTCGGCTATATTCCGCTGAACGCGGCGGCGACGCTGGTGGGCAGCGGCCTGGGCAAAGAAAGTCTGCAAACGACCATGGTGCAGTTGATGGCCGCCCTCGCCATCGTCAACGTGGCGCTGTGGCTGGTGTGGCGTTATTATCCGAGGAAATAGCGCGGAGCTTTTCGCCCTGCGCCCCGCGCTCCGCGCTCCGCACCGCCTCCGCCCGTGAAAAAATGGGCGGGAATATAATCCCGCCCTCCGGGGATTCCGGCGAGCCAGCGGCTCGCCCCACACCGCCCACTGTTCACCGGCTACAGCCCCACGCCTCACAGCGCCGCCAGCAGCTTTTCGTGGATGCCGTCGAAGCCGCCGTTGCTGAAGACGATCACCACGTCGCCGGGCCGGACTTCTTGCTGCACGCGGGCGACGATGGCCGCGGTGTCCGGCTCGTGAAAGCAGGGATGGCCACCCGCAGTCACCGCGCGCGCCACCGCCTCCACGTCCAGCCGCAACTCCGGCGCGATCTTGCCCGGATCATTGATCGCCGCCACCACGGAGATGTCCGCATGACCGAGCGCGTCAATCAACTGCGGCTGCAACAGATTGCGCCGGCTGGTGTTCGAGCGCGGCTCGAACAAGGCCAGCAGCCGCCGCCCCGGATAACGCTCACGCAGGCCGTCGAGCGTCACCCGCAACGCCGTGGGATGATGCCCGAAGTCGTCCATCACCGTCACGCCGCCCGCCTCTCCGCGCACCTGCTGGCGGCGGCGGATGCCTTTGAAGGACGCCAAGCCGGCGCGAATTTCATCGTCCGTCAGTCCGCCGAAACGCGCCGCGCACACGCCCATCGCCGCGTTGCGCGCGTTGAACTCGCCGTTCATCGGCAGCGCAAAGGCGTCGCCGTTGAGCGTGAAGTTCACGCCCTCCGCTCCCGCCGCCGTGATGACGATGCGCTCGTCGCAGTCCGCGCCCAGGCCCACCGTGCGCACCGGCGCCGGGCAGGTGGCGCGCAGGCTCAGGCAGTTGGCATCGTCCCCGTTCATCAGCACCAAGCCGTTGCGCGGCACGGTGTTGAGGAACTGCCGGAAGCTCTTCAGGATGGCTGTCAAATCGTCAAAGATGTCCGCGTGATCGAACTCGATGTTGTTCACCACCGCGCACTCCGGCAGGTAGTGGACGAATTTGGACCGCTTGTCGAAATAAGCGGTGTCGTACTCGTCCCCTTCGATGACGAAATGCGGCGAGCCGTTGAAGCGCGCGCCGGAGGAAAAATTCTCCGGCACCCCGCCGATGAGGAATCCCGGATGCCGTCCGGCCTGCTCGAAAAGCCAGGTCAGCAGCGCCGTCGTCGTGGTTTTGCCATGCGTGCCGGTGACGACGAAACTGCGCTTGCCCTGGATGACTTCGCGCTTGAGCAGTTCCGCCATCGAGCCGTAGGGCAGCTTGCGGTCCAGCACCGCCTCCAGCTCCGGATTGCCGCGCGAGATGGCGTTGCCCACCACGTATAAGTCCGCGCCCTCCGGCAGGTTCTCCGGCGCGTAACCTTCGTGATAGGTGATGCCGTTCTCCCGCAGCACGTTGGACATGGGCGGATACACCGCGCGGTCAGAGCCGGTCACACGATGCCCCAGCGCCCGCAGCGCCACGGCCGTCGGCGCCATCGCCGCGCCGCCGATGCCGATGAAATGAAAATGCTTGGTGGTCATGAAAAGAAACAGACCCCGCCGCTGCGTCATGGACACGCCGGCGGCGGGAACCGCGCAGTAGAGCAGCCCGTGCCCAAAACGCAAGAAGGAGGGTGCGGAACAAGTTTTCAGCTTATCAGGAGCAGCAGCCCGGCCTGATCCAGGCAGCGATGCCTGCGCCACCCGCCACAACCATCCCAAAACGCGCCAAATTTTTGCCGTCTGGACGAATTTTTGCCATCAGTTTGACGTTGTCTTTCGTGGATCGGAGCGTTTTATGTCGTCAACAAATCTCCGCCTACGGTTCCATTCCCCCCTCCCCCCATGAAAAAAAGCCCCCCCATGATCCCGGCTCCTCTTTCCGCCGCTGACAAATGCTCCTCCCATGCTTGGTTCACCTCGCTGGCAAGCGCAACTTTGCTGGCCACCACCTCCCTCCAAGCCGCCGACTGGCCCACCTGGGGCGGCACGCCGGACCGCAACATGGTCTCCGAGGAAAAGGGTCTGCCGGAGGACATCGAGCCGGGCAAGAAAAAACCCGGCTCCGACGAGATCGACCTGTCCACGACGAAAAACGTCGCCTGGGTGGCCAAGCTCGGCGGGCAGAGCTACGGCACGCCGACCATCGGAGGAGGCAGGGTGCTCGTCGGCACCAACAACGAATTCCCGCGCAATGAAAAACACATAGGCGACCGCGGGGTGATGATGGCCTTTGACGAATACACCGGCAAGTTCCAGTGGCAGCTCATCTCTCCGAAGCTGGGCGCGGGCAAAGTGTCCGATTGGGAATTCCTCGGCATTTGCTCATCCCCCACCATCGTCGGGGACAAGGGTTACGTCATCACCAACCGCTGCGAAGTGGTTTGCCTGGATTTGAAAGGTCTGTCCGACGGCAACCAGGGCTTCCAGGACGAAGCCAAGTACCTGGCCTCCCCCGCCAAGGACGGCACCGTGACTCCGGTGGAGCCGGGCGAGACGGACGCGGACATCCTCTGGGTGTATGACATGCGCGGCGAGCTGGGCGTGTTCCCCCACAACATCGCCTCCAGCTACGCGCTGGTGGTCGATGGCAAGGTCTATGTGACCACCTCCAACGGCGTCGATTACTCCCACACCAACATCCCCGCTCCGACCGCGCCCAGCTTCATCTGCCTGGACGCCGAAACCGGCGAGTACGTAGCGGAAATGAACCCCATCGTCAGCGAGCGCTGCCTGCACTGCTCCTGGTCTTCGCCCGCCTACGGCTTGGTGAACGGCAAACCGCAGGTGTTTTTCTCCGGCGGCGACGGCTGGGCTTACGGCATGGGCACCGCCGACGAAAAAGAGAAGATCGACGACGATATTTACGAGCTGCCCATCAAGTGGTCCTACGACGCCAACCCGCCGGACTACCGCAAGAACGAGGCCGGAGAGCCTTTGAAGTACGCCGAATTCGACGGCCCCAGCGAGTGCATCTCCACCCCGGTCTATTATGACGGCCTGCTGTATGTGACCATCGGCCAGGATCCCGAGCACGGCGAGGGCGTGGGCATGCTTTCCTGCATCGACCCCTCCAAAGCCGAGGGCGACATCAGCGGCAAGGCGGTGTGGACCTTCAAAGACATCGAGCGCAGCATCAGCACCCCGGCGCTGAAAGACGGGCTGCTCTACACAGCGGACTACACGGGCCGCGTCTTCTGCCTGGACGCCAAAACGGGCGAGGAATACTGGCGGCACGACACCCTGGGCCACATCTGGGCGAATCCGCTGCTGGCGGACGGCAAAATCTACATCGGCAACGAGGAAGGCGAGCTTTTCATCCTGGCCGAGGGCAAGGAAAAGAAAGTGCTGGGCCAAGTGGAGTTCTCCGCGCCCCTGAAAGGCTCCATCGTCGCCGCCAACGGCGCTCTCTTCGTCGCCACGGAGTCGCATCTCTATTGCTTCAAGGAAGGCGCCAAGCCGGTCGAAGAGTGAAACACCTCCGCGTTTTGCTCCCCTTGGCAGGCCCGTTCCTGGTGGCAATGCTGCTGGGGTGGGTTTGGCTTTCATCCAAGCCGGATCAGGATGCCAGCCTCTCGCGAACAGCAAAACCTGCCACCCCGGCTGCGCCACCCGCCGACTGGGAACCTCTCGATTTCTCCACCCTGCGCGCCGGCGGAAAAATTCCCGGCTGGACGGTGCAGCAAGGCGACTTCAAACTGGTCGCGCGCGAAGGCGTGGTCATGCTGGAATTGGGCTCGGAGCCCATGGAAGAAGGCTGGCTGAAGGCGGAGCGCATGATCCTTTCCGGCGGCATCCGGGCCAGGATGTCCGGGGAAGCGCACCGCCGCGTGGCCCCTCGCTTCAGTGTGAGCCTGGAAGGAAGCCGGCCATTCCAATTGCGGGCGGCGCCGGTGCCGGGCGTGCTGGAAATCGTCACCAGCAACGAGGTAAAGCTCGCCAGCATGCCGTGGCAGTGGCGCAAGGAACAAAAACTTTGGCTGGAACTCGTTTTACAGCCGGACGGCCCCCGGCAAGTGCGGTTGGAAGGCCGCGCTTGGCACGATGACGAACAACGCCCCCCGCAACCCCAGCTCGAAGCGCGCACCGGCTCGATGAAAGGCCGTCTCAGCCCCTCCGTGCGCGGCGCGCCGTTTGCTCTGCGTCCTTTGTTTGTGGACCGGGTGGAAGTGCTGTCCGGATTGTAACCGTATCATGGCAAACTCGTTACACGTTGCTACATGTCTTATTATTGAAATTATATAAAATACGGTATATTCATGACTGTGCACGCCAGTCATGCTATCCGTTCGCTCTTTCCTTCTGACAACAGCCCTCGCCGGGTGCGCCGGGCTATTGCCAGCCTTGGAAATTCAGTTGGACTATACCTACGACGAGCTGGGCTTCTTTAACGATCCTACCCGCAAGGCCGTTCTGGGAGCCGCCGCCAGATCATGGGAGGAAAGGCTGGCGGGCGCGCAAACACCAGCCATCCCCAAGGGGACCGGGGGCAACACTTGGACCCTGTCCTTCAACCGTCCGGACAGAGCGGCCTCTCTGGGCGGCACCAACACCAAGATCGTCAACAAGCCACTGCCCGCCAACACGGTCATCATCTATGTGGGCGCGCGGCCGGACGTGTACGGCGGTTATTTGGGCTTCGCGGAGTTCAAGTACAGCGCCAGCGGCTCGGCTTCCTGGGTGAAAATGATCCGGAACCGCAACACCGGGACACGCTTTGCCAGCTTCGGCGGCGCGATCGCTTTCGACTCCAGCGCGGACTGGCATTTCGCCCCCGACCCCGACACCCAGGAAGATTTCCCGGAGCAGCCGGATTTTTACACCCTGGCGGTGCATGAGATCGGGCATCTCTTGGGCTTCACTCATGGCTCAGCAGCTTTCCGCAGGCTATCCCTCGGCGGCAAATTTCACGGCCCGCGCACGGTGGCCCTGAATGGCGAACCGCCGGAACTCGGCATCGGCGGTCACTGGCCGGAGGGATTCCAATTCGCCGGGCAGGAAATGGTGATGGCTCCGCACCTGCAATGGAACGATCGCACCTGGATCAACCCGCTGGAGGTGGCGGTGCTGCAGGACATCGGTTACGCGCCGGCGACCGGTGTGAAGATCACTCTGGAGCCTGCCGGAGCGGTCTCCGCCGGCGCCAGATGGGCGCTCGATGGCGGCGCTTGGCAGCCCAGCGGCAATACGCTCACGGAACTCCAACCAGGAGATTATACATTGAATTTCAAATCATTGACTGCCTTTTTCACGCCAACAGATCAAGTTGTTACCGTGGCTGAAGGCGAGGTGGCGCAGATCACGATCGAATACCAACCGGTGCCCATTCCCACGGTCACGTCCCCACCGGTCTCGCGGCTGGCCATGGCGGGAGAAGAGATCACACTGGAAGCTGAGGCGTATGCGGGCGGCGCGCCGGTCCAGCACAAGTGGCGCAAAAGCGGGAGCGTACTGGCGAAGGCGAAATCGGCCCGGCTCGTCCTGTCTGGGATCAAAACCGGTGACGCCGGGGTTTACGACGTGGTGGTGTCCTCGGGCGGCGGCGCAACGCCGCCTTTGACCGCCCATGTGGGAATCGTCGGCGCGGTGACGGGGCCGGAGGCGGTCAACGAAGGCCGCACGATCAAGCTCAAGCAAACCGCCGCAGGACCGGGGGTCGCCTTCCAATGGTTCCGGAACGGCGAGCCGCTGGCCGACGATGTCGCAGCCGGCATCAGCGGAGCGCACAAGCCTCAACTGCAAATCAAGGGCGCGCAGATCGCGCACTCCGGCGTTTACCACTGCTTGGTGAGCATGGCGGATGCGGCGGGCGGGGAGGTGCTCGAACTGGCGGGACCGGCCAAAACAGTGGGTGTCCGGCTGCGTCCGGCAGTGGATGATTTGGCGCTCGGCCCCTGGCGCGTAAGCGGGCAGGTCACGGAACGCGTCAGCGCCAGCAACGACCCGGTGCGGTTCGCCGTCAGAGGCCTGCCGCGCGGGGTGAAGCTCGACAAAACCACCGGACAATTGACGGGCAAGCCCCTGGTCGCCGGGACGTTCCGCCTCGTCGCGACCGCCGCCAACGCCGCCGGAACCAGCCCTTCCAAGGAGTTCCTGGTATCGTGCGAAGGGCTGGAGCCGAGGCTCCAAGGCGTTTTTTCCGGCTTGGTGGACCGGGGCGAGTTGAATGGCGGTCTCGGCGGCTGGACCGCGTTCAAGGTGAGTGCCAGCGGCGCGCTCAGCGGGAAATTCGCCCTGGGCCAGAAAACCCACTCCGTGCGCGGCATCCTCGATCCCCTGCCCGGCCCGGATGCCACCGCTCATCTCATCGTGCCGCGTGGCCGCGCCTTGCCCGCCTTGCAACTCCACCTGAGCATCGAAGCCGCCACCGGCCGTCTCACCGGCGAGATTTCGGATGGCGCGCTGCCTCCCGTGTGCTTGGAAGCCCGGCAGAGCGGCTGGCATGGGAAAAACCAGCCCGCCGACGCGTTCGCGGGACATTTGGCGGCGGCTCTGCTGCCGCTGCCGGGGACTGCGGACCTCTTGCCCGGCGACGAATCGGAGCCAAGCCAGCCGCCGGAAGGCGCCGGTTACGCCACGATCCGGGTGACCCGCGCCGGCGTCACCACTTGGGCGGGAAAAATGGCCGACGGCGCCGCCCATACCCGGAGCACCACCCTCGGCGCGGAGGGAGACCTGCCTTGGCACCGCCTGTTTTATCGCGGCGGCGGCTCCGCCCAAGGCTGGTTGAAAATCACCCCGCCGTCCACGGGAACAGCGGACGCCGAACTCGACGGCCTGCTCTCTTGGCGCAAAATCCGGCCCGCAAGCTCGAAAGAAACCGTTTATGCGGAAGGATTCGCCATGCACGAGCTTGCGGTCGTGGGAGGCGCGAGCAAGCCGCGGGAACCGGTGGTTATGCAACTGGACCTCCCGGCAACGGCAGCGCCCAACGCCCGGCTGCGCTTCAGCGGAGCCTGTGTGGAGGAAGCCGCCTTCGGCTTGGCCGCCAGCATCGATTTAACCATTTCCACCGCCAACCGCGTCACCCCGCCGCCCGCCGCCGAAAACCCCGCCGCCACCCGGATCACCAGCTTGAACCCCTCCAGCGGCCTGTTCCGGGGCTCCTTCACCCTGCGCGATGACGATCCCGGCGGCGGACCCGGCACTTTGGTGCGAAAGGCCGCCTTCCACGGCCTGCTGGTGCCTAGACTGCGCCAAGGCCTCGGCTGGTTCCTCCTGCCCCAGGCCACCCCGCAAAAACCCGCTCCGCTGCGCTCCGGACTGGTGATCCTGGAAGCGCTGCCTGATATCGATTGAGTATGAGCATGAAGGGGATCGAAAAAGCGATTTCGATTCAATCAGCGGTTCCTTGGCAGGAAAGCCCCATTCCATCCTGTAAATCCTGCAAAAATCCTGGAATCCTGTCAAAAAGAACGGATCTCCCCCCTCCGCCCAACCCACCCCTGCCGCCAGTCCGCATGCGGCCAAGCGCATAAAAACTTGTGAAAAAAGTCAAAATCGGACAAAATCCCCCTAATGCCGGAATTCCCCGGACGTTTCTTCCTTTGAAAATCCCGAAGATTTTTCATATCCTCGTCGCCAATGATACCTGCCATGAAAATCAAACACCCCATGCTCACGGGCCTCAGCGCCCTCGTTCTGGCTTTCGCCAGCGCCACCGCCGCGGAACTGCGAACCTGGACGGACACCCAGGGCCGCCAAGTCGAAGCGGCGTTCGTCAAGCTCGACGGCGAAGACATCCAACTGCAAACCGCGGACGGACAAAGCCACCGCTTCCCGCTCGCCCGCCTCTCCGCCGAGGACCAAGCCATCGCCAAAGGCATGAAAGCCCCCGAAACCGCTGCCACCGGCACGCCGGACGTCGGCACCGGAGTGACCGGCTTCCCCTACCCGACCGAAAACTACGGCAACGCCGCCCGCCAAATTGACGTGCTGGTGGCCAAGGGCATCGTCGGCAAAGGCAACAAAGTGCGCGCCGAAGAAGGCCTGCCGCCGCTGACCGGCTTCAACCCCGCTGCCAACGACGAGCAGTTCGTGCGCCGCGTGTATCTCGACCTCATCGGGCGCATCCCCGGCTATGACGAAGCGCTGGCTTTCTTCAAGGACACCGACCCGATGAAGCGCACCAAGCTCATCGACAAGCTCCTGGACTCCGAAGGCTACTCCAGCCACATGTTCAACTACTTCGCCGAAATGCTGCGCGTCCGGCACAACCTCGACCAAGCCGCCCTGCGCGGTGATGATTATGTAAACTGGCTGCGCCGCCAGACCGAGAGGAACCGGCCCTGGGACCAAATGGTCAATGCCATGCTGACCGCCGAGGGCAAAATGTGGACCGAGGACAGAAACGCCAAGCCCGGTGACCCTGGAGACAAAGGCGCCGCCGGTTACCTGCTGCGCGATGCCGGGATGCCCCTCGACAACCTCGCCAACACCCTCACCGTCTTCCTCGGCACCGACGTTGCCTGCGCCCAGTGCCATGACCACCCCTTCGCGGATTGGACGCAGATGCAGTTCTACGAAATGGCCTCCTTCTTCGGCGCCACCACCACCCGCACCCGCTATGGCCGCGGCGATATGGCGCTGATGAACGACATCGAAGAAATGGTGACCGAAGCAGGCCGGGACATCACCCGCGAGCGCAATGCCATCCGCAACTTCATGGGCGCCAACAGCTACGCCGTGAAGGACATGGATGCCAACATGCTGAAGCTGCCGCATGATTACAAATACAAGGACGGCAAGCCCGGCGATTCGGTGAAGCCCAAATTCATCACTTGGTCCGCCAAAGACCGCTCAAATCCGGCCTACCGCCAGTCCAAAGCCAAGGAAGAGAAGCTGCGCCTGTCTTTCTCCGCTTGGCTGACCCACCCGGAAAACCCGCGTTTCGCCATGACCATCGCCAACCGCCTCTGGAAGCGTGCTTTCGGAGCGGGCGTGGCCGAGCCGATCACCAACATCGACGACCCGGACGCCTCCGCCAACCCCGAGTTGCTCAAGTACTTGGCCGAGGTCATGAAGAAGGTGAACTTCGACATGAAAGAGTTCCAGCGCATCATCTACAACACCCGCGCCTATCAGTCCGAAGCCACCACCGAAGCCATCGCCATGGGCTCGCAATACTTCTTCCAAGGACCGCAACTGCGCCGCATGAGTGCCGAGCAGGCTTGGGACTCCTATATGACCCTCGTGCTTGGCCGTCCGGAAGCCTACAAGGCTCCGCTCAGCGATCTCTACGGCAAGTCCATCGACATCAACCTGGAAAACGAAAAACTGACCGCCAAAGACGTGCTGATCAAATACAGCGCCTACCGTGAAGTGGCCAGCAAGCAGAACGCCCTGATGGGCGGCGGCCTGGATGCCGCGGATGACTCCATGATGATGAGCGGCGGCGGCAGCGCCGCCATGACAGCGGACTCATCCAGTGGCGGCGAAGGCGCCGGCAAATTCCTCTCCTACGCGGGCTGGCGCCTGCTGCGCGCCTCCGAACTGCCGCAGCCCGAGCGCGGCGGTCACTTCCTGGCCGAGTTCGGCCAGTCCCCGCGCCAGTTGATCGACGGCGGCTCCCTCGTCGGCTCCGTGCCGCAGGTGCTCATGATGATGAACGGCGGCGCCCAGGAAATGCTGACCAACCGCCAATCCCTCATCTTCCGCGCCATGGACAAAATCGACGACTCCGCCGGCAAGGTCGAGGCGCTCTTCGTCAGCGTCATGAACCGCCGCCCCACCGAGCAGGAGCAAGAGATCGCCAAGCGCGAGATCGACGCCCAAGGCGAACCGGCCTACGCCAACATGATCTGGGCGCTCATCAACACCCGTGAATTCATCTTCATCCAGTAAACCACCGCTCCCAAAAAACCAACGCGACATCACAAGACTATGAAAACCGAACTCAACAAACTCGACGAGTTTTCCCGCCGCCAATTCATGGAGCGGGTGGCCAAAACCGCCCTTGGCGTGACCCTCCTCCCGGTGGGCAGCCGTCTCGCCCAAGCCGCGCCCGCCAACGGCGGCACCGCCAAACGGGTGATCTACCTGTTCATGGAAGGCGGCATGTCCCACATCGACACCTTCGACCCCAAAACCGGCATGACCAAGGGCGCCAAGGATCCGATCAAAGCCGACGCCGGCTCCGGCAACCTCGACTTCCTCGGCGGCTACATGCCCAAGCTGGCCAAAAAGGCCAACCGCCTCTCCATCATCCGCTCCATGTCCTCCAAGACGGGCGTGCATGAAAACGGCCGCTACCTGATGCGCACCGCTTACGAGCCGCGCGGCACCATCGTCCACCCCTCGATGGGCGCCTGGGCCTCGCACTTCCTGGGCCGGATCGAAGGCGCGATGCTGCCGGACAGCGTCACCATCGGCAGCGGCGGCCACCCCGGCGCCGGGTTCTTCCCGCCCGCGCTCAGCCCCATCCCCATCACCAGCGCCGCCGCCGGCCTGCAAAACACCCGCTCGGGCGTCGGCGAGGACATGTTCCAAAAGCGCATGGCGCTGATGAACGAGTTCGACACCGCCTTCCGCCAGAAGTTCCACAGCGACGACGTCAAGGCTTACACCGAGTTCTACGACGAAACCCTCAAGCTCCTCAAGAGCAAGGATCTCGCCGCCTTCGACATCAACCAGGAACCGGCTGACGTCCGCGCCAAATACGGCAACAGCAACTTCGGCCAAGGCTGCCTCCTGGCCCGCCGGCTGGTGCAAAACGGCGTGCGCTTCGTCGAAGTCCAAGCCGGCGGCTGGGACATGCACAACAACATCGACCAGAACATGACGAACAACGGCGACATGCTCGACACCGCTTTCAGCGCCCTCATCACCGATCTCGAGGAAAAAGGGATGCTGGAGGACACCCTGGTGGTGCTCGGCTCCGAGTTCGGCCGCACGCCGAACATCAACGAGAACATGGGCCGCGACCACTACCCGCTGGTTTACAGCACCGTGTTCGCCGGCGGCGGCGCCAAGGGCGGCTTCGTGTACGGCTCCTCCGACAAGGATGGCCGCCGCGTCGCCGACAAACAGGTCTCCCCCGAAGACTTCATCGCCACCATCGCCTACGGCATGGGCCTGCCGATCGACGAGATCGTCATGTCCCCCTCCGGACGCCCCTTCCAAGTGGGCAACAAAGGCACCCCGGTTAAAGAACTCTTCATGTAACGCACGCTCCAACGCAGTTCGAAGGCCGCGGCAGACACCTGCCGCGGCTTTTTTGTGCCGCGGCCAAGGAGGGGCGCTTTGTAAGCGCCCAGCCAAGCGATACGTGCCTTCATCCAAAAAGTGGAGACCGCCCTCAGCAAACGCGGCTGATCTTTCGAATCATCCGGGAAGTTTGCTTGGCCGAAATCGGGATAAAGAAGCAGGCAAGGAACGCGGCGACGTTTTTGGCGCAGCTTTGGATTAGCCTAAAAGCGGGGTTGATGGTTGATAGACTGAAAATAAGCAACTTGGGTCGCGTTAGTGACTCACT
>CAZNKC010000171.1:0-12254 GCA_964573315.1 uncultured Verrucomicrobiaceae bacterium | reverse complement strand
CTATATCCGTCCACAACGCCTCTTCACCGTCGAGAACAGCGTCATCCTTTACACGACGGGCCGCGTCACGGGAGGCAAACTTGCCGAGGTGAAGGCGAGGCTCCGCCAAATCTTCGGCTAAAAACCTCCCCACTGCGGAAGCTGCGCAGCATGATCCATCACGGCTGCAGGGTGTCCTATTTTTCCATTCGTCATTCGTCATTTTCCATTGACCCCGCCCCCCTCTTTCCCTCACAATCCCGCGCATGCTGAAGCGGTTCACCCTTCCCATCGCCTGCCTCGTCACGGGACTCGTCGCCGGTTATCTCCTCGGCCTCGACCAAAAAGCCCCGTGGTCCGCGCGCCAGCACACCATCGCCGCCAACACGCCACCTGACCGCCCCGGCAACGCCAAACCCGCCGCATCCACCCCGGACAGCAACCCCAAAGACTCCGCTGACACCAAGGACGCGACGCCGCCATCCCTGCTCAGTTCATTGGACGATCTGGTGCAAACATACGATGCCAAAACCGCAAGCCAACTGACCGCATCACTCTCCCTCGCGGAAATCCAGCAAGCCATCCAGCATCTCAGCAGCGTTGACAAAGCATCCGCGAGCAATTTGCGCGTCAGCCTCTTCCGAGCCTGGGCCGGCAAAGACCCGCAAGCCGCTTGGAAAGCCGCCTTTCCCCTCTCCGCCAAACAAGGCCGCATCCAAGCCCTGGCTGCCATCGCTGCCGAATTCGCCAAAACCAACCCGCAAGCCGCCATTGATCTCACCATGACCCTAGCCAGAGGCGCCGCCCGCGAAAGATCCTTGCAGGCGGCATTCGCAGTCTGGGCTGAAAACGATTTCCAAGGTGCTTTGGCCTATTTCCAACAACACTCCGAAATTCCGATACCCACGCAGGCCTTCTTCATCGCTCTTAACAAGCTTTTCAATCGCGATCCCCTGCTCGCATTGGAACTTTCCAAAAACACGCCCGGGGGCAATTCTACTTTTTTCAACCTCCTCCCCAAATTGTACAAAAAAGACCCCCAAGCCGCCATCCGCTGGGTTATGTCTCAAGAAGACCCCCGCGTCCACAACGGCGCTTTTCACACCCTTCTGCGCTCCATAACCGCTGACGATCCGCGCAAAGCCATGGAGTTTTTGAATGCTTCCAACTTCGCCGGCAATCGAACCGCTGCCGAAGGCACCATCTTTGCAGCTTTGCTGGAGAAGAATCTTCCCGCCGCGTTGGACTATCTCGCCTCCAATCCTGGATTACGCAACTTTGAAACGGGAACCTTCCACTGGCAGATAATCTCAGCCCTGAGTAACTCCACTTCGAAAGAGCGCGCTCAACTGCTTGCTCGTTTGCCTGACGATGAGTTCAAATTTCAGCTCATGGCCGGTTACGCCAACGGCATCGCTTCCAAAGGTCACTATCCCGAAGCCGTTGCCCTGCTCAATAACCTGCCGGACTCAAAGTCTCGAGATTCAGCCCTGCACAGTCTGGGCAGTCAATGGGGTGGCTCCAATCCGGTCTCCATTGCGAATTGGCTCAACCTGCAACCGGACTCCACCGACCGTGACTTGGTAGTGACGGGTTTTGCCGGAAACCTCGCTCGCAACGATCATGCTCAAGACGCCATCCAATGGTCCAGCGCCATCAAAGACCCGCACCTTCGAACCATTGCCTTCAAAGAAATCGCTTATTGGTGGATGAAAAAAGATCCCGCAGCCGCCAACACTTGGCTGCAATCGTCAACCATTCCAGCCAGCGATAAAGAAGAAGTCCTGCGCCTCATCCGCGAAAACGGATACCCCTCCTTCAAAATCAACGTCACTGACCGCCGCTGACCGTATTTCCAGGAGCACGGGCGCCCTCGTCCGTTGCAGGAGGCGCCATCGCCTCATGCCCTCCACAAACCGGCGCAGCCGCATTCTCACCGGGACAGCGGTTCCAGCGAAAGAGCGATCAGGGAGAAGGCTCTCCATCACTCATTCTCCGCTCATTCCTCATTCGACATTCCTCATTCGTCATTCATCTTTTCTCTTCCATGTTCCGCGCCCTCCTGACCCAACGCCTGCAAGCCGCTTTCGCCAAAGCCGGCATCGCTCTGCCTGAAAATTTCACTCCGGCCGTCGTCCTCGCCTCCGACACCCGTTATGGCGACTACCAATCCAACGCCCCCATGGTGCTGGCCAAGCAACTGCGCGCCAACCCGCGCGCCCTCGCCCAGCAAGTGGTGGACGCCCTCGAAGTCTCCGATCTCTGCGAAAAAATCAGCATCGACGGCCCCGGCTTCCTCAACTTCACCCTCTCCGCCGACGCCCTCGCCGCGCATCTGCTGAAAGCCACCGGCGACGACCACCTCGGCGTCCCGCCCGCCGCCGCGCCGCGCACTGTCGTCGTCGATTTCTCCGCGCCGAACATCGCCAAGCCCATGCACGTCGGCCACATCCGCAGCACCATCATCGGCGACTGCCTCGCCCGTGTCGCCCGCTTCGCCGGGCACAAGGTCATCACCGACAACCACATCGGCGACTGGGGTACCCAGTTCGGCATGATCCTGCACGGCTGGAAAACCCTGCTCGACCCCGCCGCGCTCGACGCCAACCCCATCGCCGAGCTGCTCCGCCTCTACAAAGCCGTCAACGCCCAGACCAAGGCCGACCCCGCCGTGCTCGACACCTGCCGCCAGGAACTCGTCAAGCTCCAGCAGGGCGACGCCGGAAACCTCGCCATCTGGCAGCGTTGCGTCGATCTCTCCCTGGCCCAGCTCCGCGTCATCTACGGCAAGCTCGGCGTCCACTTCGACCACTTCCTCGGCGAGAGCTTTTACAACGACAAGCTCGCCCCGCTCGTCGAAAACCTGCTCGCCCAAAACATCGCCGAAATCAGCGACGGCGCCGTCTGCGTCTTCTTCCGCGACAACGAAGCCCTCGCCGACAAACCTTGCCTCATCCGCAAATCCGACGGCGGTTTCCTCTACGCCACCACCGACCTCGCCACCATCGACCACCGCGTCAACGAATGGCGGGCGGACGCCATCTGGTACGTCGTCGGCGCGCCGCAGGAATTGCACTTCCGCCAGATCTTCGCCGCCGCCCGCAAGCGCGGCCAGCAGGCGGACCTCGTCCACATCGCCTTCGGCAGCATCCTCGGGCAGGACGGCAAAATGTTCCGCACCCGCAGCGGCGAGTCCGTCGGCCTCATCGAAGTGCTCGACGAAGCCATCGAACGCGCCGCCGTCGTCGTCGCTAACCGCGAAGGCTTCAGCGACGACGAAAAAGCCGCCATCGCCGGGACCATCGGCATCGGCGCGGTGAAGTACGCCGAGCTGTCGCAGAACCGCCTCACCGACTACAAATTCAGTTGGGATAAAATGCTCTCCCTCCAGGGCAACACCGCCCCTTACCTCATCAACGCCTACGTCCGCACCCGCGCTATCTTCCGCAAGCTGGAAAGTGGAGCGACCGGCTCCGACAGTGGAGCGACCGGCTCGGTCGCCCCCTCATCCGCAAGCGCAAGCGAGCCGCTTGCGCCACCCACCCTCACCGAGCCCGCCGAACGCGCCCTCGCGCTCAAGCTCGCGCAGTTCGCCGAAGCCGTCCACGACGTGCTCGAAGACCACCGCCCGAACCTCCTCGCCAACTACCTCTACGAACTCGCCAACGCCTACCACAGCTTCTACGAAGCCTGCCCCGTCCTGCGCAGCGAAGGCAGCGTCCGCGCCACCCGCCTCCTCCTCTGCGACACCACCTCCCGCGTGCTGAAAACCGGCCTCGGCCTCCTCGGCATCAACGTCACGGACAGAATGTAAGCCTCGCCCCGCGTGGCGCCAGCCGCTGGCTCGCCGCCCCTCTCGTTCCGCTTCAGACAACTCATGCGCACCGACACGCCATCATGCCTGGAGCGCACGCGTCCCGCGTGCCCTTTTCGGCGTCCCGCCGAAAAGATTGAGCGCAGCGAACACTTGGGAATGCTCCAACTCACCTTTGAAGGCAGCCTCGCTCAAACGGGCTGATAAAGCATCGTTTCCCAGCAATCGACGTCCACCCCCGTGTGCGGCTGTCGCCGCAATGCGTTCGGCGGGACGCCGAACGCAGCACGCGGGACGCGTGCGCTCCAAGAAACTCATGAAGACATGCGCTTTCCAAACCGCTTCTGCCCCCTTATTTAACATATCCTCCATGATCCAAATCAACCAACTCATCCTCCCCGTCGAGCACACCGACGCCGACCTGCGCCGCGCCGCGTTGAAGCTGCTGCGCATCCGCGAGGATCAGTTGCTTGATCTCCAGATCAAACAACGCGCCATCGACGCCCGCCGCGGTCACGTCCAGTTCAGTTACACCCTTCTCGTCCAAACCGAAAACGAACCCGCCATCCTCAAACGCTTCGGCAAATCCAACCGCGTCATCCCCGCCCCGGACGAAACCTATCGCCAGCTCCCCACGGAGTGCGGATGCCCCCATGCGCCGGAGCACGGGCGCCCCCGCCCGTCGTTGCCGGAGCCCTCGCCGGCAACGCCTCCCCAAACCGGCGCAGCCGCACTTCCCCCAGGAGCACGGGCGCCCTCGCCCGTCGTTGCCGGCGCCCTCGCCGACAACGCCTCCCAAACCGGCGCAGCCGCACTTCTTCCCCCGGACCACGCTACACGAAACCCGAACAAACCTCCCCCCATCATCATCGGCAGCGGCCCCTGCGGCTTGTTTTGTGCCCTCATCCTCGCCCGCGCCGGTTGGAAACCCATCCTCCTCGAACGCGGCAAAGCCGCCGGCGACCGCGCCCGCGACGTCACCGGCTTCTGGCGGCGCGGCTGGGCTTTCAACCCCGAGTCCAACGTCCAATTCGGCGAAGGCGGCGCCGGCACCTTTTCCGACGGCAAGCTCTACACCCAGATCCGCGACCGCGAGCACCGCATTCCCTGGCTGCTGCAAGAACTCACCGCCGCCGGAGCGCCGGAGGACATCCTCGTCAAAGCCCGCCCCCACATCGGCACCGACCGGCTCATCAAAGTCGTCCGCCACATCCGCGAGGAAATCATCGCCCTCGGCGGCGAGGTGCGCTTTGAAACCCGCGCCGAGCGCCTGCTCATCGACGGCGGAAAATGCCGCGGCGTCATCCTGCATGACGGCTCCACCATCGAGTCCGATCACACCATCCTCGCCGTCGGCCACAGCGCCCGTGACACCTTTGACGCCCTCCACGCCCAGGGCGTCCCGTTTGAGCCGAAACCCTTCTCCGTCGGCGTCCGCATCGAGCATCCGCAGAGCCTCATCGACCGTGTCCGCTACGGCAAACACGCCGGCCATTCCCTGCTCGGCTCCGCGCCGTACAAATTCGTCGCCCACTGCGGCACGGGCCGCGCCGCTTACAGCTTCTGCATGTGCCCCGGCGGACTCGTCGTCGCCGCCGCCTCGGAGCCGGGCGGCGTCGTCACCAACGGCATGAGCAGTTACGCCCGCACCGAAGCCAACGCCAACAGCGGCTTCATGGTCGATGTCACCGCCGCCGACTACCAAGCCGCGCCGGAAAATCCCCTCGCCGGTATCGCCTTCCAACGCGCGCTCGAACAACGCGCCTTCGATCTCGGCGGCGGCAACTACCACGCCCCCGCCCAGCTTCTCGGCGATTTCCTCCACGGCCGCGCCTCCACCGGCCCCGGCAGCGTCAAACCCTCCTACGAACCCGGCGTCCACTGGACCGACCTCCGCGAGTGCCTGCCGGAAATCATCTGCGACACCCTGCTCGAAGCCATCGAAAAAGTGAACCTCGCCCTCCCCGGCTTCGACCTCGAAGACGCCATCCTCACCGGCATCGAGACCCGCAGCTCCGCTCCCGTGCGCATCCCGCGTGATCCCGAAACGCTCGCCTGCGTCACCCTGCCCGGCCTCTATCCCGCCGGCGAAGGCGCCGGTTACGCCGGCGGCATCATCTCCGCCGCCGCCGACGGCATGAGAGTCGCGGAAGCTTTGCTCAAAGGAAAATGAGTGCCTACGGAATGCGCGGAACAAACGGAAAAGTCGGCCAAGTCATGCGCAAAACGGCCTTCATTGTGAATGAAAGCGCGTTCTCAACGCAGCCTTCATAACCATTATCTTCCGTTTATTCCGTGTGTTCCGTAGGCTGTCACTCATCGGCCGGCAGCAGCCCATGCTTCTCCAAAAAAGCCTCCGCCTGCTTCAGCGTGTCCCAGACATACGGCTCCCGGTTGAAAAACGAATGCGGCTGTCCCGGCGACACCACCACCTCGCTCTCGCCGCCGAGTTCCTTGACCTTCGCCGTGTAATCCTGCGCCGTGTCGATTGGCACCGTGGTGTCGGCATCGCCGTGAAAAATGATCGTCGGCGGATGGCCCGCCTTGAGATGATGATAGGGACTCAGCCGCAGCAACTCATTCAGCTCGCCCCCGCTGGCCTCCCGTGCCCTCGGGAAATCCAGCTTCACCGCCGGATTGAACAAAACCAGCGCCGCGGGCCGGGTGGACACCGCCATGTCATCCGCCTCGTCATTGACGTGATCCAACGTCACCAACGTCGCCGCCAAATGCCCGCCCGCGGAACCGCCGCCCGCCGCGATTTTTTCAGGATCGACTCCCAGCTCCGCCGCATGGGCGCGCACCCAGCGGAAGGCCGACTTCGCATCCTTCACGCAATCCTCGATGGTGATGCCCTCCTGCGAACGCAGCCGGTACTGCACGGAGAAAGCCACCATCCCCCGCTCCGCCAGCTTCGCGCTCTGCCGGGAGAACGCCGTCGGAGTGCCGCCGCGCCAGCCGCCGCCGTGGTAAAACACAATCGCCGGACGCTTGTCCCCCGTCTTCCAATCCGCCGGCCTCCAAATCCAGATTTCAAGCTGCTTGCCGGAAGCCTCCTTGTACACCCGCTTCTCCGTTGGCGGTGGCCGGTTGTTGTTTTTGTTTTGCGCGGCGAGCGGCTGCGCGAGCATCAGGGCGGAAAGGCAGATGGAAAGAGAGCGAAACAGTTTCATGGCAGGTCCGCTGTGAAACGCCGTCGGTGAACAAAGGTTTCACGACAAACCACCGAAGTCTCCGCTTCCCCTTTTCCGGAGGGCGGGATTCTATTCCCGCCCATTTTTTCGCGGGCGGAGGCGGCGCGGAGCCAGAGGGGAATATGACATCACACCTCACCGCAGGCCGATGCAGTAAGCATAACGATCCGAGCGCAAATAAATCCGCCCGTCCGCCGCCGCCGGGCTGGCGTTGAAGACGCTGCCGTCATCGGCGATGACGTTGGTGGCCAGCACCTCGAACTCGGGCTTGGCCGCCACCACCATCGTCATCCCGGCGCGGTTCAGCAAATACAACCGCCCGTTGTTGAGGATGGGCGAGGCATACCAGCGGTCGCGCGTGCGCGCGAGGCGCTGCTCGAACACCTCCTCCCCCGTGTCCGCCTTCAGGCAATGGAAGTTGCCGCGCGCGTCATTGACGAAATACAAGTGCCCCTCATGAGCTACGGGCGAGCTCACGTTCGAGCCTTTTTGCGCCTGCCACAAAACGTGCGTCCGCGTCACATCACCCTTGCCGCCGGCGCGCACAGCCATCGCCTGCCCGCGCGGCGTGCCGATGACGAAAAGCACGTCGCCATCCGCCACCACCGACGGGCAAAGCTCCGCTCCGCGAATGGACGAGCAGGACCACAGCTCCTTGCCGTTTTTCGGATCGAACGCCCGCAGCCGCCCGCTGGCGTTGACCACCAGTTCCTCCCGGCCATCGGGAAGTTTCACGACCACCGGCGTGTTCCAGGAGGCGGGGAAGCCTTTCACGCTCCACACCTCCTTGCCGGTGCGGCGATCCAGCGCGTAAAGCGTGTCACTCTCCAGCGCCGCGTTCACGATGAGCAAATCCCCGTGCAGAATGGGCGACGCCCCCGCGCCCCACTCGTGGGCCTTCTCCCCCACGCTGGCGTCCCAGACCTTGCGTCCGTCCACCGTGAAGGCATGAACCCCTGCGTGCGCGAAGAAGAAAAACACACCCGCCCCGTCCGTCACCGCGCTGCCGGAGGCGTAGCCGTGCGTGGTGATGTACTCGCCGGTGTAGCCCTTGTCCGGCACAGGGGATTCGATGTCTTGCTGCCAAAGGATGCGGCCCGTGGCGCGATCCAGGCATAACGCGTGGCGTTTCAATCCGGCGGCGTCCCCCGGCTCCCGTTTATCGAGTCCGTAGCCGCTGTAACAAGTGAGAAACACCTTGTCCCCGCTCACGATCGGGCTGGACGAACCCGGCCCCGGCAGCGGCACGCGCCACAGCACGTTTTCTTTCTCGCTCCACGTCAACGGCAGCGGCGTGGAAGAGGTGGTGCCGTCCGCGCCAGGTCCGCGAAAACGCGGCCAGTCCTCGGCGGCGGGCACGGTTTGGTGCAAAGCGAAGATGGCAAGAAAAAGAGCGGTGGATTTCATGGCACGGGTCGGGGTGTCGTTTTTTCAAACGAACGAAACGTCCGCGGCTTGGGCGAAAGCCGCTTACCCGCACACGACGGCGCGAAGAGGCAGGCAAAGAGAGGCGATTTGCAATCGCCTGTGCGTTCAGTTATGACAAAAAGATGGGGGTTATCTTCTTACCGCCCCTCTTTTTCCCGCGGAGAGCACTGGCAAGTTTTGAAGTTTGGCGAGAAAGGCGCAGAGGAGTTAGCCGGCGGACGCCCGCCGCCCGGAGCGCGGGCCTCCGAGCCCGCAGCGGGTAGCCCGCTATTGAAGGAATCGCTCGGCGGGCGCGGCATGGTAGCGAATGAGCTGGGCAAGCTGGAAGCTTGCCCCACTTTTTACCGCAGCGGCTCCTTCAACAAAGCCAGCGCCTCCAACGCGGAAGCATCCTGATGCACCACCGCGTTCAGACTGCGGGCGATGGCCCCAGGATTCGGGTGCTGCCAGACATTGCGCCCGATGGCGATGCCCGCCGCGCCCGCGGTCATGGCGTCATCGACCATTTTCAACAATCCGGCGTCGTCATTCATCGCCGCGCCGCCGAGGATGATCACCGGGATAAAGGTGGACTCCACGATGCGGCGAAAGTCATCCACCGATCCGTTCGCCGGATAAGGCACCTTCACCACGTCCGCGCCCAGCTCCGCCGCCAGCCGCGCCGCGAAGGCCACATTCTCCACCGTGTAGGCATCCGGCTGCCCCAGACCCTTCGGCAGCGCCTCCAGGATCACCGGCACATCGGAGTCCAGGCTGACGCGGATCAAGTCGGCGCACTCTTGAAAATTGAGCCGCTCATTCGCGCCGCCGGGATAGAGCATGTTCATCACCGCGTTCGCCGCCACCATTTCCGCCTCCTCGATGCCGAACATCGGGATGCTGCCCGCGCCATCGCCTTCGGTGCGTGTGTTATAGACATCGGTGCGCAGGCAGATGCCCTTGTTTTGCAGCATGTCGCCCAGCCGCAGCGCCAAGCCCAGATTCAACACGAAGCCATCGACGAACGGAGCCACCCTCTCCACCAAGTCCGGCGGGTTTCCCAGCCCCGGCACCGGGATCGCCACGCCGTGGTCGATGGGCAGGATCACCGTGCGTCCGTTGCGGAAAAACAGGTCCAGATTGTCTTGCCGCGTCATCGCGGATTCGGTCAGGGAAGGGTCGGGCATGATTTCATCCATGCCCGCATTCCCCCGCCTGTAAAGCGGAAGCTCGCCCGGCGCAATCAAGTCAGCCCAGCATGGCCTTCACCCGGTGCGGAATCATCGCATTGCGCAAAGCGCCACGATCCACCGCGCGCAAGAACTCCAGCAGAATGTCCGGCGAATCCTCCAGCATCCACCGCGTCCGCTCCAGCGTGTAAGGCCAGACCGCGTTCGCGTGCAAGTAGTCCAGATCAGCCAAAATTTCCTCCACGTCCGGTTCGTTGAATCCGGCGAGCAAAAAAGCATGAGCATCGGCAAGGGGCATCGCCCACATCATGCCTCATCCGGCGCGCGGTTCAACTTTTCAAAAGTGGGGCAAGCTTCCAGCTTGCCCGCCTCATCTTGAGTCTTGCAGTCTTGTGTCTTCCAATCTTGATTCCCCCCATGAACCGCACCCTCCTCGCCATCGGCGCCCACTACGACGACTGCCCCTTCGGCATCCCCGGCATTCTCTTGCAAGCGGTGCAGAAGCATCAGCGCGTCGTCGTTCTCAATCTCATCGGCGACTACGACAACTGGCCGCCGGTCAAAGGCCGCGGCGCCGCGTTGCGCGAGTTTTCCATCGAGATGGCCAAGGAGCGCGGGATCGAGATGCGCTTCCTCAATTATGCCAGCATGGGCTTCGAGCCGACGCTGGAAACCAAGCGCGCCGTGGCCGAAGTCGTCGCCGACGTGCGGCCTGACACCGCCTTCATGCTCTGGCCGCGCGACCGCCATCCCGACCACGAAGCGGCCTCCGCCATCTGCCACGCCGCCCTGCATCAACCCGCCCGGCTGCTGGGCCTCGACCAAGCCAAAACGCCCTCCGCCGTTTTCTGGTTCGACAACGGTCCCGGCCACACCATCGGCTTCGAGCCGGACACCTACATCGACGTCACCCCAGTCTGGCCCGCCGCCATGGACTGGCTGGGCCGGCTCATGGCTTTCGTCCGCAACGAGCCTTTTGACGACGCCAAGATCGAAGCCGCGCTCGACACCAAAACCGTGCTCGCCCGTTATCGCGGCCTCGCCTGCGGCGCCCGTTATGCCGAGGCCCTCAAATCCGTGCGCCCGCGCAAGCAGGAGATATGAGCGCATCCCATACTCTCCCCATCTCTCTGTCCCTCCATCCCTCTGTCACCCCTCCTTCAAACCTTGACCGCAGCGCCCGCCGCGCCAGTTTGGGGTCGCATCCCTCATGAGTCATCCCTCCGCCGCCGCGCCCGCCCTCGTTGCCTGTCTTGGCCCCGTGGGCAGTTTCTCCCATCTGCTCACGGAGAAATGTTTTCCCGGCGTGCCCGTGGAGGCGTTGGGCAGCATTGGAGAGGTGTTTGATTTTCTCGCCACGCACCCGGAGGCGGAGGGCATCGTGCCCATCGAAAACTCCTCCGGCGGGTTCATCATCGACACCGTGGACCGCCTCGTCGATGACCGCTGCCGGCTCTGGATTCAGGAGGAGCTGACTCTCGACGTGAAGCTCGCCCTGCTCGGTCATGCCGGAGCGCGCGTGGAAGTGATCTACTCCCACGCCATGCCCTTTTTCCATGCCGGTGCTTGGCTCCGTGAGCACTACCCGGACGCCCGCCGCGTCACCCGGCCCAGCACCGCCGCCGCCGCTGAACTCGCCGCCGCCGACCCCGCCGCCGCCGCGCTCGGCCCGCGTCAAAACGCGGAGCGCCACGGCCTCGACATCCTGCATTATCCCATCGCCGGCGAGGTGCCGAACATCACCCAGTTCTTCCGCCTCGGCCATCACGAGCCCATCCCGCAGGCCGCTCACAACCGCACCGCCCTCGTCGTCGAGCTGGCGGACAAACCGGGCAGCCTGTGCCTGTTTTTGACTCCCCTGAGCGACGCCGGAGTCAACCTCAAACGCATCGAGTCCCGCCCCCTGCGCGGCCATCCGAACAAGTACCGTTTTTACATCGAGATTGAAGGCTCCGCCGCCGCCCCGCGCGTCGCCGCCGCACTCGACCGCGCCACCGCAGATGGCGCCACCCTGCGCAGCCTCGGCTCCTATACCAGCGGCGGCGTTTATGAATCCTGAAACCCGCCAGATTTCCATTGCAAGCGCGCCCGCGCCTCCCAGCTTCCACCCCGCACGATGAACCGACTCCTCCAACTCACGCCGCTCCTGGCGCTCCTGTTTTTGTCAGCCTGCGCCGCCACCGGTCCCGCCGGTCCGCAAGTCGAAGCGCGCCGCGCTCAGATCGCCGCCGAACCGCGGGGTGACTACTACATCGGCCGCCGCTTTTTCATCGAGCGCACGCACTTCTGGGGTTACCTGCGGCGCCCGGGCCAGCCTTGGGAGCAGTCGCGTCTTGTCGTCATGAACGAACGCGCCGCCCGCACCCCGGACCGCGCGCCGGAGATCCCCTCCGGCTCCGGCCCCGCCCACGGCTACGACCACAACTGCGAGTACCGCGTCTGGGGCCGCTACACCGGCCGCAAAATCTACGACCCCAACAGCAACCTCATCCTGCCCGAATTCCAAGCGCACCGCTACGAAGTCCACAATCCCAGCCCCGGCTGGTTGTTCGACCCGCGCGAGCGCTTCAACGGCTCCCAGCTCCTGCGCAACGAACCCGATGCCATCCCGCGTTGAGGTGTAACACAGCCCGTCCCGGCTGTGTGTGTCGCGAGCAGCCTGCCTGCCTC
>CAZNKC010000170.1:0-12262 GCA_964573315.1 uncultured Verrucomicrobiaceae bacterium | reverse complement strand
CTCAATCTTTTCGGCGAGGACGCCGAAAAGAGCACGCGGGACGCGTGCGCTCCATATGCGAAGCCCTGGCTGCGGGCTCGGAGGCCCGCGCGCCGATTGGGCGGTTTGGCCACCACTGCATTTGGAGTGGATGGAATGTGTCAGCCATCGGGTGGTTGACAAAGGCACGAATCCGTTTGTGATCCTTGTTGCTCTACCAAGAATCCAGCATGATTCGCAATGCCACAACCGAAGACTCCTTCAGAATCGCGGAGATTCAGGTTGCATCGTGGAAGGCTGCCTACTGAGGCATTATGCCTGACTCGTATTTGCAAGGGTTGAGCCATGAACAACGGGAAGCAACTTGGAGGCGCTATATAGGCAATGCCGATTCCCCCATTTTTGTGATTCATGGGGATGGAGGGATCACAGGATTCTGCCACATTTCACCCTCCAGAGATGGCGACACGCACAACGCCGCCGAGATTATCGCCATCTACATTGATCCGTCTCACTGGAGGAAGGGCGCTGGACGGGCCCTCTGTTCCGCTGCCCTTCGATTTGCCGAAGCCCGCAGATTTGATTTGGTTACGCTGTGGACGTTGTCTCAGAACACTTCAGCAAGACGATTTTATGAGGCGTTGGGTTTTCAGCCGGATGGCGCATTGAAAAACGAGAATATGCCGGGCTTCACGCTGGATGAGATTCGGTATCGTTTCAACATCAACCACGGCGAACAAGTCGATGGAGGCAACCCGGGCACCTCACTTTGATTGTAGATTCGGATGGCATCCGAATCTCAGGGGCAAGTGCGGCTGCGCCGATTTTGTGGGGGATTCGATTGCCAATCGAATCTACGTCACTTGGCGGCGACTTGGCCGGGTTTGCGGACGTGGAGGATGACGGGGCGGGTGGTTTGGACGCCGTCGGCGGTGGTGCGGAGGTGGAAGGGGCGGGTGGTTTCGGGGAGCCATTTGGGGCCGGCGGTGATGAAGAATTGGCGCTCGCTGGCTTCCTCCAGGATGAGCAGGCCGCTGAGGCCGATGTTATCGACAAAGACGCCGAAGGGGAGGTTGCGACCGCTGTCTTCTTTGCCGAAGGGGATCTGGCCCTTCAAACCGCCGCTGCGGTCGGCTTTGATGATGACGCTGATGGTTTCCCCGGGCTGGATGGTGAGTTCGAGTGGTTTGCCGGGGTCTTGTTTGGGCGAGCCGGAGTCGCCGTCGGCGGCGATTTCGAGGCGCACTTTGGGCGCGGGGCCGAGCTTGATCGTGCCAAGTCCGCCCAGGTCATGCACGATTTTTTTCCCGTGAATGGTGGCGCTGGCGGTGAGTCTGACGGCCTGCGATTGCTCCGCGGTGGGCGCGGGGGCATCGGCTTCGGCGAAGAGGCAGCCGAGGGCGCTGAACTGGCCGGACTCGATGACGATGGGGGTGCTGGCGCTGAAGCCGGGCGGCAGGCCGGTGATGTCGATGCGGATCTCGCCTTCGTAGTCGTCGAGGCGCTCGACGGTGAAGCCGAACTCTTTGCCGCTGCCGGGGCTGACGGCGGGGTTCATGCCGCTGGCGAGGGTGACTTTGAAGTCCTCGGCGCGCGGGCGGGCGGTGAGGGTGTAGGCGAAGGCGGGGCCGCCCTCGCCGCGCACGTCGCGGAGGCGGACGAGGTAATCGCCGTCCTGCGGGGCGGTGAAGAGGAGGAAGGAGTCTTTGCCGAAGCGGCGCTTGGGGTCGTCGTCGTTTTCGTAGAACAGGCGGAAGACGGGCAGGCCGTTGGGGCTGGGCTGGCTGCCGGGGGGCAGGGGTTTGACGACGAAGCAGGGCTCGCCGAGGGGGTGGCTGAGTGCGGTGGTGTTGAAGAAGGTGTGGCGTTTGCCCGTGCCGGGATAGACGTTGAAGCCGGAGTCGGCGCCGCGGGGGTAGAGCCAGAGGCGGACGACTTCGCCGTTGGCGTAGAGGTAGTCGTTGATGTCCATTTCCTCCCAGTTGTGGATGCGGAAGTCGTTGCTTACGTCGGAGTCCTTGCCGCGGAAGGTGAACCAGGAGTCGCGCACGGCTTGCAGGGTGGCTTGCTCGACGGCCCGGCCGTCGGGGTGGAGGATTTCCAGCTTGGAGTCGAGCGGTGATTTTTGGCGTTCGGCGCGGACTTCAAAGACCCATTCCTGGCCGGCCTGGGCGGTGAAGCGGTAGGTGTCAAGATCGCCCGGCTGGCTGATGACGCCGCTGATTTCGGCGGGCAGGGGGATGGCGGCGGCTTGCGTTGGAGTATCGTTGGGTTCGGCTTCGGTTAGATTTAGGATTTCAGATTTAGGATTTAGGATTTTTGCGGTTTTCGCGGCGGGTTTGTTGGTTTCTTGGGCGGGATTTGCGACGGGGAAGCTAACAGAGTCGAGGCTGCCGTCCATGCGGCCGATAAGAAGCGCGGAGTTGTTGGTGAAGGCGAGCGCGTTGGCGAGGTCGGATTGGTTGGCCAGGGTGTGTTGTTGTTCGAGCGCGGGCAGACTCCAGGTTTTTAAGGTGAGGTCGGCGGAGGATGAGGCCAGCGTGCGGCCATCGGCGCTGAGGGCGATGCGGACAATGTCGCCCTCATGCGCGAAGCGGGCGTGGACGAGGGGGTTGAGGCGTGGTTTGTCCACGGAGAGGAGGCGCCACATGCGGATTTTGTTGTCGGCGCCGGCGGCGAGGATGTGTTTGCCGTCGGGCGTGAAGGCGGTGGTGTATTGCTCGCCTTCGGGCTGGTTGAGGGTGTCGAGCCGCTGGCCGGTGACGGTGCTCCAGAGCTTGACGGTCTGGTCGGCGCTGGCGCTGGCGAGCACTTTGCCGTCCGGGCTGAAGGCGAGGTCGAAGACGGCGCCGGTGTGGACTTCGATGTGATGCAGGCGTTTGCCGGTGGCGGTTTCCCACAAGGTCACGGCGCGGTCATAACCGGCGGTGGCGACGAGGGTTTCATCGGGGGAGAATTCGGCGTCGTAAAAGATGTCGCGGCTGCCTTCGCCGAACTCGCGGATTTTTTCTCCGGTGGTCAAGTTCCAGAGGATGGCGATGCCGCGCAGGCCGGTGACGCCGCTGGCGGTGAGCAGTTGTTTGCCGTCGCGGGAGAAGTGGACGGCGTTGACCACGCCGGGGTGATCGGTGAAGGCGCGCGTGGGCTGGCGGGTGGCGGCGTCGAGGATCTCGACGGTGGTATGACGGCCGACGGCGAGGTGTTTGCCGTCCGGCGACAAGGCGAGCGCGCTGACGGGCTGGGCGAGGTCTGCGTTCGCGGCGATGTCGGGTACGATGAGCGTGGCGCTGAGGGAGAGGTCTTTTTCCGGTGCCGGGCCTTTGGCGCCGGCATCGACCCAGGCTTTGAGCAGGGCGATCTCGGCGGCGCTGGGCTGCGGTTCCTTGCGCGGCGGCATGGCGGGTTTTTCCTGCTTGGTGACGGTGCGGATGAGGAAGCTGTCGGCGGCTTTGCCGGACACGATGGCGGGGCCGCTCTCGCCGCCGCGTATGAGGTCGGCGAAGGTGTCGAGCGAGAGATCGCCTTCCTTGTCCTGGGCGTTGTGGCAGCCCAGGCAGTAGTCCCGCAGCAGCGGCGCGATGTCGGTGTGAAAATCCGGCGCGGCGCTGGCGAGGGCGGGGAGGAGGGTGAGAAGGAGGGTCGCTTTCATGGGCGGCGCGGGTTTTGGGCGGCGGTTTTTTTGGACAGGATTGACGGGATTTTTACAGGATTAACAGGATGGAGTTGGGGGCAGAGCGCAAAGCGCAGAGAGCGGAGAGCAGGGCGCGCCGTTCCACGTTTTGCCTGATCGGCTAAAGCCTTTACTCCAACGTGGGGGTGACAACTGGGATTTGTTGAGTAAGGTCTTCGCAGCATGAGTGCTGCACAAATCATCGAAGAACTGCCCCGGCTCGCGCCGTCCGACTTGCGCGCGGTGCGCGAGCGGCTGATCCAACTTGCGGAAGAGGACGAGGACGTTGCGCTGTGCGACTTGATGGCGGACGCGGGGGCGCGGATGCTTGATGAAATGGAGGCGGCAGGGTATGGGGAACAGGCGTCTCGCCTGTTCGCGCAGGCAAGATGCCTGCGCCCCATGCCGACAACGTGGAGCGCTGGGCGCAAAGCATGACGCTCTGCGCCCTGCGCTCTGCTCTTTGCCTTTAGTGCTGGAACAAAAATTCACGGCTGGTCATGAGCGCCCAGAAGAGGTCTTCGAGGGCGGCGCGTTGTTCGTTGGGGGGGGCTTGGGTGAGGAGGGGTTCGAAGTGGGTTCGTTCGGCGGTGGTGGGGGGGCGGGCGAGGGTGAGGAGGTAGGCTTCTTCGATCAAGGCCTCCGGCTGGCCGTTGTGCTCTTTGAGCAGGCGGGTGACGCGGCTTTCTTTTTTGGCGAGCTTGTCGTTGAGGGTGTCGCCGTTGGAGAGGTGCATGGCCTGCACCATGCTGGGCTGGGTGGAGCGCTCGCATTCGCAGGCGATGTCGCGGTCGTTGCGGCCGAAGGTTTTCAGAAAGTAATTGGCGACGGCGGAGTCGTAGAGCTGGAGGGCGCGAGTGCCTTTGGGATAAAAATCGGTCTTCTGCATGGAGCCGTCTTGGAGGCGGATGTCGGTGAAGTCGGACGGCACTTCGGTGATGCCGGCGATGGCGTCGTGCAGGATCTCGGCGATGAGGCGGCGCGGGTAGTAGCGGGAGAAGTAGCGGTCGTCGCCCGCGTTCTCCGGCAGCGGGGTGCTGGCGCGTTGATAGGTCTCGCTCTGGAGGATGAGGCGCATGAGTTGTTTGAGGTCGTAGCCGTTGTCCACGAGGGCCTGCGACAAGGCGGCGAGCAGGGGTTCGTTGCTGGCGGGGTTCGACTCGCGCAGGTCGTCCACGGGATCGACGATGCCGATGCCGAAAAAGGCGGCCCAGACGCGGTTGGCGATGGTGCGAGTGAAGTAGGGGTTCTCCGGCGCGGTGAGCCACTTGGCCAGATGATAGCGGCGGTCTTCCGGGTCATCGGGATCGAGCGGCTCGCCGTCGAGCGGGGCGGGGATTTGCGGCTTGCCGGTGCGCGGCTGGATGAGTTCGCCGCGCGGTTCGACGTAGAGCGTGCGCACGCCGTCGCCGTTGCGTGAGTCGCCGCCCCAGCCTTTGCCCCGGACGCGGGCGAAGAGGTTGGCGAAGGCGTAGTATTGGTCGTTCGTCCATTTTTCCAACGGATGGTTGTGGCATTTGGCGCAGTTGATGGAGAGGGCGAGGAAGGTCTGGCTGACGTTTTCCGCCATGGTTTCGGGGTCTTGATTGACGGCGAAAAAGTTGGTGGCGCCGTTCTCCAAGCTGCCGCCGGTGGCGGTGACGATCTGGCGGGCCAGCTCGTCCCACGGGGTGTTGGCGGCGATGCGCTCGCGCAGCCAAGTGTAGTAGGCTTTGACGGCGGCGGGGCGGATGAGGCGGCCGTTGATCATGAGCATGTCCGCCCAGCGGAAGGTCCAGTAATCGACGAATTCGGAGCGGGCGAGCAGGCTGTCGATGAGGCGGTCGCGTTTGTCCGGGGCGGTGCTGGCGAGAAAGGCGCGGGTTTCCTCCGGGGTGGGCGGCAGGCCGATGGTGTCGAGATAAGCGCGGCGGATGAATTCGGCGTCGCCGGCGCGGGAGGAGGGTTGCAGGCGCAGGCTTTGCAACTGCGCGAGCACGAGGTCGTCGATGAAATTGCGGCGCGGAGCTTGCGCATAGACGCTGTCCGCCACCTGATGCGGGAAGGGCGAGGTGATGCGGGCGAGCACGATCTGACTGCCGAACCAAGCGGTGATGGCGCCCTCGCCGTGGCCGATGACTTCGACGCGCCCGGTTTTGGCATCAACGGTGGCGACGACTTCGTTGGATGAGGTGAATTTGGCCCAATGGGTGACGTCCTCGACGCGGCCATCGCTGTAACGGGCGCGCACCATGAGCTGCTGGGTGTCGCCGGGCTGGAGCAGGGAGCGCTCGGGCAGGACTTCGATGGCGTCGAGGACGGCGTCGTTTTCCCGCGGCGGTTCGGCGCCCGCGGCCACCCATTCGGCGAGGATGCGGTAGTCGCGCGAGCGGGGGTCGATCAATTTGCCGCCTTTGTGCGGGGCGGCGGCGGTGGGTTTGGTGAGCAGCAGGCTGTGCGCGGGCCGGGCCAGCTCAATGCGGCGTCCGCGCGCGCCGCGGGTGATGGCCTGCCAGTCGGCCTCGATGTCGTAACCGTGCAGGCTAAGCATGAAGCCGCCTTTGCCGGCCAGCGCGCCGTGGCAGGCGCCGGAGTTGCAACCGGCTTTGGTGAGTACCGGCAGGACGTGGTTGCGGAAGCTCCATTCGTGCTCGCGGTCGATGCCGCTGACGGTGATCTTGGCGTTGCTGGTGAAGCCGTTGTCTTTCGCGGTGGCGGTGATGGTGGCGCTGCCGTTGGCGACGGGGATGAGGATGTTGCCTTCGCCGATGGTGACGATGGTGGGATCGGAGGATTCGAGAGTGACGGCGACGGGCGGGCTGGCGAAGTCGTTTTCCAACTGGATGGCGAGCAGGCCGTGGCGGGCTTCGATGCCGTTGAGGGTGATGTCCTGCGGGAGGAGGCGGAGTTCGGCGGCGTGGGCGCAGAGCGCAGGGAGCAGGGCGCAGAGCGCGGGGAGCAGAGAGCAGGGCGCAGGGCGCAGGGCGTGGCGTTGGAGTAGAGCCTTTAGGCGATCATTAAAACGGTGGAGCGCTGGGGACGCTCGAAATGATCGGCTAAAGCCTTTACTCCAACGGGCGTGACGCTCTGCGCCCTGCTCTCTGCTCTCTGCCTGGAATGATCGGCTAAAGCCTTTACTCCAGCCTGGACACCAACTAGGAAAGCACAGCTTCATGCGAACAATTCTTTGACGGGGTTGGAGCCGAAGTCGGTCAGCGGGAAGGGGCGTCCGGCGGGGCCGGGGAGGTGGCTGGTGGGGTCGAGGCCGAGGCTGTGGAAGATGGTGGCCACGACGTCCGCCGGGCTGACCGGGCGCTCGGCGGGGAAGCCGCCGATGGGGTCGCTCTTGCCGATGACGCGGCCGCCTTTCACGCCGCCGCCGGCGAAGGAGACGGTGAAGCATTGCGGCCAGTGGTCGCGCCCGCCGGCGGGGTTGACCTTCGGGGTGCGGCCAAACTCGCAGAGGCCGGTGACGAGGGTGTCCTCCAACATGCCGCGCTGGTCGAGGTCTTCGATGAGCGCGCTGTAGGCTTGGTCATACATCGGCGCGACTTCGTTTTTCATCTGATCGACGTTGATGAAAGGCTTCGAGCCGTGGATGTCCCAGGACAATTCGTTGAACACGGTGAGGAAGGTGTTCACGGTGACGAAGCGCACGCCGTTCTCGACGAGGCGGCGCGAGAGCAGCATGCACTGGCCGACGCGGTTCATGCCGTAGCGCTCGCGGATTTTTTTCGGCTCCTGCGAGAGGTCGAACGCGCTGCGCGCCTGCGGGCTGGTCATGATGCGGTAGGCGGCGTGGAAGTTGTCGTCGTAAAGCCGCGCGTCCTCGCTGCTCTCGAACTGGGTCATGGTTTGCTCGATGACCTGGCGCATGGAGCGGCGGCGGTCGAGGCGGGCGGCGCCGATTTGATCGGGCGGCAGCAGGTCGGGGACGTTGAAGTTTTCCACCGAGGGATCGGCCATCAGCGCGAAGGGATCGTAGGCTTTGCCGAGGAAGCCGCCGGCTTGGCCGTTGGGCAGGTTGCCGCCGCCGCGTCCCATCAGCTCCGGCAGCACAACGAAGGGCGGCAGGTCGGAGCGCTGGCGCATGAGGTAGGAGGCGACTGCGCCGGCATGCGGGGTGTTGATGCCGCCGGTGAAGCGGCGCCCGGTCTGCATGATCTGCCAGCCCGCGTCATGCACCGCCGCGCCGTCGTGATGACAGGAGCGGATGAGGGAAAATTTGTCGGCGATCTTGGCGTGGCGCGGCAGGATTTCCGAGATGTCGATGTCCGGCGATTTGGTGCGGATGGGTTTGAAGGGGCCGCGCACTTCGGAAGGCGCGTCCGGCTTCATATCCCAAAGATCAATGTGACTGGGGCCGCCGAGGTTGAAAATCATGATGCAAGCGCGCTGGTCGTGCCCCGGCTTGACAGCGCCGGCCTGTTTGGCGCCGAGATACTGCGGCAGGGAAAGTCCGGCGGCGCTGAGCACGCCGAGCTGGAGAAACTCACGGCGTTTCAGATGGCTGCCGCCGCAGAGGTTGGCGCGTTGGTTGGCGAGGAAGTCGAACATGGCAGGGCGCTGGGTTTGACGGCGCTGCAAAACGACGCTCCAGCACAATGCCGGAGAAGTCTGAACGAGCGCGTCTTGCTATAAATTACGTCATCAAGCGCGTGCCGCTATCGCTTTTGCTGCATGGGCTGGGGTCAATCGTTTGTCATATCCGCTCACTTGGTGACGGGCATCGCGCCGCCAAGGAACGACACTTGCCCAAGTGCCGGCCAAGGACTGGCACTTGCCAGAGTGGAAGCGCCAGACTTCGCAAGTCTGGCTTCTTGCAGGCGCGTGCTTCGCGGGCATCTTGCCCGCCGCGGGAATGAAAGTGCCTCGCTCTCTTGACTCTCCGCCTCACTGCGGCAGGTTAGGCCCGGCTTATGAGTCAAAACGGAACGGCCAGCAAAATCGCCTTTTTGGGCGATTTCCCCCCACGCCAGTGCGGCATCGCCACTTTCAACCACGACCTGCGCGCGGCCATCACCGAAATGCACCCCGACTGGATCTGCCCGGTGATCGCCGTGACCGATGGCGGCCATCGCTACGATTACCCGCCGGAGGTGCGCTTCGAGCTGCCCGAAAAGGACGCCGGCGCCTACCTGCGCGCGGCGGATTTTCTCAACATCTCCCACGCCAATGTGCTGTGCGTGCAGCATGAGTTCGGCATCTACGGCGGCCCCGCCGGCAGCCATCTCATCAGCCTGCTGAAACGCGTAAGCATGCCGGTGGTGACCACGCTGCACACGGTGCTGGAGCAGCCCGGCCCGAAGCAGCGCAAAGTCTTCCACGAACTCGCGCAAGCCTCCACGCGGCTGGTGGTGATGACAGCCAAAGGCGCCTCCATGCTGCGCGAGATCTATCAGACGCCGCCGGAAAAAATCGCCGTCATCCCGCACGGCATCCCCGACGTGCCGTTCGTCGATCCCAATTTTTACAAGGACAAATTCGGCGTGGCCGGACGCCCGGTGATCCTCACCTTCGGCCTGCTCTCGCCGGGCAAGGGCATCGAATACGGCATCTCCGCCCTGCCGGAGATCGTGCGCCGGCATCCAGACGCGGTGTATATCATCCTCGGCGCCACGCATCCGAATCTCGTGCGCGCCGAGGGCGAGACTTACCGGCTGTCGCTGGAGCGGCTGGCCAAGAAACTCGGCGTCGAGCGCAACGTCATGCTCGTCAACCGCTACGTGGACAACCGCACGCTCACCGAATACATCGGCGCGGCGGACATTTATCTGACGCCCTATTTGAACGAGGCGCAGATCACCTCCGGCACCCTGGCTTATTGCTATGGCGCGGGCAAGGCGGTGGTGTCCACACCTTACTGGCACGCGGCGGAGTTGCTGCAGGACGGCCACGGTCTGCTGGTGCCGTTCCGGGACGCGGCGGCCATCGCGAGCGCCGTCAATGAGCTGCTGGACAACGAACCGCGCCGCCATGTCATGCGCAAGCAAGCGTATCTGGCCGGCCGCGACATGATCTGGAAACAGGTCGCCCATGCCTACACGCTGCTCTTCGATGAGGCCATTTATGACTTCCGCACCGCGCAACCCGGCCGCGCCATGCCGCCGCCGGCCACGCTGTCGAAGGAACTGACCAGCCTGCCGCTGTGGCGCTTCGATCATCTGCTGCGCATGAGCGATTCCACCGGCATCCTTCAGCACGCCATCCATTCCGTGCCTTGGTTTGACCACGGTTATTGCATCGACGACAACGCCCGCGCCCTGCTGCTGACCGTGCTGCTCGAATCCCTGGAGGAAGTCCCCCCGGAGCTGGCCGCGCTGCAATCCTCTGCCGCCGCCTTCGCTCAGCACGCCTTCAACGAAAGCACCGGACGCTTTCGCAACTTCATGTCCTTCGACCGCCGCTGGCTGGAGGAGCACGGCTCCGAGGACAGCCACGGTCGCGCGCTGTGGGCGCTCGGAGCCGTGGTCGGGCGTACTCAGCGCGACGGCCTGCGCAACTGGGCCGCGGCGCTGTTTGAAAAAGCCCTGCCGGCACTGGAGCACTTCACCTCGCCCCGCGCCTGGGCTTTTGCCGTGCTCGGCCTGCACGAATACCTGCGCGTGCTGCACGGCGACTTGCTCGCCGACCGCTGGCGCTACGAACTCGCCGGACGCCTGCTCGCCTTGTTCGAACAGAACAGCGACGCGGACTGGCCCTGGCTGGAGGACACCGTCACCTACGACAACGCCCGCATCCCGCACGCCCTCATCCTCACCGGCTACTGGGGCGAGCGTCACGACATGCTGCAAACCGGCCTCGAGGCGCTGCGCTGGCTGCAACAGCACCAGACCAGCGACGACACCGGCTGCTTCCACCCGATCGGCTCCAACGGCTTCTGGAAGCGCGGCGAAAACCCCGCTCCCTACGACCAGCAGCCGCTGGAAGCCGTCGCCTCCGTCAGCGCCTGCATCGAAGCCTGGCACATCACCAAAGACCCCTGGTGGCGGCAGGAAGCGCAGCGCGCCTTTGAATGGTTCCTCGGCAGCAACGACCTCAACCTCCCCCTCTACGACGCCACCACCGGTGGCTGCTTCGACGGCCTGCACGCCAATCGCGTCAATCAGAATCAAGGCGCCGAATCCACCCTCTCCTTCCTGCTCGCGCTCGCCGAAATGAAGGCCCTGAGCCACGAAACCCTCAGCTTTGCCGATTCTCCCGACGACCTATGACCCCGCTGGAAGATAAAATCCGCCGTCTGCCCGCCACCCTCTCGCCCGATCCGCGGCGCGTCTTGTTGCGGCCCTTCATCCCCGCCCTGGTCGTCAAACCCATGGCCAACCCGGAGCCCAGCCAGCGCGTGCTCAACCTCTTCGCCCGCGTGATGATGCTCGACGAAGCCGCCGTGGCCCATCAGCTCGACCAAGTGCTCAGCGAGTTCGACACCCGCCACGTCAACATTCGCGACATCTTCCGCGAACGCTTCGAACAGGTGCGCGCCATGCTGCCCACCGACCGCGCGATTTCCCGGGAGCGCCAACTGCTGCTCGGCTCCTACTTCACCAACGAATACTCGCTGGAATCCGCCGCCTTGTTCAACCCCAGCATCGTGCCCCATCCCGATCAGACCGGCGTTCCCGCAGGCGCGTTGCGCTTCGTCCTCAGCCTGCGCGCCACGGGCGAGGGACACATCTCCTCCATCACCTTCCGCTCCGGCCTCATCACCGCCGATGCGGACGTGCTGATCGATCCCGTCTCCCGCTTCGTCCGCCAGCCCCGCCCCTCCATCGCCGCGCGTTACAACCGCGAACTGTTCCTGCGCAAGCTTTACGAACTCGGCCTCGACCTCACCCATGCCCGCGACGCGCTCGGCGACCTGCCCGCCCAGTTCAGCGGCTCCGATCTCGAGCTGCGCGTGCGCAAACTGCGCGCCGAGAGCATGGACCGCGACATCCTGCGCGCCGCCGACCGCGCCATGATGCTGGCCCAGTCCAACTACAGCGTCGAATACCCCGAAGACACTGACATCTCCGAAAAAATCATCTTCCCCTTCGCCCCCGGCGAGAGCAACGGCATCGAAGACGCCCGCTTCGTGCGCTTCACCGAAGACAACGGCGACGTCTGTTACTACGCCACCTACACCGCCTACGACGGCAGCACCGTGCTGCCGCAGCTCGTGGAAACGCCCGACTTCCGCCGCTTCAACATCTGCACCCTCAACGGCCCCGCCGTGCGCAACAAAGGCCTGGCGCTGTTCCCGCGCCGCATCGGCGGGCGTTACGTCATGCTCGGACGGCAGGACAGCGAGAACATCCACCTCATGTTCTCCGATCACTCGCACTTCTGGTATGAATCCAAAGTCATCGTGCGCCCCGCCGAACCCTGGGAGTTCGTGCAACTCGGCAACTGCGGCTCGCCCATCGAAACCGAGGCCGGCTGGCTCATGCTCACCCACGGCGTCGGCCCCATGCGCAAGTACTCCATCGGCGCCCTGCTGCTCGACCGCGACGACCCCTCCCGCATCATCGGCCGCCTCCGGGAACCGCTGCTGCGCCCCGCGCCCGACGAACGCGAAGGCTACGTGCCCAACGTCGTTTACAGTTGCGGCGGACTGATTCACGCCGGCCACCTGATCCTGCCCTACGCCGTGTC
>CAZNKC010000169.1:11357-12426 GCA_964573315.1 uncultured Verrucomicrobiaceae bacterium | reverse complement strand
CCCCAGCCCGCCACGCCGATGGGCAGCGGCTGGCCGGCGCCGGTGTTTTGCGCGGCAAACCAATCAATGGCCGCCGCGATCTTCTGCGCCTCCAGACCGATGACGTGGCGACCGAAGGTGTAGGCTTGACGGTAAATCCATTCGCGATGCGGCTGGTTGGTGAAGCGTTTCAAGCGCGGACTGCCGGAATGAGTCGAAGCGCGGTCGATCAGCGTGGGAATGATGACCTGGCAGCCGTTTTCAGCCAAACGGCGGGCGTAGGCCGGAAAGGCATCCTCTTTCCGCGACACGCCGCCGATCAAGATTTCCGGCGGATGATCCGCGTCCGGGATCGCCACGACGCGCGCGGTCACTTTTCCCTTCGGCTGGAGCAGCAGGCCCTCGCCATGCACGCCGTCGAACAAAGGCCACCTCACCGCCTGAACGGTGAACGCACCGGTTTCCGCCACCTTCGCGGGAGTGGCGACCGTGGCCACGAATTCCAAATCAGTCACCTCCTGGCGCGGCTCCACCGCGCCGAGAAGGCGCGTCAGCCGCGCCCTATTGGCCGCCACCGACGCCTCGTAAGCCTCCGGCGAAGCGAAGTCCGGTTTCCAAAAAGCAGCGCGCCCGTCCGGCGAAAGCAGAGTCGCGCGCTCGAAATAAGACGTCACCCCCGCCGCCATGCGCTCGGACAAATCATCGTCTCCCGTCAGCAAAGCAGTGCCGGGCAGCGACGCTTCTTCGGCAGCCGCGAGAGCCGCCGCCGCGGCGAACAAGGCCAAACGAGACAGGAAGAAAGCATTGACGGGAGTGACGGGAAGTTTTCTTGGATTCATGCAGGTTGGCGGCAGCATGGCCGCATCAAGAAAACGACGTTTATCCGCCCTTTTCAGGCGCATCCGGGAATTGGCCGCGTTTTTCCAAAGTACCCCGCCTCTCCGAGGCGGAATCCTCCCTCCCGCCTCGGAGAGGCGGGGGTACTTTCGTGGCGCAAGCTTCCAGCTTGCGCGAATCCCCCCAAAAACCCTTCTGCATTCATCCCCCCCCTCGGATCGGGCAACCAAGATGGTTGCCCCACTTTACCGCC
>CAZNKC010000169.1:5094-11257 GCA_964573315.1 uncultured Verrucomicrobiaceae bacterium | reverse complement strand
CCGCCGTAGCGCATCGATCAGCACATCCAAGCTTGTTGAAAACCATTTCCCGGTACTCGCAGGGTTGAAAAGCCGATTCCCGGCGGTAGCAGTCTCCCCGTTATGAACCGTCGTCACTTCCTCCATCGTTCCACCGCAGCCGCCGCCTTGTTTCCTTCTCTGTCCGCCGCGGCGAAAAGCGGGCGGCCGCCGCGCATCCTGCTGCGCAGCTCGTGGCAGAGCGTGAACATCGGCGACATCGGGCACACGCCGGGGGCGCTCAGCTTGATCGAGAAGCATTTCCCCGAGGCGGAGGTGACGCTGTGGCCGGGCAATCTCGGCCACGGTTCGCGCGAGTTGCTGACGAAGGGGTTTCCCCGGCTCAAGATCGTGGAGGGCAGCCTCAAGGACGATCAACCGAACAATGAGAAGCTGGCGCAGGCGTGGGAGGAGACGGACTTGTATCTGAGCGGATCGGGCTCGGGGTTTCCGGCGAGCCATCACGCGCTGGCTTTCCAGAAGGCGACGGGCAAGCCGCTCGGCGTATTCGGCGTCAGCACGGACCCGGTCTCGGGCATCGGCGGCGACCGCGACCCGGAGGGCGGCACGTTGAAAAGCATCCGCGAGCGCGCGCTCAAGCTGCCGCCGACGCACCTTTCGGAATCGTATCGCTACATCCTGGATCGCGCGGCGTTCTTCTTCTGCCGCGACACGATCTCACGCGACTACCTGAAGGCGCAGGGCGTGAAGACGCCGATTTTGGAATTTGGGCCGGACGCGCAGATCGGCATGCACCTGCGCGACGACGAGAAAGGTTTCGCCTGGCTCGCCGAGCGCCAGCTTGAGGAGGGCAAGTTCATTTGCGTGATCCCGCGGCTGCGCTACACGCCGTATTACAAGATTCACAACAAGCCGCGCACGGAAAGCGACCACATCAAGGACGCCATCAACGACCGCACCACCGAGCAGGATCACGCGAAGCTGCGCGACATGATCGTGCGTTATGTGAAGGCGACGGAGAACAAAGTGATGGTGTGCGCGGAGATGACCTATCAAGTGGAGATGGGCAAGGAAGTGCTCGTCGATCCGCTGCCGGAGGAGATCAAAAAGAACGTGGTCTGGCGCGACACCTACTGGCTGCCGGACGAAGCGGCATCGATCTACTCGAAAGCGCAATGCGTGGTCAGCGTGGAATGCCACTCGCCGCTGATCGCCTTGCACAACGGCACGCCGACGTTCTACGTGCGGCAGCCGACGGACACCTGCAAGGGCCAGATGTATCGCGACTTCGGCGCGGACGAGTGGTTCTTCGAAGTGGACGAGACAAACGGCGAAGAACTTTGGTCGCGCCTCGAAGCCATCCACCGCGACCCGGCGGGCGCGAAGGCGAAGGTGCAGTCCATCCTGGCGACGGTGAACGAGCGGCAGAAGCGCATGGTGGACGTGGCTCGGCAGACCATCGCGGCAGGCGCGTGAGTTTGCGGCGATGTCTTGAATGAAGTATAACCACAATCCATCGTGAATCGCCTCCCCGCCATGAACACGCGCCTGCTTCATCTTCTGACCGCATTTTTCGCGATCGCACCAATTGCCGCCCATGCGCAGGCGGCTCCGCTGGCGCAGGATTACGCGGTCGTTTTTCACAATCCCGATTCCGAACGCTATGTCGAAGGGCCGGGCTTGATCAAGCTGGATGACGGAACTCTGCTGGCCGTCGTGCCTGTGGTGCCGCGCGGCAAGTGGAGCAAGGAACGCCGGGTGGAGCAAAGCCGGATTCATTTCGTGCGCAGCCGCGACGGGGGAGAAACGTGGCAGCCCATCTCGGAGCTGCCCTATTACTCGGCGGTTCCCTGGCTGCATCAGGGGCGGCTCTATGTCTTCGCCTTCACTCCCGGCACGGAGTTCCGCAACGATGACCTGCTCCTGCTCCGCAGTGATGACGGCGGCGCAAGCTGGTCGGACCCTGTGACCTTGTTCAAGGGGCATTTCTGGAATTGCCACACGGGCATGGTGATTCGCGACGACCGGCTCTATTGGGCGATGGGAGATTTGTCCTTTGGCATGAACGATCGCGGACCGCGCGTCATCGCGGGCGATTTGACCCGTGATCCGATGAACCCCGCGGCCTGGCGCATTTCCAATCCGGTGCCTTTTCCGGGATTCCCTGAATCCCTGGTCAATCCCAAGTTCGCCAAACTCAAGAGTCACTATCTGGAATGCAACGTGATTGAGGTGCAGGGACGCCCACGGGTGCTGGCGACAGTCAAACCTCACGCGCAATCCACCGCCGGACTATGCGCAGTGTTCGACTTCGATGATGACGGCAAGGACTTGAAACTGAGGTTCACCCAATACCATCCCATGCCGGGCGGGCAGTTGAAGTTTTGCATTATTTGGGACGAAGTTTCGCAAATGTTTTGGGCCACGGCAAACTTGGTGGCGGACAGCCAAGGTGTCTTCGACTGGTGGACGAAGGGCGCGAAAAAGGGAGTTTACACCGGCAGTCCGATGGGGCTGGGCGGTAACGACCGGCGTTTTCTCATGCTGCTCTACGGCCTCGACGGGCTGAACTGGTTCCAGGCTGGCTGCGTCGCCCAGGCGGGGAAAATCTCGCAGTCCTTCATGTATGCGCGGCCCGTCATCGACGGCGATGATTTGATCGTCATTTCCCGTTCCAGCATCAACGCGCCCAACCATCATGATGCGGATCACGCCACCTTCCATCGCGTGAAAGACTTCCGCAAACTCGCATTGAAACTGACGCCGGAACCTGAATCGCCCTGACGCCACCCTTGCACCAGCTTGCGGGAAGTCATGAGGGCGAGTCGCCCTCGATACGTGTCCAGCGCGTTCAACCTGAAAAGGAAGTTTGAGAGTCGAAAGTTGAGTGTTGAGAGTTCAAAATCAGCGGCTCACGCCGGAAGCTCCATTCACCCGGAGAGAGAGTCTCCTTGGCGGCACAAGCCGCTCATTTCCAGCCTCTCAACTCTCAACCATCAACTCTCATCTCTGTTTTTAGGTTCAACGGCAGAACCGGTCGGGAGATATCAAATCCAGTTTTACCTCCGGCGGCTCTCCGTTGAGCAAACTCGCCACGATCCTTCCTGTCGCAGGCGCGAGGCTTAGGCCCATCATGGCATGGCCGGTGGCCACCACCAAGTTTGACCAGAGCCGGGTGCGTCCCAAGTAAGGCAGGCCATCGGGTGAGACGGGCCGCAAGCCGCTCCAGGGCGTCACTTCATCGAAATCGCGCTCGTCAAAGGCGGGGAAGTATTTCGGAAACTGCCTCTTAATGCCACGCGCGCGGCGCTGGTTGACGGATTCATCCAGGCCGGCGAGTTCCATCGTCCCGCCCACCCGCAGCGCGCCGTCCATCGGCGTCACCGCCAGCCGCGCTTCCACGCAAATGCTGCACAGCCTGGGAAGCTGCCGGGGGTTCGCCAGCGTCAGGCTGTAACCTTTTCCTGCCTGCATCGGCAACCGCAACTCCAGATCCTTCGCCAGTCCGGCTGACCAGATGCCGCCGCACAGCACCACTTCATGACCCTCCACTTGACCCTTTGAGGTGTTGACCGCACGCAATGCTCCCTTTTCCTTCTCGAAACCCTTCACCTCCGTATCCCACAAAAACGTCACGCCCAGCCTTTCCAGTTCAGCTTCCAATGCGGCCATGAACCGCTCGGGCGGCAGATGGCAGTCTTTCGGAAAATAAACGCTGCCGTGCACGTCCAGAGTCACCGCTGGATCGAGCGCGGCGGTGGCCTTGGCGTCGAGCACCTCGGCCGGGATGCCCAGCGCGTTCGCCTTCGCAGCTACGGCGGCCTCTTCGTCGAGTGTCTTCTGTTCTTTGCATAACATCAGCAGTCCGTTTTTAACGAGGCCGATGTCGAGTCCGATCTCCTCGAAGCAGCGGCGGCTCAGCAGGCTTAGGTCACGCAAGACGGGTGCGGCGGCCTCGACGCGGCGTTTCGTGGCCGCCCTCCAGAAATGCAGGCCCCAGGCGAGCAAATCCGCCTCCAGCCGCGGCTTGATGTAAAAGGGCGACTCGGGATTCCACATCCATTTCAAACCGCGCGCCACCATGCCCGGCGCCGCCAGCGGAATAAAGTGGCTCGGCACGATCATCCCGGCATTGCCGAACGAGCAGCCGCCGCGCCGGCGCGGCAGGCGCTCAATGACGGTGACCGCCATGCCGCGCCGCGCGCATTCGAGCGCGGCGCAAAGACCGATGACACCCGCGCCGAGAATGATGACTTGGCGGCTCATGGCTTGAGATGCCTGACCAAAAACTCCATGCGCAGACGTGATCCAAAGGGCGTCTCCGCCGCGCCGTGGCCGGCGCCGATGATGGGCATGAATTCGAAGTTCTTGCCGGCCTTTTGCAACGCGCCGACGACTTGCGTGGTGCTGGCGGGATCGACGTTGGTGTCCAGCTCGCCGACGATCAGCAGGAGGCGGCCTTGCAGCTTGTGGGCGTCTTCCACGTTGCTGCTTTGCGCGTAGCTGTCATCGACGGGCCAGCCCATCCATTGCTCGTTCCACCAGATTTTGTCCATGCGGTTGTCGTGGCAGCCGCAGTCGGCGACGGCGACGTGGTAAAAATCGTGATGATCGAGCAACGCGCGCATGGCGCTCTGGCCGCCGGCGCTGCCGCCGTAGATGCCGACGCGCGTAAGGTCCATCCACGGGCGCGTCTTCGCCGCTTCGGTGATCCAGAGCTTGCGATCCGGGAAACCGGCGTCCCGCAAATTTTTCCAGCATACGTCGTGGAAGGCTTTGCCGCGACGGTTCGTGCCCATGCCGTCGAGCTTGACCACAATGAAGCCGAGTTCGGCGATCTGGTGCATGCGGGTTTGGCGCTCGAAGTCCTTCGGAGCGAAGGCTCCGTGCGGCCCGGCGTAGATGTCTTCGACAATGGGATAACTTTTCGCGGGATCGAAATGCGAGGGCTTGATGAGGATGCCGTGGATGTCCGTCTCGCCATCGCGGCCCTTCGCAACAAAGCGCTCCGGCATCGTCCACCCGGACGCAAGCAGCGCGGAGGCATCCGCTTTTTCCAGCACGCAGACAAGGCTGCCGTCCTCGCCGCGACGCAGCTCATGCACGGGCGGATAATCGGCGCGCGACCATTTGGCGATGAAGTAGTCGCGCTGCGGTGAGAACTCGATGTGATGGTTGCCATCGCCTTCGGTGAGTTGTTTGAAGCCGCCTCCGTCCAGGTTCACGCAGCAGAGATGCAGGTGATAGGGATCCTCTCCGGCACGCAATCCGCTGGCGAGGAACCAGACTTCGCGCTGTTGCTCATCCACATGCAGCACCTCGCGCACCACCCAGCGGCCGCGGGTGATTTGTTTTTTCACCTGTCCGGTCTTGATGTCGTGGAGCCAAAGATGCGCCCAGCCGTCGTGCTCGCTCATCCAGATGAGTTCGCCCGTGCCGTGCAGCCAGTGGCGCCAGGTTTTCTTTTTGTAATCGATGAAGGTCTTCGAGGTTTCCTCCACCACCACGCGCGCCGCGCCGGTCCGCGCGTTCACGGCGAGGATGCGGTAGAGCTGATGGCCGCGCTGGTTGTAGTCGAAATAAAACTCGCCGCCATCCGGCGACCAGACCGCCTCAAGCCTGCCGGATTCGGTGAAGGGGTTGTCATACAGTTCCGTTGGCACGCGTGTCGTTTCGCTGTTCGGACCTCGGATCACCCATTGCGGTTTGGGCAGCGGATCGCCCGGCTTGCGGTAGTCGATGGTTTTCGTCTTGGGTTGACCGCCTTCCGCAGGCGAGGACTCCACGATCGTGACTTGGCGCGGCGGCGCGGGCGTCACTTCGCAGATCGCGGTGAGGGAGCCATCGGGCGAGGGAAAGCCTTTCTCTCGTTTGTTAGGTTTTTCTTCGGGTGGGGCGGCGTCTTTATTTTCCGGCAGACCGAGCCCTTGCAGAGTCTTCGCCGTTTTGCGATCACCCGTCGCGCAATTGATGCGGACAAACTCGTGGCTGCCGGGGCCGGTTTGCACGCGATACCAGAAGGACTTTCCATCAGGCAGCCAATTCGCCTTCACGCGGTCGCGGAAGACCCTGTTTTCGGTGCGCTTCGGCAGGCTGAGAGCGGCATCGAAGGCGGTTTGGGCCACCACAGAGGACACGGAGAGACACAGAGGGAAGAGGAGGAGGGTTGGTTTCATTTTTGGAA
>CAZNKC010000169.1:0-4994 GCA_964573315.1 uncultured Verrucomicrobiaceae bacterium | reverse complement strand
CACAGAGGGAAGAGGAGGAGGGTTGGTTTCATTTTTGGAAATCTCTGTGTTCCTCCGTGCTCTCTGTGGTAAAACCGGAACCGCTATGAATACGACTACTGCTGAATCCCACAATGAGTTGACCTCTCAAATCATCGCCGCAGCCATCGAGGTGCATCGTCGTCTTGGGCCTGGTCTGCTGGAGTCCGCTTATGAAGCCTGCCTGCTTTACGAACTGCGCAAACGCGGCTTGAAGGCAGTCAACCAGTTGGGCCTGCCTATCATCTACGATGAGGTCAAGATTGATGTTGGATACCGGGTGGATGTTTTGGTCGGAGACTCGGTGATTCTGGAACTCAAGGCTGTGGAGAAGGTGCTGCCTTTGCATGAGGCGCAGTTGATTTCGTATTTGAAACTGAGCGGAAAGAAGGTCGGGTTGCTGATAAACTTCAACGTCACCCGGCTGAAAGACGGCATCACGCGGCGGGCGAATTGAGGAGTTCACCACAGAGGACACGGAGAGACACAGAGGGAAGAGGAGGATTATTGGTTTCATTTTTGGAAGTCTCTGTGTTCCTTTGTGCTCTCTGTGGTTGTTCCAATCCCGAACTGAAAAGGATCGTCCGGATCGAGGATGAGCGTGGATTCGGCGGTGATGAAGGCTGTTCCGGTGATGGTGGGGATGATGCCGGTTTCGACGAGTTCGTAGCTGGCTTCAAAAACGCTGCCGAGGATGCCTTCCTGACGCCAGAGTTCGCCGGGAGCCAGTTTGCTGTCGGCGGCGAGGCAGGCCAGCTTGGCGCTCGTGCCCGTGCCGCAGGGTGAGCGGTCGTATTCGCCGCCGGGACAGAGGACGAAGTTGCGGCTGTGGTTCGCGGCATCGTGCGGCGGGGCGAAAAGCTCGACGTGATCCACCTCCGGATAACCCGCCGCGCACACGGCTTCGCGCATGGCGAGGCTGGCCTGGGTGAGCCGCGCGATGTTCTTCAGCGAGATTTCCAATCCGTGACCGGCGACGAGAAAAAACCAGTTGCCGCCCCACGCGACATCCCCGGTGACGCCGCCGGCTTGCACGGCTTTTGCCTTGCGATAGGCGGGCACGTTGCGGATGCTCACCCGGCCGTCAGGATGCAGCGTGGCGGTGACGATGCCGGCGGGCGTCTCGACCCGGAATCCGCCGGGCGCGATGCGTCCGAGATGCCGCAGCGTGGCGATGACGCCGATCATGCCGTGCCCGCACATGCCGAGGAGGCCGGCGTTGTTGAAGAAAACCACCCGGGCGATGCACGACGTGTCGCGAGGCGGCTCCAGCAAGGCTCCAACGATGGCCTCATGCCCGCGCGGCTCGCCGATGATGGCGCGCCGCCATTTTTCCAACTCATCCGCCGTCACGCCGCCGGGCACGACGCGCGTTGGCTCGCCGCCGGTGTGGGAGTCGATGACAGGGATGCGGGTCATGGGGCGGGAATGACGGCTTTCGCGGCACGATCGCCGATTTGGAAATGCCCAAGGGATTTTCCCGATAAATCCCGGATGAGCCAAACCGCTCCTGGGCGGGTGGTCAGGTTTTTTTCCGCCTTGGGAGCGATCTGGCCAAAGGACTTGTCCCCACCGCCGGGAGCCACCCAGAAAAGCTCGACAGCCTCGGGATGTTCGTTGATGAAAGTCACTTTGAAGCTGCCGCCATCGGGCTTGGAAACCGGCACGGGTTCTTCAGCGCCGTGCCATTTCAACGACGGCAGCGAGACAACAGGCGTCTCCGGCACCGGCACGGGATTCTCCGGTGCGAGGGCGCGGAGTTCCGCTAGTTGAGCGGCGTGCTCCGGTTTCGCGGCGAGGTTCGTCCACTCGTGGGGATCTCTGGCGATGTCGTAGAGTTCTTCGTCGCCATTGCGATAGTGGATGTAGCGCCAGTGCCTCGTGCTGATGGCGTATTCCTCCGGCACGCTGAGTTGGGTGACGGCGGCGTGGGGCCAGGGCGCTTCGGGATCGCTCACAAGCGGCGCCAAACTGCGCAGACTGAGATTTTCAGGCGCGGGAAGATCGCAGAGATCGGCGAGGGTGGCGAAGAGATCGGTGAGGCTCACGGGTTGATCGCAGATCGCGCCCGCTGTTTTCCCCGGCTCGCGGATGATGAGCGGCACGCGCGTGCAGAGGCGCCAGCCGGTGTATTTCTGCCAGTGCTGTTTCTCTCCGAGATGCCAGCCGTGATCGCTCCAGAGCACGACGATGGTGTTGTCGCGATGCGGGCTGCTTTCGAGCGCGTCGAGCACGCGGCCGAGCATGGCATCGGCGAAGTAAATGGATGCGAGGTAAGCCTGGATGGCCTGCTTCCACTGCCCCTGTTTTTGAATGTGCTCGAAGTAGCGGTTCGGTCCCATTCTTTGCCCCGCCGGTGGGAGGTCATCGAGATCGTCCTCTTTGTAACCGGGGCCAGGCTGGATGGATTCGAGCGGGAAGGGTTGGAAGTACTCCTTCGGCACGAACCACGGCTCATGCGGGCGGTAGATGCCGCAGGCGAGGAAGAAGGGTTTGTCGCGTTTGCGTTGCAGTTGCTCGCTTATCCATTGGGTGACACTCCAATCGCCGCCGAAGTCCGCGTCGCTCATCTCCAGCGCGGCCCAGTCGGTTTCCCGGTATTGCCAGGGTCCGCCGACGGGCAGGCTGACGGGGCGATCCGGCGGATCGAAGGTGCGCGGGAAAGGATTTTCCTTTTCCTTGACGGGAAAGTAATCATCCCACGAGGCCGCGTCGATGAAGTAGTGCAACAGCTTGCCCGATCCCGCGCTCCAGTAGCCGTGGCGCGAGAAAAACTTCGGAATGATCTCCGCGTCCGGCAGCACGTCGCGCATCTTTTGGCCGTTGTGATACACCCCGGAGCGATACGGTGGAATGCCGGTGAAGACGGCGCTTCGGGAGGGGTTGCACTGCGGCGCGGCGCAGTGCGCGTTGGTGAAGAGCACGCCGCTTTGGGCGAGACGATCCAGGTTAGGTGTTTTGGCTTGCGGATGACCCCCGAGGCAGCCGGTCCAGTCGTTGAGATCGTCCACGGAGACGAAGAGGACGTTGGGACGTTGCGCGTGGACGAAAAGAACGGGCCACAGCGCGAGGAGGATGGTGAGGAGTGATTTCATCGCGTTCATCGTTGCGGGGAGAATGGCATCAACAACAGGTAAAACGACAGGCTGGACATGATTCGCTCCCGGATGTCAGACGGGGCGTTTTGCAAACGCATCGCGGATGATCTTCAGCACCTGCTCGCGCTCCTCACCGGTGATCGGCAGGCGCGGCTCGCGCACCCACTCGCTGCCGAGACCGGCCTCCTGGCAGAGCAGCTTGATGTATTGAACGAAATGGATGTGCGTGTCCAGCTTCATGAGCGGCTGCGCCCAGCGGTAAAGCGCGCGCGCTTCGTCCCAGCGGCCAGCTTGGGCGAGGTTCCACAATCTTTGATTCTCCTCTGGAAAAGCGATGCCACTGCCCGCGACCCAGCCGTCGATGCCGAGGATGGCGGATTCCAGAAAGAGATCGTCCACGCCGGTGAAGATTTGATAGCGGCTGCCGGTCAGATTGCGCAGCTCGGTGATGCGGCGCGGGTTGGCGCTGCTTTCCTTGATGGCGATGAGGTTTTCGATGCCGGCCAGTTCCACGAACATCTCCGGGGTGACATCGGTGTGGTAGCCGACCGGGTTGTTATAGAGCATCCAGGGCAACGGGGTGGCGGCGGCCAGCGTGCGGAACCAATGCAGGGTCTCGCGCTGCCCGGGCTTATAAACCATGGGCGGCATCACCATGAAGCCGCTGACGCCGAGCTGCTCGCAGTCGCGCATGAATTGAATGGCGGCCTGACTGCTCGTCTCCGCCACGCCGCTGAGAACCGGCACGCGCCCGGCGGCAGTCTCGACTGCGCGCCGCACCACGGCGCGTTTTTCCTCCGGGAGCAGGCATTGGTTTTCACCGAGCGAGCCGCAGGCCACCAGCCCGGCGACGCCGGACTGGATCAGGGTTTCCCAATGCCGGGCGGAGGTGTCGAGGTCGAGGGATTGATCCTCGTGCATGTGGGTGACGACAGCGGGGAAGACGCCGGACCAAGGGGTGAGTTGCGGGTTCATGAGGACGGACTGTCAGCCGGGAACGCCGCCGGCTCTTGTTTGCTTTCTATCCGAACCAGCGCCAATTTCGCCAAAATGACCAGCCAGGAGGATGGATTCGGCGCTTTTGCCAGTGTGGAGGCGCTTTTTGACGCTCTGCCGGACGTTGTCTTTTTCATCAAGGACAACGCCGGACGCTACGCGCGCGTAAACGCCACGCTCGCGGCCCGCTGCGCGGGCGGGGACAAGTCGCGGCTGATCGGCAAACGTCCGGCGGAGATTTTTCCCGCCGCGCTGGCGGCCAGTTACACGCGGCAGGACGAAAGCGTGCTGAGAACGGGCAAGCCCATCAAGCATCAACTCGAACTGCACATCTATCCCGGCGGCCGTGCCGGATGGTGCCTGACCACGAAGTACCCGTTGCGCGGCGATGACGGCGGCATCATCGGCGTGACCGGGATCTCGCGCGATCTGAACGCGCCCGACGACAAGGCGGGCGGCTTTGCCGAGCTGGCCGCCGCGCTGCGCTTCATGAAGAGGCATTACGCGGCAAGCCTGCGCATCGAGGACATCGCGGCGCGGGCGGGTCTCAGCGTGCCGCAGATGGAGCAGCGCGTGCGCCGCCTTTTTCAGATGAGCCCGCTGCAATTGCTGCACCAAATGCGCCTCGACGAAGGCACGCGCCTGTTGAGGGAGACAGATCTGCCGTTGAGCGAGATCGCTCTGCAAACGGGCTGGTGCGACCAAAGCGCGTTCACCCGGCATTTCAGCCGTTATGCGGGCATCTCGCCGGGGCGGTTTCGCGCGCTGCGGGAGAGATGAAGCGGTCTGTGGCGGGGGCTGGTCGGGGGTGACTTTGCCTGGGGTTTGGCTCCGCGCCGCCTCCGCCCGCGGAAAAGTGGGCGGGAATACAATCCCGCCCTC
>CAZNKC010000168.1:0-12543 GCA_964573315.1 uncultured Verrucomicrobiaceae bacterium | reverse complement strand
TGGTTTTGGACTATCAACACTCAACTACCAACCATCAACTCGGTTTTTAGGTTAAGCCGGTGGCGAGTGATGCGGGCATTTTGCCTGCATGTGTGCGGGATGGATTGCCTTTTGGCTCCGCGCCACCTCCGCCCGCGTAAAAATGGACGGGAATACAATCCCGCCCTCCGGGAAAGTGCCCCGCCTCTCCGAGGCGGGTAATCCCGCGATCATCTCCCTTTCTCTGTGTTCCTCTGTGCCCTCCGTGGTTTTCTTTTCCGTTTTGAGGGTTGCGCGCTCATCATACCCGACACACCCCTTCACCCGCCTCGGAGAGGCGGGGTACTTTGTTCACGCCGCGCGGCGCTGGGGTTTCTTGGCGCTGCTTAACATGCCGACTAGCAGGCGCTCCAGCACGAGCTGGTTGTCGAGCTGGGTGGTGACGAGTTTGAGGTTGGCGTCCAGGCAGGCGGAGAAGGCGGCGTGCAGTTCTTCCAGCGTGTAGCGGCCCACTTCGTTGAGGGCGAGGAAGAGCGGGAAGGCGTTGAAGCCGGTGCCGTCTTTTTTGCGCGGCAGATGCGCGGTGGCGGTGGCGGGCAGGGCTTCCAGGGAATTGCAAAAGGGGCCGTAGCCGTTGCGGTTGAGTTTGTAACGGCTGCCGAGTTCCTTGACCAGCAGCAGCGAGCGCACGCGCGGGACGATGGCGCCGAGCAGGATGCCGATGGCGTTTTGGCCTTGATACATGAGAGTGTTCAGCAACTCCAGCGCGTGCGGCAGATCGCGCGTGCCGATGGCGTTGCCGAGATCCCAAAGCACGCCGGCGCGGCTTTGCGAGACGAGGTTGCGCACGGTGGCGAGCCCGGCGCGGCGGCGCTCGCCGAGGAAGACGTCGATTTTTTCCAGTTCGTTCTCAAGCTGGCGGGTGTCGTCCCCGGCCATTTGCACGAGCAGTTCGAGCGCGCCGCTCTCGAAGGTGATGCCGAGCACGCGGACTTTTTTTTCCGCTTGAGCGAGCACGGCCTGCTCCCAGCCGGCCTTGGAGGTGTCCGGTTTGTCGAAGGTCTCGATCTTGGCGAGCTTCGAGAGTTTTTTCCAAGCGCTACGGCGTTTGTCGATGCCGGTGGCGCTGAGGACGAATTTCACGTCCGGACCGAGGCCGGATTCGATGACGGAGAGGATGTTTTCAAAACCCTCGACGCTGGCGTTGGCGCGGCCGGTGACGCTGTCGCCCAGGAAGGTGGCGTTTTTGAGCCAGACGATCTTGCCGCCGCCGAAGAACGGCAGGGTTTGCAGGGCCTGGATGACGTTCGCGCAAATGCGACCGGCGTGCTCGGCGTTGTCGGCGGCGCCTTCGATGATGTCGTTGGCGAAGTCGCCGGCGTCCGGCGGGGTGAGCTTGCGGACGAGTTGAAGGGCGGCTTCCTTGACGCGGGCTTCGTCGCTGCCGATGAAGGCGAAGACGTTACCGGAGGGAGCGCTGGTTTTTTTCGGAGGCGGCATGGGCCGGGATGCGGGGAGGGCGCGGCGCTTACTGGAACTGGATGCAAGCGCCTTCCTCGGTGCTGCGGATGAAGAGATGGTTGTAGGCCAGCACGGGGTAGGACCAAACCTTGCCCTTGAGCACGTCGTCGCGCTTCAACTCGGTGTACTTTTGCGGGTTGGTGTCCACGATGACGACCTCGCCTTTGTCGCTGAGGGCGATGACCTTGTCGCCGGCGAGGATGACCTGGCCGGGGCCGAAGCCGTCCTTTTTCCATAGATCCTTGCCGGTGCGGATATCGACGCAGGCGAGCGGGCCTTTGCCGTACTCTTTGAAGCTGAACATGCCGTAGAGATAGCCGTCCTTCACCACCGGGGTGCTCCAGTGGTTGAAGCATTCGTTCTCGCGACGCCAGATCGGCTCGGCGCTGAGGCCGGAGCCGGTCTGGGAGATTTTGAAGGCGCCGGCGCCGACGCCGTAACCGGCGGAGCAGTACACGATGTCCTCAAACACGACCGGGCTGGCGGCGGTGGAGACTTTGTAAGGGAAGGGGGCGCGCCAGAGCACGCCGCCTTTTTGCGGATCGACTGCGACGAGGCCTTCCTGGGTGAAAAAGATGGCCTGATGCACGCCGTGGATGTTTGCCAGGATGGGGGTGGCGTGGGTCATGAGGTCGCTCTCGCCCTTCCAGACGACCGCGCCGGTTTTTTTGTCCAGCCCGAGCAGGGCTTGGCCGCTGCCACCGCCGGCCATGAGCAGGATGTTGCCGTCGATGAGCGGGGAGGCGGCGTTTTGCCACTTGATGTTGACGCCGTTGTTTTCACCAAGCACGTCGTGCTGCCAGACGATCTCGCCGCTGCCGGCGTTGAAGCAGTGGACGCCGAGGTTGCCGTCGATGGCATAGACGTGACCGTCGTCGAGGACGGGCGTGGAGCGCGGGCCGTCGCCGCCGTCGTTGCCTTTGTCGCCGGAATCGCCGCCGCCGTCGTATTTGGAGACGATGGTGAGCGGTTTGGCCCAGAGTTCCTTGCCGGTGCGGCCATCCAGGCAGACGAGCGTCTCGGAGGGGTTGCCGTCGTCATCGGCGGTGACGATGGTGTAGGCTTTCTCTCCGGCGACGGCGAAGGAGCTGAAGCCGGCGGGTGTCTCGGTTTTCCAGAGGGTTTTCAAGCGCACGCTGCGCCAGTTGCTCACGTTGGCGGGCGCTTCGACGATGCCGTTGTGATTGGGGCCGCGGAAGGACGGCCATTCGCGGGCGGCGGTCTGGCCGGTGAGGGCGAAAAAGAGGAGGCTGGGAGCGAGGTGGCGTGGCTTCATGATGATGCTGCGGTTTGGGGGGTGGAGGGTCAAGGAAAGGGTATCACAGGGCAACGCTCCCGCGCCAGGATTTCTTGAGGTTGTTCTGTTTTTCTCACGCTGCCGGGGCGCAGAGAGCAGAGAGCAGAGAGCAGGGCGTGACGCTTTGCGCCCTGCGCTCTGCCCTCTGCGGGCAAGCCGCTCAATTCCGCTTCCAATCCAGCGCGCCCTTCCGCCAGGCATAAGCGAAAGCGACACCGAGAATGGCGACGAAGCTGGCGGCATAGGCGAGGATCGCCGGGCCATGCGCGGCGAGGTGATCCTTGTAAATGATGGCCCAGGGATAAAGGAAGACGACCTCGATGTCGAACAGCACGAACAGCATGGCCACGAGGTAAAACTTGACGCTGAACCGCGGCTGCGGCCCGCCCTCGGGCAGCATCCCACACTCGTAGGCGCTGTCCTTGACCGCGTTGCGGCGCGCGGACTTGCCGAGCAGGACGGACAAAAGCAGCGTCGCCACGGCGAAACCGCCGGCAACGGCCACCTGGAGCAGAACGGGGAAGTAGTCTTCGAGCATGGGAAAGGGAGCCGGTACCTAGCGCGCAACCGTGCTGTCGTCAATGGTTGAAGAGTTGATGGAGGGCTTGCGCTCGATGCCGTTCGGATGGGGCCGCAAAGGGGCAAAGAGGCGGAGGACGCAGAGATTTGATTCTGGATGCCGCTTCTCCGCGGTTCATGAAGCGGATGACAGTCTGCATTACTAAAAGCTTGCTGCCGATAGGGAGAATGAATTACACTTTTGGAATGAGCATTCGGAATCTCCTCTGTGTCGCCATTTTGGCAGGCGCATGGCAATCCTCTCCCGTGCGCGCCTGCATTTGGGATAATGACACGCTGGCCGCTGAACAAGCGCGATTCCCTGAAATCGCGCAACTCATCACGGGGATGTTTCCCCGGCATTCACGCGAATTTCATGCTTGGAGGCTGCTGACCGCCGAGGAGCAGATCGCTCAAGGCAAGGGAGGCCTCATTGCCTACGATGACTTGGCCGTGTCCCAGCACAAGCTCGGCGACCATCGGGCGGCGATCGAAACCATGTTGAAAAAGGACCAAGTTTCGCCGGGATTGTATGAGACCTATTCCAACCTCGGAACCTTTTACATTTACACCGGTGAACTCGAAACCGCGGCGAGCTACATACGCAAAGCGCTCGCCATCAACGCTGACGCCCATTTCGGGCGTGAAAAGTACCAGCTATGGATCGTCGAGTGGCTGCAATTGAGAGAAAAGACTCCGCCTCCGAATGAACCGGATCAGGGATCGGCAGAACTTGCCCTTGGAGTGCCCCATGGATTTGCGGATTTTCTGGCGCGCCGCCTGAATAAAACCGGGAACAACTCCCAGGCTAATCTTGAACTCCCCCTCAAACAGCGGGCGGAAGCCCTGCGCGGCATCCTTGGCATGATGTGGTTCGCCGATTTTGACAACCCGCTTCTTCTGGAAGCATTGGGCGACCTGCTGATTGTCGGGGACATCAAAACAAACGCCGCGCAACTCGCGGCGCTCAGCTATCTCCATGCGTCCAGAGTGGCTGCCACGGACGCGGAGAAAGCGCGCTTGAGAAAGCTCTTTGAGGCCGCGGGTGTGTTGACGCCTGACTTCAAACCCGATGCGTTTGAAAAGCGTCTCGATGCAGGTCTCGCCAAAGGCCGGGATTATTTCGAGACTATCCGCAATGACGAAATAACCTGGATCAAAGCTGGACTGGACGCGGGATACGAGTTCCAGAAAAAATACCTCAAACCCTGATTGGCCCTCTTCTTGCCACCGCCTGCCAATTCATCCAGGGCCATCTTGAAATCTCCACGTTCTTTGCCCCTCCGCCCCTCTGCGGCCAATGAAACGGCGCAAGCAGGTCACAAATCCATGGAGCAGGAGGTGAGTTTTTCGACGCCGGTGGCGGTGACCAGATAGTCTTCCTTGATGTGGGCACCGGCGGAGCGGCAGGTGAAGGTGGTGCGTGAGTTTGAGAAAGCGCCCCACGCCTCTTTCAATAAGTCGTGCCACGCTTCCAGTCAGTTCCCGCTGGCCGGGCCGCACCATAAAGTCTCGCCCAAGAATTCTCTTGCACCGCAGCTAATACCGCATACGGTATCGCATTCAGTGCGAGTCGTGATTGACACCAATGTCATCGTTTCCGGCCTTCGCTCCACTCGTGGAGCGGCTTTCCGGCTGTTGCGCGGCGTTCGGAACGGCTTGGTGCGTCCCATCGTCACGGTTCCCGTTTTTTTGGAGTATGAGGATGTGCTGCTGCGCCCCGGTATTCTTCCGGATCATATGCCCCGTGCGGCCGTTCCGGCTTTCTTGACTGCTTTCCTTGCCTTGTCCGAGTGCCGGGAAGTGCATTTTCGCTGGAGACCGTGGCTGCCCGACCCAAAGGACGAGTGCTTGCTTGAAGCCGCCCTGGCCGCTGGCGCCATTCCGATTGTGACTCACAATGTCCGGGATTTTTGTCCTGTGTCCCAACTGGGCATTCGTGTTTTCACTCCCATCCAATTTGTTTCCGATCTCAACCTGCCATAGCCATGTCCACATTGAGCATCCGCATCCCAGATTCATTGCATCGTGCCGTTCGCGAGCTGGCCGAATCCGACCAAGTCTCGATCAATCAGTTCATTTCTTACGCTGTCGCCGAGAAAGTGTCTTCACTCAGAACGGTGGATTATTTGCGTCAGAGGGCCTCTGGCGCGAACCTTGAAGATTTTGACAGGCTTTTGGCGATGGTTCCGGACGTTGAGCCCGAAGAGCACGACCGCATCCCCAACAAGGGTTAATCGTGGCCTCCGCGGCTGGCTGATTAGCTCAACCAATCTCAAAGCCCGGTGGGATAGCTGGTGAGTTTTTCAACCCCGTCGGCGGTGACGAGGTAGTCTTCCTCGATGCGGATGCCGGCGCGGAGGGTTTCGTGGTAGAGGCCGGGTTCGGCGGTGAAGACGTCGCCTTCCTCGAAGGTGTCGTCCCAGGCGGGGTTGAGGTGGGGGGCTTCGTGCGGGTAGAGGCCGATGCCGTGTCCGAGGTGGTGGAAGAAACTGCCGGGGAGATGGGCGTCGAGCAGGGCTTTGGCGTGGTCGAACACATCCCGGCAGCGCACGCCGGGGCGGACGAGCCGCTCGACTTCATCCAGGACGTGGACGATGGCGGCGTGGGCGGCGAGTTGGGCGCCGGTGGGGTGGCGATCGATGGCGAAGGCGCGGCAGTTGTCGGCGAAGTAACCGCGATACGCGGGGCCGAGGTCGAGGATGTAAAGCTCGCCGGCCTGCGCGGGGCGGTCGCGCGGCGGGCCGCCGGGGGAAGCGCATTGGTAATCGTTGCCGGTGGCGGTGGGAGCCTCGCCGAGGGCGTTGACGGCGGCGCTTTGCAGTTCGTTGAAGACGGTGAGTTCGCTGATGCCGGGGGCGATGATCTCGCGGGCGCGGGCGTACATGGCTTCGCTGGCGGCGATGGCGCGGCGCAGCAGGGCGAGTTCGTCGGGGTCTTTGCGGCGGCGCAGGCGGTGCAGATCCGGCTCGATGTCGTGCAGACGCGCGGGGTCGCCGGCGCCGAGGGCGTCGAGCAGGGCAGGGGAGGAACGGGTGGCCTCGATGCCGAGGCGGTCGCCGTTTTGCCGCCGGTCCTTGAGCACGGCGGCGATGGCGTGCTCCTGGTCCTGGCGCAGGGTGCAGAGCCATTGCGCTTCGAAGGGGATGGCCTCGCTGGCGGCGTGATGGTGCGGGACTTGGTTGGGCGCGACGAGCAGGCAACTATCGTGGCCGAGCAGAACGGCGGCGCTTTGCAACGGGTGCGGGCGGAAGCCGGTGAGGTATTGGACGTGCTCGGGGCGCGTGAGCAGGGCGCGGTCGAGGCCGTGCGCGGCGAGCACGGCGCGCAGGCGGTCCTGGCGGGCGCGGCAGAGACCGGGGTCGAGGTGGAGAGGCGGCATGGGAGAGCAAGTACGTTGTTCACGCTTCAGCGTGTCAAGGTGAAGATGGAATGAAGAGACACCGCCAGGGCTTACGCATGAAAAAACAGGGACACCGGCAACCCGTTGAGCATTCATTCTAGCGTGACGGGGGAAAGGGGGAACACTGATAGCCACTGATGGGAAGGCGGGAATGATGAATCTTCCAAATCTCTGTGTCCTCCGCTCCCTCCTGTGTTTGAAAAAGGATTTCATCACAGGAGGGAGCGGAGGACACAGAGGAATGAAGGAGAGAGTATGTTGTTCACGCTTCAGCGTGATTCAGCCCCCCACCGCAACGTGAACCGCCCACCCCAACAAGCTAAAGCTGTCTCTCCTTCCCCCATTCCCCTGTCCTCATTCCTCCTCCCTTTCCGTGTTTTTTGGGGTAGGAAAATCTATGGCAGGAAAATTGAGGGGAGGCGGCGTGAACAACGAACCCATCTTGAGTCTTGTGTCTTGCCGTCTTGTGTCTAGTCTGCCGCTTGTCGTATGAAAAAAATCGGAGTTGGAATCATTGGCGGCGGCTTGATGGGCCGGGAAATGGCGAGCGCGTTCGGGCGCTGGTGCGCTTTGGCGGATGTGGCGGTGCAGCCGGAGTTGGTGGCGGTGGCGGACTTGGTGGAGGACGTGCGGAATTGGTTCCAGCGCGTGCCGTCGTGCGCGCAAATCACGGCGGATTATCACGAGCTGCTGGCGAATCCGGTGGTGGAGGTGGTCTATGTGGCGGTGCCGCACCACTTGCATGAGACGATCTACACGGACGTGCTGAAGGCGGGCAAGGATTTGTTCGCGGAGAAGCCGTTCGGGATCGACCTCGGCGCGGCGGAGCGGATCGCGGCGGCGGCGCGGGCCAGCGGGCGGTTCGTGCGCTGCAGCTCGGAGTTTCCGTTTTTTCCCGGCGCGCAACGGGTGATGCAAGCGGCCACGTCCGGGCGGCTGGGGCGGGTGCTGGAGGTGGTGTCCGGCTTCCATCACAGCAGCGATCTGGACGCCAGCAAACCGGCGAACTGGAAGCGCCTGAGCCGGAGTTGCGGGGAGATCGGCGTGCTGGGAGACCTGGGCATGCACGCCTGCCACATCCCGCTGCGGCTCGGCTGGCTGCCGGAGCGCCTCTTCGCCCAACTGCAAAAAGGCTACCCGGAGCGCCCCGACGGCAAGGGCGGCATGACGGCCTGCGACACCTGGGACAACGCGCTGCTGCACTGCTGGACGGAGATCGGCGGGCAGGAGACGCCGCTGCGGCTGGAGATGAAGCGGCTGGCGCCGGGGGAGACGAACACTTGGTTCATCGAAGTGCTCGGCACCGAGGGCGGCGCGCGTTACTCGACCAAAGAGCCGAAGACGCTGTGGTTGTTCGAGGGCGGCAAGGAGCAGTTCTGGAAAAAGACGGACCTGGGCTTCGGCACGCCGTTCAAGGCGGTGACGGGCGGCATCTTCGAGCCGGGTTTCCCGGACGTGATCCAGCAGATGTGGGCGGCCTTTTTGATGGAGCGGGAGGGCCTGCTGGAGGGCCGCTTCGGCTGCGCCACGCCGGAGGAGGCGGTGCAAAGCCAGCGCCTCTTCGCGGCGGCCCTGGAGTCGCACAAGCAGGGTAGCGTGGTGGTTCTGGAGTGAGATTCAACGCGCTCTTGCGGGTTGCGTCTTGGTATGGCTTTTGACCTATAAATTCACTCGATCAATCAAAAAATCACCGATCAATGATAAAATAAGTTTGAATGTTCCGTGGAATTTCGCTAAACGGGAAGGGTTTAATATCTTAAACCGCTGAAATGCCATGAAAAATCATGCCTTCCCGATCATCTTTGTCTCTGGATGGGTGGCCCTGGCCGCCTTCGATTCCGTTCAAGCTCAAGCGAAACCAGGCTCCGTCTCCAATGTGACCCTGGCATTGAGCGTCACCACCGAAGAGCCTGACACCTTCATGAGGGATGTGGACGGTCGTTTTGTCCTGGACAGCGACGGCAAAAAAATTCCTTTTATAGACAATCGTTGGCAGACTTACGACGCAGCCCAAAAAACGCTCGTTTATAACGGGGAACTGAAATCGAAGCTGCTCAAAAAGCGCTACTCGAACAAGCAGTTTCTCACCGACCTGATCAGCAAGGGCATCATTGCCGGGCCGGTCCAAGGTTGGTCGCTCCAGTATGTGACCATCGCGCTCTACGATGAATTTGGCGACTTCGAAGGACAGTTGTCAAGGTACTTCGCCGTCAAAAAAGGTCTCACGCCGGTAAGGCTTCCGAGGGAAGTGTTCTGGATGTCGCCCAATGTCACGTTGCGGAAAACGGCCGGCAAATGGACAAGCCAGTACAGAAATGTCTCCGACCCGGATCCAATCTCTGAAGACCGGGAAAACTGGGAATTGGTGTCGGAGTCGGAGAGCTACAAAGATTCCGGAAAAAGCCTGATGTATGTGGAATCGACTATTGGAGCGTCCGTTCCGATTGACATACCTTGGTTTGACAAAGAGGTGCATATGATGAGGAGTATGGACATGGTGGATGCCAGAACAGAGCTTGCCACTCAAGCCTGGTTAGTGGCTGTGTCTTCAACCAGCCAAGGCAAGGTGAAGCCCATTAGGATTAGCGGCGAGACATTCCGGGTTTGGACCCCTGGCACTCAAAGGGTCACGGCCAGTGCCGGCGAGGGTCCAGCCGTTCTTGTTCGTGAGATTTATATCGACGATGAAGAAAGACTGTGGGAATGGTCCTCCTCCATCATGGAGGGAAAAATCACGATCTCGGCTGGCACTGCCAAGAATCTGCAAGCTTATCCCGGTCTCGAATGGGAGGATTAGTAATCTATCGGTTTTCCATACGCTGGTCATTGTCACACCACAAACCCCGTCTCAAAGGAGCGGGGTTTATCTTGATCTCACGAAATGAAAACCCTGGGCTGGACGGCGCTGGTGGTCACGATGCTGCTGGTCGTGGCCTACCTTGCCAGCGAGTTGGCGAAGCGGCCCGCACCGGATGAGGCTCGGATGGGCGGCGCACCGCGCGCGCCGGAGGCTGCCCGTCACGCCGCTGCCGGTCCGGCAAAGGTCGCGGCGGCTTCAACCTCAGGTACCCCGGACTCTCCCCAGCACTCGCCCGCCGCCGGGAGCGGCGCGGGCAGCCCGGTCGCCAGTGATCCCGAAGCCGCCAAGGAAGCCATTTTGGAAAATATCCACGATGCCGCCACCGCCTACGATGCCTCGGCGCTGCCGTTGATCGAGCCTTACCTCGCCCACACCGACCCGGAAATCCGCGCCGCCGCGGTGGATGGCTTGGTCGCTCTGGGTGAGACCGGCGGCGCCGCTCTGCTGCGCGACGCCGCGCGCAAGCTCGCCGACCCCAGAGAAGCCGTCACCTATTTGGACGCGGCTGAGTACCTGGAACTCCCGCCCATCACCATGAAGGAATTGGGTGAAGAGATGGCCGCGCTGGCGAAAGACAAGCCGCTTGAAAAAGGGGCGCGGCAGCAACGCGTGCAGCCCCCTCTGAAAAACATGCGCCCTCCTCCCGCGAGAGCGATGCGCCCTTGAAGGCGGTTTTTTGGAGTGCGCCGGTTTCCGGCGCTTTGGATTGGATGCGGGGAGAACGTGCGCGCGTCCTTTCCGCATCAGCATCTCCTGGCCGCTAAATATCCGTGCCCTCCGTGGTTTTCATTTCCGTTTTTAGGTTCAACGGCCCCGGCCGAGCCAAAGAATGTGCGCGCCCGGATTGCGCTGGTCCGGAGCCAGCCGCCCGCCCAGCTTCACCGCCAGCGCGCGCAGCAGCGGCACCGCGTGATCCCGGATCACCGCCCGCCCGCGGCCCGCGCCGTGGCCGTGGATGATCTTCACCCCGCGATGCCCGCGCGCCACGCCTCGATCCACCGCCCGCAGGATTTTCTCCCGCGCGATTTCCCAAGTCTCGCCCGAATGCGCCACATCGACTTCGAGCATCCCTTGCAACGCGCGCCCGCGCAAAGACTCCCCGCACTTCGGGCACGCCACCATCCGTTCCGGATCAACCGGGAACTCGCAGACCGGGCAGCAAATCTCGTCGTTCATCCTCAGTGGAGAATGGAAACCACGAATGGACGCGAATGCACCCGAATTTTGGGATGGTGTGCCAGGAACGGCGCTTGCCGAAGCGCCGGGCAAGGACTGGCACTTGCCAAAGTGCCAGGGCGTGGGGAGCGGCAGACTTGGCAAGTCTGCTTCCTTGAACGGAGACTTGGCAAGCATCCATCCGGCCCGGCGCCCGCGAATCCCATTTCCTAGCAGTCGGAGGAGGCTGCGCGGGCGGCATTGAGTGATTTGCTGGTGCGGGTGAGAGCAGATGGATAAGAAATTTTTTTGCGTCAGAAAAGGCTTGCCATTGCCAGTCTCTTTTGCTTTAACGCTATTTAAACAACGTCATCAACGCCATGATCCGGCTCGTTTTACCCGCCCTGTCTCGCTTCCGGCTTGCTACTGTTGTCGCAGGCGCTCTGCTTGCCTTACAGATCGCCATGGCGCAGGAGGAAGCCCTCCGCACCTGGACCAATCTCGAAGGCCGCACGGTCCGTGCGTCGCTGGTTGAAGTCAACGAACCCCACGTCATCCTCCAGCTTGAGAACGGCGCCAAAAGCTCCGTTCCGATCAGCTCCCTGTCCGCCGCCGACCAGACATTTCTCAAGACCGCAAGCGCTGCCGCGCCCGCTGCACCCGCTGCACCCGCCGCCGACCTTCAATGGCCGGGTGTGATCAACGTCAAACCCAGGGATCTCGAAATCACCGTCGGCAAACAGGACAGCGGCGCCCGCCGCTATCATTACAACTCAGGCTCGTTCGAGTTCATCAGCACCGCACCGCTTGCCAACGCGGTGGTGCGGGAGGTGGCGGCCGACTTCGAGCTTGTCCGCGAGGCGATTCGGCAACTGCCTTGGAACTGGGCGCCTCAGCCAAGGGAGGGTCCCTTCTTCCGCATCTTCATGGCCGAGACTTTTGAGGACTACGTCGCGCTCGGTGGCGGTGACAATCGCGGTACCATCAAGGATGGCAATGGCATCACCCGATTCGATTCCATTGGGCTGAAAAAGGTCGCCCAGCGCTACGCCTTTGATCGTCGTGAAAAAAGCGATGGTGAACTGGTCACTCTTGTCACCCAGCTTTTCACTGCGGACATGCGCGGCTACCTGTTGCCTTGGAGTTACAACGGACTGACGCATTTCCTGCGCGATGTCGCCTATCAGAATGGCAAGATGAGCTTTCAGGGCCTGGAATCCTCCATGAAGCGGATGCTCAAAGACCGGGAGAGATACAAGTTCGAAGCGGACCGGCTCATGGCTTATTTGCAAATGGACTGGGACGAGCGCCGCTCAGAGGCGGACATCATCCGCCACCGCAATATCACGGATGGAATGCTGTTGTTTTATTACTTCGGCTACATGGACGGAGACGGCACTGGGGCCGGCTTGCATGCTTACTACCAGGAAGTCGCCAAGGCCGCCCTCGCTTACCGCAGCCGCGACCCGAACCGAAGCCGGGATCCCGCTGCTGTCCAGAGGAAGGCCTACCTCGACCGCCTGCTGGCCGGTCGCAGCATGGACGAACTCAAAGCGGAAATCATCGCCAAATACCGCGCCTTCGGCATCAAATTCGAGTAAGACCGGATAGAAGCCGGGACGCGGACATGGAGTACCGACGACTCGTCGGCACTCCACGTTATCCGCGCGCATTCGCGTTTTGATCGCCTCTGATTTCCAGCGTCAGACGGAACGCCGCGCCGCGGTCTGCTGGCCGTTCGTGCGTCAAATCCCCGCCCAGCTCACGCGC